>JAWXCJ010000158.1:0-9764 GCA_034408875.1 Actinomycetota bacterium
CAGGCCGTGAGGCCCAGCAGCAGGGACCCGCCGATCAGGCCGACGAGTCCCCGGAGGGGCAGGCGGCGCGGCGCGTGGTGGCGTTCGAAGTGAAGTTTCATCGAGGGCAGGTATCGCCACCTGGACCTCGTTCACTGACGGTGCCCGCCTAAAGTCACAATTATCACCGCTCGTGGGAACGTATCTAACTTGATACACTTCATCGGTGAACCTGCTCCGGGAAATCCGCGCCCGCTCCGGCCTCACCCAGACGGCACTGGCCGCCCGGGCGGGTACGTCGCGGACGCGCCTGTCGGCTTACGAGCACGACCACACCGACCCCGAGCTCGACACGCTGCACCGCATCGCCGAGGCCGCTCGGATGGAGGTTGCCGTCGCGCCGCTCGGAACGAGTCGCGTCCGCGAGCGGGTTGCCGCCATCGCCGGCGCAATCGCCGAAGGCGACCAGCCGTACGCGCTGCGCCTGGTGGCCGAGCTCGCGGCGTGGGTCCGCGACGGCGTCGTCGAACCGGGCGCGCTCGACGCCGACCCCGGGTCGACCGGCGACCGGCGCTGGGACGCGCTGATCGGCGGGGTCGCCGAAATGCTCGCGACGGAACTCGGCGGGGCGACGCCGCCCTGGGCCGGCGCACCGTCACGGTTCGTCGAGGGCTGGTGGTTCGTGAGCCGGCTCCGGTCCGTGCGCGCCGCAGTCGTCGTGGAGACCCCTCCGGCGCTCGCGGCCCGGGGTGTGTTTGTCAGCCGTTCGTCGCTCGAGAGCGTGTAGGCGTGGACCGCAGCGAGATCGAGACGCGGCTACGCGACCTGGCGGCTGAGCTGGAGGCACGCGGTGTGCGCGGTGAGTTGCTCGTCGTCGGAGGCGCCGCCATGGCGCTCGCCTACTCGCGGCGCCGCTCGACCGACGACCTCGACGCCGTCTTCGAACCGAAGACCGTGATCTACGACGCCGCGCGAGCGGTCGCCGCGCAACACGCACTCGACCCGGGTTGGCTCAACGATGCCGTGAAGGGATTGCTTCCGGGACCCGACCCGAATGCCACGGTCTTCTTCGACCATCCCGGCCTCGTCGTCCGCATCGCCTCGGCGCGCTTCCTGTTGGCGATGAAGCTGCTCGCCAGCCGGGTCGAACGAGACGAGGACGACATCGCCACGTTGCTGCGCCTGTCGAACATCACCGAGCCGCAGGAGGCGCTCGATCTCGTTGCCGACCTGTACCCGAAGTCGGTGATACCCCCGAACGTCGAGTACCTCGTCCGCGAGCTCTTGGCACGCGACGCCACGGCGGGGTAGTGGTTCCCAAGGACTACGCTGCCTGCGTGGCGGGGGCCGCGTCGGGCACGGCGACGATCTTGTACACCGACCTGGTCGGCAGCACCGCAATGCGGTCGCGCATCGGCGACACCGCGGCGGACGACGTACGTCGGCGCCACGACACGCTGTGCGGCGCGATCGTCGAGCGCCACGACGGCCGGGTCGTGAAGGGCCTCGGCGACGGCATTCTCGCCGCGTTCGGTGGTGCCGCCGAGGCGGTCGCGGCCGCCCACGACATCCAGCGCGAGATCACGCGGGCGAGCCACCAGATGCCCGAGGACCGGCGCATGGAAGTGCGCATCGGCATCAGTGCGGGCGACGTCGTGTGGGAGGACGGCGACTGCCACGGCACTCCGGTCGTGACCGCGGCGCGCCTGTGCGACGCGTCGACCGGCGGGGTCATCTTGTGCGACGACTTGGTCCGCGGACTCGCCCGCGGCCGCACCGAGCTGCAGTTCCGGCTCGTCGGCGAACTCGAACTCAAGGGACTCCCCGACCCGGTCGCCGCGTACGAAGTCCCGTGGACACCCCTCGCGACCGAGGCCGCGCCCCTTCCGGCCCCGCTGCGGCCGCAGGCGACGGAGCTGCCGTTCGCGGGGCGCGACGCCGACCGCCTCCGACTCGCCGAGGCGTGGAAACGCGCGCAGGTCGACGGCTCGGGCGTCGTGCTCCTCGTCGGCGAACCGGGCATCGGCAAGACCCGCCTCGCCGCCGAGCTGGCCCGCCAAGCCCACGGCGACGGTGCGCTCGTCCTCCTGGGCCGCTGCGACGAACACATCGCGGCACCGCACGCGCCGTGGATCGAGGCGATGCGCGCGCTCGTGACGAACGCCGACGACGACGTGCTCGCCGACCACGTCAGCCGCTGCGGCGGCGAGCTGGCTCGGCTCGTCCCCGAGCTGGCCCGCCACGTTGCCGACATGCCTCCGCCCACCGCGACCGACCCCGACACCGAACGACTGTTGCTGTTCGACGCGGTCGTCGACGCCCTCGCGACGGTGGCCGCCACCCTGCCCGTGTTCCTGCTCGTGGACGACGCGCACTGGGCCGACGCGGGCAGCGTGCATCTCCTGCGCCACGTCGTCGCGCACCTCGACCCCGACGCACACGTGCTCGTCGTCGTCACGTATCGCGACACCGACATCGACCGCACGCACGCGCTGGCGGGCGCGCTGGTCGACCTGAACCGCGGTCCCAGCACCGAGCGCATCGCCCTGAAAGGCCTCGACGACCAGGGCATGGCCGCACTGCTCGCAGCCGCCGGTGGGCATCCGCTCGAAGCCGACGGGTTCGAATTCGCGCACCGGCTGGTCGAAGAGACCGACGGCAACCCGTTGTTCGTTCGCCAGCTGCTGCGCCACCTCATCGAGAACGGCACGCTGGTGCAACGCGACGGCATGTGGGTCGGGACCGTCTCGACGGGCGAAGCGGGGATCCCCGAAGGCGTCCGCGACCTCATCGGCCAGCGCCTCTCTCGGTTGTCGGACCCGACGAACGACCTGCTGCGCACGGCCGCCGTGGTCGGGCGCGAGTTCGACGTCGACCTGGTCGCGACCATCGCCAAGGTCGACGAAGACGCGGCCGTCGACCGCCTGGACGAGGCGGTCACGGCCCAGCTCATCGACGAGGTAGCCGACCACGCCGGCCGGCTGACCTTCGCCCACGCGCTCGTACGCCAGACGCTGCTCGAGGAACTGAGCACGAACAAGCGCGTGCGCCTGCACCGCCGCATTGCGGAACTGCTCGACGAGCGGGGCAACGTGCCCGTCGAAGTACTCGCCCACCACTACTGCGAAGCCGCGGTCGCCGGCGTCGCGGCACGCGCCATCGAGTGCGCGTGCGCGGCCGCCGAGAACGCGGAACAGCGGTTCGCGTGGGAAGACGCCCTCACCCTGTACGAGCGCGCGCTCGAAGCCGTCGACGCGCTCGACCACGACGACCCGGGTCTGCGTTCAGAGGTGCTTTCGCGTATGGCCAACGCCCAACACAGCGCGGGCAACGACGAAGGAGCGCGACGACGCGCGCTCGACGCGGCCGGCCTCGCCCGCGCCGCCGGCGACGCGGCCCGTCTCGCCGAAGCGGGGATGGCGTACGAGGGCCAACTCGGCATGTGGGCGGCACCCACCGACAACGTCGGTGCGGAGCTGATCCGCGAGGGACTGGCCGGGCTCACCCCCGATCAGCTCGACGTGCGGGCGCTGGCCCAGGCCGCGCTCGCGCACGGTCTCATCCTGGCGCCCGGCACCGCGGCGCTGACCGAAGCCGACGAAGCCATCGCGATCGCGACCGAAGCCGGCGCCGAGCAAGCGCTCATGCAGGCGTTGCTCGTCCGCGCGTGGGCCGTGCGCGGGGTGCTCCCGGCACCCGAACGCCAACGCGCGGCCGAGATAGCGTTGGCCGCGACCCTCGAGGCCGGCGACCGGTACCGCGAGTTGGCGACTCGCTACCACCTTGCCAACGCTCGCCTGACCCAGGGCGACTTCGACCGCGCCGCCGCCGAGTTCAGGGTCACGTCGGAGTATCGGGGCGCGCTCGAGGGATGGGCCATCGCCGACTTCGACGCCACGCTCGCGCTCGCGCGCGGCGAGTTCGACACGGCCGACGCGCTCGCCGACGCCGCCCACGCGCTCGGCACGTCGCTCGGCGACACCAACGACGCAGTCCGCGCCGGCCAGCACTGGCTGTCGGCCCGCGGCCGAGGCGATCTCGACGCCGCCCGCGAATGGAACGAACAGGCGCTGCGCACCGCGATCGGCAGCGCGGTGCCGACGACCGCCGCCACCCTGATCGCCGCGGGCGACCTCGCCGCGGCCCGGACCGAGTTCCACGCGTGGGGCGAGGCGGTGCACGGCAAGGTCGCCGCGCTCATGTACTTCATCGTCGCCGCCTACGTCGCGCAGATCGCGTTCGCGCTCGACGAGACCGACGGGCTCGAGGAATACGCCGAGTACGCGGAGCGCTTCCCCGGCGAGATCTTCGGGAGCGACGCCCAAATCGTGTCCGCCGCCGATGTCACCCGCGGTCTCTTCGCCGCGCTGGGAGGCCGCCTCGACGACGCGGTCACGCTGATCGGCGCCGGGCACGCGCTGCACGAACGGCTCGAACTCCACGCGCTCGCGGTCGACAGCGGTATCGACCTCGCGACCGTGCTGCTCCGCCGCGACACGCCCGGCGACCGCGACCGCGCCGTCGGTGTTCTCACCACCGCCGCCGACCTCGCGCAGACACTCGGCATGACACCGAGCGCGGCGCGGGCGCGTCAGCTGTCGGCCTGAGCGCCGATATCGGCGGTCAGCACCACCTGGCCCGACGACTCGTCGCCCTTCATCCACGCTTGGTAGAAGGTGCCCGGCGCCGCGGGTGCCAAGCCGTCGACGTCGAGCATGATCGCCAGACCCGAGCCGGTTTCCTCGATGTTCACGGAACCACTCGCGTCGGGCGTTCGAACCCGAGATCGACGACCGACGGTTCCGGCGCATGCTCGGGGCCGGTCTCGCGCGCGTTGCGGCGGGCCTCGGCCCGGTAGATGTCGATGGCCACCCGGCGGGTGATGGTCACCAACCAGGGCGCCGGCGCCCGCTCCGGGTCGAAGGTCGTGGCCGACCGCCCCGCCTTGAGAAACGCCTGCTGCACACAGTCGGCGGCCAGGTTCCGGTCGCGCAGGACCGACATCGCGACCGCGAACATGGCGCCGCCGTGGCGCTCGTAGACGGTCTGCACGGCCGCGTCGTCGCCCGCGCGGAACCGCTGGTGCAGGTCGAGGTCGGGTCCGTCGGGCTCAGCCAAGCAGGAAGAGACGACGACGAGATAGCCGCGTTACGGCACGGGCATCGCCGCCGGGGCCGCGCAACTTTGGCCGCGCCCTTCGGGCGCTCGTTCTCGAACAGGTGTCGCGGGGAGTGTGAACCCCGGCGAGAGGCCTGCGGCAGGTGGGCCTCCGCTCCGTCCCACCCTGGTCGACCCCACCCCGTCACTCCGGGGAGGGCGTTATCGGCGCAGTTTCGACAGCAGGCGCAGGATCTCGAGGTAGAGCCACACGATCGAGATCATCAGGCCCAAGGCGCAGAACCACTCCATGTACTTGGGCAGTCCGGCCGCCACGCCCCGCTCGGCGAGGTCGAAGTCGAGCACCAGGTTGAACGCGGCGAGGCCGCACACGAACAAGCTGAACGCGATGCCGAACGGGCCCGCGTCCCAGATGAGCGGCATCGTCACGTTGAGGAAACTCAACAACAGCGAGACGAGATAGAACACCGCGATGGCCATCGTGGCGCCGATGACGACCCGGCGCATCTTCTCGGTGACGCGCAGGATACGCACGCTGTACACGAACAACATCGAGAGGAACACGATCGCCGTGAGGCCGACGGCCTGGACCACGATGCCGTCCCACTGGTTTTCGTACCAGTGTGAGATCGCACCGAGGAACACACCCTGGACCGCGGCGTAGACGGGTCCGAGAAACCGCGCGAGCGGCGGCTTCAACATTGCGAGCAACCCGATGCCGAACCCGATGAGCACCGCGAAGATGATCCAGCCCGGGAAGTCGGACTGTCCCGTTTCCGGCGGAGCTTCGACGAGGGTCCAACCCCAGTACCCGAACGCGCACAGGATGACGAAGAGCAACGTCGTCGCCGACAGGACACCGCCGAGGGTCATCGTGTCGGTGCGGGCAATCGGCCCGTCGCCGCCGTATCCGGGGCCACCCGGGCGAGTCGGTGCGCCCCAGCCGGGACCTCCCGCTTCCTTCTCGAGTGTCTTGGCTAGAACGGCGTTGGCCATCGGATCCTCCGGATCGCCCGTGTCCGAACGAGTGTAGGGCCACTACTGCACCGTTTCGCTACTGCACCGTTTCGTACGCGTCGAGGTGCGGCTGCGCCATCTCGGAACGGAACCGGTCGAATGGCCAGGGCCATGCTGCCGGGACACCGCGATCGTCGAGATACCAGCTCCGACAGCCGGTAGACCAGATGGTCTTCTTGGCCGCTTCGACGCGCGCCGCTTCGTGTTCGTCCATCGCCGCGTGCGTCGCGCTGATCTCGCGACACTCACCCGAACGAATGCACTCGACGAGCGCCATGATGTAGCCGAACTGCAGCTCCGCGACTTCGATCAGCGAGAAGTTACCGACGGGTCCGTTGGGACCGTTCAGCATGAACAAGTTGGGGAAGTCGGGGATCGAGACCGACAGGTACGCGTTCGGTCGCTTGGCCCAGGCCTCGTCGAGGCGGGCACCGTGGCGGCCGACCACGTGCATCGGGCGCAGGAACGCGTCGGCGTGGAACCCCGTCGCGAGCACGAGCACGTCGAGCTCGTGCAGCTCGCCGTCGCGGGTACGCACACCTTCGGGTTCCACGCGCTCGATACCCGACGTGATCAGCTCCGCGTTCGGGCGTTGGATCGCGTCGTAGAAGTCGGGCGCCACGACGAGGCGCTTGCACGCGGCGCGGTAGTCGGGACGGAGGCGCTCGCGCAGTTCGGGGTCGCGGACGTTGTCCTCGAGGTTCGCCCGGCAGAGCGCAGCGATCATCGCGGCCTCGGGTGATTCGGCATCGACGACCGCGTTCGCGAACACACCGAACTGCTGCGAGAGCTGCGAGTGCAGTTCGGCAAGGTGCTCGGGGTCGCGGCGGAAGAGGTCCTGTTCCTCGGTGGTGTACGCCGGGTTCTCGGCCTGCATCACCCACTGCGCGGTCCGTTGGAACAGCGAGAGCCGGCTCGCCCGGTCGACGACAGCCGACACGATCTGCACCGCAGTCGAACCAGTGCCGACCACACCGACCCGGGCGCCGTCGACGGTCACCGAGTGGTCCCAGCGGGCGCTGTGGAACACCGCTCCCTCGAACGAGTCGATGCCGTCGAAGTCGGGATACTTCGGGTGGTGCAGCACGCCGGTGGCGGCGATCACGACGTCGACCACATCACGGTGCCCGGCCGCCGTCTCGATGTGCCAGCGCCCGTCGGTGAACACGCAACTCGTGACTTCGTCGCCGAATCGGGTCTTCTCGTCGACCGCGTACTCGCGTGCCACTCGCTCGAAGTAGTCCTGGATCTCCGGCCCCGGCGAGTACCGGTGGCTCCACTGGGGCGTGAGCGCGAAGGAGTACGAGTAGAGGTGCGAGGGCACGTCGCACGAGAGCCCCGGGTACGTGTTCTCGCGCCACGTGCCGCCGACGCGATCACCCTTTTCGTAGACGGTGAAGTCGTCGAGCCCGGCTTCGGTCAGCTTGACGGCCGCGAGGATGCCGGCCATGCCCGCGCCGATGACGGCGAATCTGAGGTCGCGGTTTGCGGCGGGCATCGGCGCGAAGGTACGGCATTTTCCCTACGCTCGCCGGGTGCCGGGAATCCGCAGTTCGACGCGTCGATTGCTCGCCGAGTTGCGTTCCATGCGCCGGCGCCACCAGATCGAGGAGGGCGACTGGATCAACTCGCTCTACAAGGCGTACCTCACCGTGATCGTGGGTGTGGTCGCGCTCATCTACCTCTCGCCGTTCTTCGGTTCGGGTCATGTCTCCGAGAGCGCGCTCGCCGACATCGACGCCCACGGCGCGGCAATCGTCGGTGTCGGAGTCGCGATCGCCATCGCCCTCGGACTGCGCTCCGGAACGCGCGGCGGCCCGTTGGCACCCGAACCGCCCGACGTCCTCTACGTCCTGCTCGCTCCGCTCGATCGCGGCACCGCGCTGCGGGGCATGGCCCTGCGGCAACTGCGCGGCGTCGCGTTCATCGCTGTCGTCGCGGGTGCCGTGGGCGGCACCATCGCGCTCATTCGCATTCCCGACGACGGCGCCGCGTGGATCGCGGTCGGGGTCGGGCTCGGGCTCGCGGTCACTGTCGCGGCCTGGGGCGCGGCCCTGGTCGCGTCGGGCACCCGCTGCGCGCCGTGGGTCGCAACCGCGGTGGGTCTCGCGTTGATCGCGTGGTCGGTCGCCGACGTGCTGTTCGACGCCGAGACCTCGCCGACAACGCAACTCGGTCGCGTCGGTCTGTGGCCGCGCGAGTTCTCCGCTGCAGGCGTCGTCGGCCTCGTCGTTGCGCTGCTGCTTCCCGTGGCGGGCCTCGCCGTCGCGGGCGGCGTCTCGTTGGAGACCGCCGACCGCCGCGCCCGTCTCGTCGGCCAACTCCGGTTCGCGGCGACGCTGCAAGACGTGCGCACCGTGATGGTGTTGCACCGCCAGCTCGCGCAGGAGGGGTCGCGGGTCCGGCCCTGGCACCGCATCTCGGCGAGCGGCACGCGTCTCGGTGGCTGCTGGCGCCGCGACTGGCAGGGCATCGTCCGCTGGCCGGTCGCGCGTGTCCTGCGCGCCGTCGGGCTGAGCACGATCGCCGGTCTCGCGCTGGTCGGCGCGTGGAAGGGCACGAGCCTGCTTGTCGTCGTCGCCGGCGCGGCGCTGTTCGTCGCGGCGCTCGACGCGGCCGAAGGACTCGCCTCCGAAACCGACAACATCGAGCGCCCGGCCGGGTTCCCGGTGCGGTGGGGTCGACTCGTGCTCCGGCACCTGGCCGCGCCGCTCGTCGTCGTCGCCTTCGTGGAACTGCCCGCGCTCGGCGTGTTCGTCGCACTCACGGAATCGCGCGACGCGGCGCTGGTCGCATTACTGTCACTCGCCGTCGCGGTGCTCGCGGCGCCGATCGGCGCGGCCACCCTGCTTGTGCTCGGAACGCCGTCGGCCGACAAGGGGTTCGGCTACGGGATGCCCGAACTCGGATCGTTGCTGATGCTCGCGCGCCAAACGGGCCCGGCCGTGCTCGTCGTGGGCGCGGTCGCGCCGGTCGCGATCTACGCTCGCAGCGGACCCGACGTGCGCGCGGTCGTCACGGCCGTCGCGATCGCGTTCGTCGGTGCCATCCTCGCGGGTGTCGCGGGTTGGCTCGGCAGCCGAACATTGGAGCCACGTTGAGCAGCGATGCAACGGGCGCGATCACCGCGACCGACCTGCGCAAGGAGTACGGCGATCTCGTCGCGCTGCACGACCTGAACCTCACGATCCGGTCCGGCGAGCTGGTCGGGTTGCTGGGGTCGAACGGCGCGGGCAAGTCGACGTTCCTGCGCATCGTTGCCGGGCTCCTCGAACCGACTGCGGGCGAAATCTCGGTCGCGGGCAACGATGCGGGTTCGATCGAAGCCCGCGCGGCCCTCTCGTTCGTCGGCGACCAGCCTGCGCTCTACAACGACCTCAGCGTGCGCGAGCACATCGAGTACATCGCGCACGTCCACGGCATCGAGGGTTGGCCGCCGAACGCCGACGCCGTGCTCGACGCACTCAACCTGTCCGATCGGGTCGACGACCTGCCCGCGCGGTTCAGCCGCGGTCTGCGCCAGAAGACGGGCCTCGTCCTCGGACTCGTGCGCCCCTTCTCGGTCCTACTCGTCGACGAACCCTTCGTCGGCCTCGACCCGGCCGGACAAGTCGCGCTCACCGGTCTGCTCACGGCCGCGGCCGCGGCCG
>JAWXCJ010000159.1:0-23947 GCA_034408875.1 Actinomycetota bacterium
ACGACCTCGAGACGAAGAAGAAGCTCACGCCCACCCAGCGCCGCAACCTCCGCCGGGCCGTCCGGGCCGGTAACGACGCCCACGCCCAGTTCGTGAACTCGAACCTGCGGCTCGTGGTTTCGATCGCGAAGAAGTACCAGTCGTCCGGTCTGCCGCTGCTCGACATCGTGCAGGAAGGCAACCTGGGTCTCATCCACGCCGTCGACAAGTTCGACTGGCGCAAGGGCTTCAAGTTCTCGACGTACGCGACGTGGTGGATCCGTCAGGCCATCCAGCGCGGCATCGCGAACTCGGCCCGTGTCATCCGGCTCCCAGTACACGCCGGCGACATGCTCACCGCCCTGCTCAAGCTCCGCGCCCAGCTCGAGGGCACGCTGGGCCGCACGCCCACGCTGGCCGAACTGGCCAAGGAAGCCGAACTCCCGCTCGAGAAGGTCGTCGAAGTTCTGCGCTACGCAGTCGACACCGTCTCGCTCGACGAGCCGGTGCGCGACGACGGCGACGCCGAACTCGGCGACTTCGTCGAGGACCGCAACGCCGTGGCCCCGTTCGACCACGCCGCCACCTCGCTCCTTCCCGGTGAAGTGGCCAAGGTGCTGGCCGTGCTCGACGACCGCGAGAAGACGATCCTGATGCTGCGCTTCGGCCTCGACGGTGCGGGCGACCGCACGCTCGAGGAAGTGGCGGAGCACTTCGGGCTCACGCGTGAACGCATTCGTCAGATCGAGGCCCGGGCGATGTCGAAGCTTCGCCACCCCTCGGCCGACGTCGGCGCCCGCGAGCTCCTCGAAGCCGTCTAAGAACCAACGCAACTTGCGCCGGATATGCGCCCTGAGGGCGCATATCCGGCGCTTGTTCGCGTCTTAGGGGTTTTGCATCTGCTCGTAGAGGCGGGCGAGGGCGGCGTCGGTGCCGGCCTGTGGGAGTGAGAGTCCGCCGTCGACGACAATGGTCTGGCCGGTGATGTACGACGACCGGTCGGAGCTGAGGAACACGACGACCTCGGCGACTTCGTGCGCCTCACCCATGCGCCGCAGCGGCAGCCCCTCGGCGATGGGTGCGAACGACTCGGGGTGGTCGTCCCAGACCTGGGTGAGCGGGGTGCGCACGAAGCCGGGCGCGACGCAGTTCACCCGCACTGACGGCCCGTACTCGAGGGCCGCGCTCTTCGTGAGCGCGATGACCGCCGCCTTGGCCGCGGAGTACGCGGCCTCGTTGCGGGTGGGCATGAGGCCCGAGAGCGACGCGTTGTTGACGATGGCGCCGCGGCCCGAGCGCAGCATGTGCGGAACGGCGGCGCGGGTGGCGTTGAACGTGCCGCCGAGGTTCACGTCGATGAGGCGGTGCCAGAGCTTGTCGTCGACGGTGTGCATCGGCCGCAGGTCACCGGTGCCGGCGTTGTTGAACAGCAGGTGCAGACCGCCGAGGCGGGCCGCAACGTCGTCGATCGCCGCGGTCACCAACTCGGCGTCGCGTACGTCGACCTCGTAGGCCGTGCCCCGTACCTCGCTCGCGACCTGGCGGGCCGCGTCGGCGTCGCGGTCGAGGATCGCGACCGTCGCACCCTCGGCCGCGAATCGCCACGCGGTCATGCGCCCGATGCCCGACCCGCCGCCCGTGACGACGGCGATACGGCCCTCCAACTCCATGGGCGGGAGGCTATCGGCGCGCTACACCCTCATCGCCGCGACGGCACCGGCCGCGAAGGCGGCGACGGTCTCGACGTCGTCGAGTGTGAAGGGATAGTCGGGGTGCGACACCGCTTCGAGCACGGCGACCGCGTCGCTGTGGAACCAGATCGGGACCGCGAGCACCGAGCGTCCGTCGTCGACGTGCTCGAGGACCGCGCTGCCCCGGCGCAGTGTGTGCCGGGCGAGGCGGGTCGGCACTTCTCCGGCCGGGCCCGGGACGCGGACTCGGGCGAATTCGGCGCCGATGGTCTCTTGCAGCCCGGAAGCGAGGCGGTCGGCCGACTCGCGGAAGCTCTCGCGCAGGGCGAGCAACTCGTCGTCCCCAAACCGCAGCACACCCGACTCGGCCATGGCCTGCGCGACCGCGAGCGTGACCTTCTGCTCGTCGCGCGACAGGGCACGCAACCGCCGCAGGTGCTTGTCCTGCTCGAGGCCGTACATGCCGAGCAGAACTGCGAGTGCGACGGTGAGGCCCTGGAGCACGGGCGTCTGGATCGCCGTCTTCGGCATGAACGCAATGCCGAGCAGCGCGGCGACGACGAACGCGAGCACGAGCGCGACCTGGAACTGGCGCTTCGTGATCATGGCACCGGTGACGGCGGTCTTCGGGTGCATCCCGACGGCGCGTTCCTCGTGCTGGATCTCGCGATGCAGAGTGGTCATCGTCGCATCCATTCGGTACCTCCTCGAAAAACAATCCCGCACTAGAGGTGTCGAACGAACGGTGTCCAGAACTTGAGCGCTTCAGTGACTTTTGACACGAACGTCGAACGCGACGCCGAAGTCGCTCGCCAGCGCCACGATGCCGTTGTCGTTCACGTAACCCCGGCCCTGGATGTTGAAGATGCGCACATGGTCTGCGCCGACCGGATAGGGGCCCCAGTGCCACGTTCCTCGACGCAGGTGTACACACGTGTACTGCGGCAACAGGAAGGCCCGGACCGTCTCGAAGTGCGCGGGCCGCGAGAAGTCGACTTCGGCCGGCGCCACGACGACGACCGCGTCGCCGCTCACCGGCATGAGGGTTTGGGTGTGCGTGTCGTGGCGGTTGAGGAGTTCGCAGCGCAGCGCGCCGTCGACGACGTCGATCTCGTCGAGGTCGTGCTCGATGTAGTTGACCCAGCCGTCGTTGAGCGGGAACTCGAGGTCCGCGGTCGGTGCCCCGTCGCCTTCGGTCGACGGGAGGACGCCGAAGGGCGCGAACGTCTCCGGCGTGGCGGGAAGTGCGGCGAGGGAGATCGGGCGTACGCTGACGCCCGAATACTACGGAGGCCTGTATGGATGTGCGGTCGATCGAAGACGTGAACCCCGTTGTCGAGCACAACGGGACGGTGCCGGTGTGGTGGCTCGTGAACCCGCGCGAGATGTTCGAGATCACCAAAGGCGGGCACCTCGAACTGGTCAGCGAGTTCGAGGTCGCGGGCGGTGGGCTGGTCGACCCGCACCACCACCCGACGCACGAGTTCTATTACGTGACCTCGGGGCGCGGGCTCATGAAGATCGCCGACGAAGAGCGCGAGATCGGCCAGGGCGACCTGGTGCATATCCCGCCCGACACCGTGCACAGCCTGCGGCCGGTGAGCGACAACGCGCCGATTCACTGCTTCTGCTTCGCGGTCGGCGTGCCGGACGCGGGCCCGGTCAACTACACCGAGCACTAGTGGGCGTGCGGACGCAGCGGAGCCCCGCCGGCCGAAGGCCCCTCGGGCGGGGGCGTAGGGAGCGATAGTTATGGGCAGGGTTCTCGTTACGAGGTGCCTGCCCGAGGGTGGGCTGGATCCGCTCGCGGGTCACGACCTCGTGGGCCCGAAACCCGACGACGCGCCGTACGCGCCCGCCGAACTGTGTGCGCTCGCCGGTGAGGTCGACGCGATCGTGTCGTTGCTCACCGACCGCATCGACGACACCGTGCTCGCCGCGGGCGCCGGTCGTTTGCGGGTCGTGGCCAACGTCGCGGTCGGCTACGACAACGTCGACGTTGAAGCCGCGGCGAAACACGACATCGTCGTGTGCAACACGCCCGGCGTGCTCGACGAAACGACGGCCGACCTCGCGTTCACGTTGATCCTGGCCGCGTCGCGGCTCGCCTCGGAGGCCGAGTCCGACCTGCGCACAGGCGTGTGGAAGGGCTGGGGTATCACGCAGTACCTCGGGCGCGACGTGCACGGCGCCACGCTCGGGTTGGTCGGCTACGGGCGCATCGGTCGTGCCGTGGCGCGCCGCGCCGCCGGGTTCGACATGCAGGTGCTGCACCACACCCGCACGCCGACGGGCGAGCCGGGATGGGTGGCCGACCTCGACGAGCTGCTCGCGGCTTCCGACATCGTCTCGCTGCACTGTCCGGGTGGCGACGAGACCCGGCACTTGATCGACGTCCGCCGACTTGCGCTCATGAAACCGACCGCGGTGCTCGTGAACACCGCGCGCGGACCCGTTGTCGACGAAGCGGCCTTGGCTGATGCGCTGCACGCGGGCCGGCTGTTCGCGGCCGGGCTCGACGTGTTCGAGCGCGAGCCCGAAATCCACGAGCGGTTGCGGAACGCACCCCGTACGGTGCTGCTGCCGCACATCGGTTCGGCATCGAACGCCACGCGCACGGCGATGGCGCAGATGGCGGCGACCGCCGCCGCGACCGTGCTGGCCGGCGGCACGCCGCCGAACGTCGTCCCCTCGTAGCTGGCTCAGGTCGGCGGTACCCTGACCACATGGCAGTCACCGACACGCCGCGGCCGGGACGAGTGACAGCCGAACAATTCCTCGCTTCCCCCGACGACTTCCCCGTGCACAGCCAGCTCGTCCAGGGGCAAATCATCGTGAGCGAACCCGACGTGTACCACCAGCGCGTGCGCGATCGCCTTCACCGCTGCATCGACCGGTGGGCAACGAGTCACACGGGTCGCGGCGAGGTGCTCAGCCCGCTCGACGTACCGATCGACTCCTGGAACGTGTTCGCGCCCAACGTGTTGTGGTTCAGCGAAGCGCGGCGACCGGCCCGAGGGGCGCGCCGCCTCGACAGCCCACCCGACCTCGCGGTCGAGGTGCGCTCCCGTTCGACCTGGCGTTACGACCTGATGGTGAAGCTGCCGCGCTACGACGGACGGGGCTACCGGAGCTGTGGCTTGTCGACACCGCGAGCAAGACGGTGCTCGTGTACCGGCGCACCGAGCCGGCCGCGGCGGAGTTCGACGAGGTGCTCGAGCTGGGCGAAGGCGAAGCGTTGACTTCCCCGCTCCTGCCCGGCCTAGCGATCGAGATCGCCGACCTCTTCGATCGGTGACGCGTCGAGGCCGAGCAACTCGATCGTCGTCCTGCCCGACCGCAGTTCGAGGAACAAAGTGCGTTCCTTTTGCGAGCGCGCTCGGCCCGCGTCGAGCACGGCATCGACCGTGTCGTTGGGTACGAGCGTGACGCCGTCGACGTCGCCGACGATCCAGTCACCGCGATGTACGTCGACATCGCCGACCGTGGCGACGTCGCCGACAACGCCGGGCAACGTCTTGGTGGCGCCCCGCAACGCGATCATGGCGCTGAACACC
Source organism: Actinomycetota bacterium (assembly GCA_034408875.1). GTDB lineage: Bacteria > Actinomycetota > Acidimicrobiia > IMCC26256 > PALSA-610 > JANNHK01. The sequence continues at coordinate 5,228 of JAWXCJ010000159.1, forward strand.
GGGAAGCCGTGCAACTCCAACGCCTCGACGTCGCGCACGCCGCCGTCGATGACGAGCCCGGCGATGCCGCGCGTCTGCGCCATCGTGGTGAGCACCTCGCCCCAGTAGCCGAACTCGCGCTCGATGCCGACGTCGACGACAAGCACCGAACCGGCGGGTGCGCGCTCGACCGCGACGTGCACCGCGAGGTTGTCGCCGGTCGTGCACCGCACGGGATACGCGGGTGCGGCGACGTGCGCGCCGGTCCACGCGGGCCGGATGCGCGCCCGCATCGGGCGGCCGCCGCTCTCACCGAGCGTCGCGGCGCCGAGCTCGGAGAACGCCAGAGCCAGCTCGTTGTCTTCCACTTGGCGGAGGGCGAGGGATTTGAACCCTCGAGGAGGCTTAACACCCCCTACTCGCTTAGCAGGCGAGCACCTTCGGCCACTCGGTCAGCCCTCCAAGGTCGGTCGAGTATACGGCCGATACTGCTCAGGCCTTCCGGGCCTTTCCGACCGCCATGTAGCCCACTGCCTTCGGGCCCTTCAGGTAGAAGTTGCGCACCGTCTCGATCTCGAAGCCGGCCTTCATCATCAGCTCGTTGATGTCACGGTTCAGGTTGCAGCCGCCCGCGCACACGTTCTGCAGGCGGTTGAAGCGGTCCTGGGTGCGCGCCACCTTCATCTCCGGCGACCGGCCGTGCTCCGCGAAGTGCAGGTAGGCCCCCGGCTTGAGGACCCGGCGCACCTCGGCCAGCGCGCCTTCGACGTCGGGGATCGTGCACAGCGTCATGGTCGAGAGCGCGGCGTCGAAGCGGCCGTCGGGGAAGTCGAGGTGCTCGCCGTCGAGCCCGCCGATCTCGACGGCGACGGGTGCGGCCGCGATGCGCTTGGCCGCGAGTTTCATTGCGACGGCCGACGGGTCGACCGTCCACACGCCGGTGACCTCCTTCGGGAGGTAGGCCAAGTTGAGGCCGGAGCCGAACCCGATCTCGAGGACGTCGCCGTGCAGGCCCGCGGTCGCCTCGCGGCGGACCTTGGCGAACTCGCGCGTGCCGAGCATGACGTCGATGAATCGGGGAAGAATCTGTTCGCCGTAGAAGCCCACGAGCGAAAGGGTACTTTCGAGCGGTGACACCAGTCGAGGCCCTCAACCGCATCGCCGACCTGCTCATGCGCGGGCGCGCGCCCTCGTACCGCATCCAGGCGTTCCGGCGGGCCGCGACCGAGATCAGCCGAATCACCGACGAAGAGCTCCAACGGCTCGCGAAGATCGGGCGCCTGCAGGACATTCCCGGCGTCGGAGAGAAGACCGCGACGGTGATCGCCGAAGCGCTCGCCGGGGAGACCCCGGAGTACCTCCGGAAGCTGATGAACGACGGGCCCGAACCGGGCACCGACGCGGGCGAGGCGCTGCGGCAGCACTTGAAGGGCGATCTGCACTCACACTCCGACTGGTCCGACGGCGGCCACACCATCGAGGCCATGGCCACCAAGGCCCGCGACCTCGGCCACGAGTACCTCGCGCTCACCGACCACTCACCCCGCTTGAAGATCGCGAACGGGCTGACAGCCGAACGGTTGACGCAGCAACTCGACGTCGTCGCCGAGGTCAACGAGGAACTCGCGCCGTTCCGCCTGCTCACCGGTATCGAGGTCGACATCCTCGAAGACGGCGCGCTCGACCAGTCCGAGGAATTGCTGGCGCGTGTCGACGTCGTGGTCGCCAGCGTCCACTCGAAGCTGCGCATGCCGAAAGCCGAGATGACGAAGCGCATGCTGCACGCCATCGCGAACCCTCACTGCGACGTGCTCGGCCATTGCACCGGCCGGCTGCTGACCGGTCGCGGCCGCCCCGAGTCGGAGTTCGACGAGGAACTCGTGCTGGGCGCGTGCGTCGACCACGACACCGCGCTCGAAGTGAACTGCCGTCCTGAACGCCTCGACCCGCCGAAGCGCATCCTCACCCGTGCGTTCGAGTTGGGCGTGAAGATCTCGATCGACACCGACGCCCACGCCACCGAACAACTCGAGTGGCACCCCTACGGCACCGACCGCGCCTCCGCCTGCGGCTACGAAGCCGACCGCGTCATCAACGCCATGACCGCCAAAGACCTCCTCGCCTGGACCACCGTGCGTCGCTAGGGGGAATTCTCACCCCCTAGCGACGCATCAGGATCGTGGCTTCCCAGGGACTGAGGGTGAGGGTGCCTTCTACTTGCTCGGTGTCGCGGGATCGGATGGTCGAGATGCGGATCTCGCCTTCGACGTCGTTCACCGTTTCCGGTTCGTCACTGAGGTTGACCGCCACGACCGTGCGGTCGCCGCGTTGCCAGACCCACAGGCCATCCTTCGTCGCGGGCAATGTTGCGTAGCTGCCGGTTCGGAGCTCGGGCATCGCGTCGCGCAGGCCGATGAGATCGCGCGTCAGTGACAGCATCGAGTTCGGGTCGTGGCGTTGGGCGTCGACATTGAGGCGTTCGTGCGCGCCGAACGGGAGCCACGGTTCCACGCCCGCCTTCGTGAACCCCGCGCCCGGTGCGCCCGACCACTGCATGGGCGTGCGTTCGGGGTCGCGGCCGAGACGGGCTCCGTGCAGCTTGGCAACGGGGTCGAGGATGCGGTCGTCGGCGACGTCGGTGTCGGTCATGCCGATCTCGTCGCCGTAGTAGAGGAACGGCGTCCCCCGCAGCCCCATCAGCAGCACCATGACCGCCCGCGCCTTGACCGGGTCGTCGCCGCACCAACGGGTCGGGAACCGACGGTTGTCGTGGTTGCCCGCGGTCCACGTGGGCCAGCAGTTCGCGGGTAGGAGTCGTTCGGCCATCTCGACCGCGTCGCGCAGCTCGCCCGCGTCGAACTTCGCGTGCAAGAAGATGAGGTTGAACGCGAGGTTCAACTCGTCGCCGGCTCCGTAGAACGCAAACAGGTCCTCCGGGTCGAACACGTACGTCTCGCCGATCAGGATCGGCGCGGGCTGGTACCCGTCGGCGATCTCGCGCCAGTGATGCAGCACGTCGTGGACTTCGGGCCGGGCCGCGTTGAACTCCTGCCGCTGGCCCCGCAGTTGCACGTACCAGTGGTCGGCATCGGTCGACGGCGGGTTGTCGCGCAGTTCCTTGTCCTTCACCACCATGTGGCACACGTCGATGCGGAAGCCGGCGGCGCCGCGGTCGAACCAGAACGTCAGGATGTCGTCGAACGCACTGCGCACGCCGCCGTTCCACCAGTTGAAGTCGGGCTGCGACGGGAGGAAGTGGTTCAGGAAGTACTGGCCGGTTGTGTCGTCGAACGTCCACGCGGGCAGGCCCGGGTGGAACACGTTGACCCAGTTGTTCGGCGGCGACCCGTCGGGCTTCGGGTCGCCCCACACGTACCAGTCGCGGTGTTCGGAGTCGCGTGACGAGCGCGCGTCGAGGAACCACGGGTGTTGGTCGCTCGAGTGGTTCGGGACGATGTCGAGCACGACCCGGATGCCGCGCCGCGCCGCCTGTTCGATCAGTTCATCGGCGTCGGCCAGCGTGCCGAGCGCGGGGTCGACGTCGCAGTAGTCGGCAACGTCATAACCCCAGTCGAGGTTCGGCGAGACGGTGATCGGGTCGAGCCAGATGCCCTCGACGCCGAGCCACTGCAGATGGTCGAGCCGCGCCGTGATGCCGCGCAGGTCACCGATGCCGTCGCCGTTCGCGTCCATGTAGGACCGCGGGTAGATCTGGTACAGCACCCCGTCGCGCCACCACGTGCGCCCCGGGCGATCGGCAGGCATCTTCGGCATCCGCGGAACCTATCCGTTGGCTAACTCGCGGCGGCGGGTTCGCCTTCGGCTGATGCCCACAGGCGCGCGTACGGGCCGCCGGCTGCGACGAGAGCGTCGTGGGTTCCGTCTTCTACGACGCGGCCGTCGTCGATGACGACGATGCGGTCGGCGAGACGGGCCGTCTGCAGCCGGTGCGCGATGAGGATCGTGGTGCGGCCGGTTGCGGCGACACCCATGGCCTTCTGCACCTTGGCTTCGGTGGCGAGGTCGAGGTTCGAGGTTGCTTCGTCGAGCAACAGGATCGCGGGGTCGACGAGGTGTGCACGCGCGAGCGCGATCAACTGGCGCTGGCCCGATGACAACGACCGGCCCCGTTCGCTCACCGGTTGCAAGTACCCGCCGGGAAGCGAGGTGACGAAGTCGTGGGCGCCGACGGCGCGCGCCGCGGCCTCGACCTCGGCGTTGGTCGCACTCCGGCGCCCGTACGCGATGTTGTCGCGGATCGTGCCCGAGAACAGGAACGCCTCCTGCGGGACGATGCCGAGGTGCGAATGGAACGCGACCGCGTCGTACTGCTCGACATCGACCCCGTCGACCAGCACCGAGCCGGTCGTCGCGTCGTAGAACCGGGCGACGAGCTTGATGACCGTCGACTTGCCCGCGCCGGTCTCGCCGACGAGCGCGACCGTCTCGCCCGCGTTGACGCGCACCGACAACCCGCGCAGCGCCTCGTCGACCGCGGTCGGGTACGCGAAGTGCACGTCGCGCAACTCGACGTCGCCGCGCAGCCGGGTCGGGAACACCGGTTCCGCGGGCGGCGGGATGGAACTCGGCGTGGCCAGGAGCTCGCCGATGCGCACGAGCGACACCCGCGCCTGCTGATACGCGTCGAACACCTGCGACAGCTGCTGGATCGGCGCGAAGAACAGGTCGAGGTAGAGCAAGAACGCGATCAGCGAACCCGCAGTCAATGTTCCGTCGCTGATGAACACGCTCCCGACTCCGAGCACGAGCGCGGCCGTCAGCTCCGACAGCAACTCGACGAACGGGAAGTACATGGCGACGAGCTTCTGTGCGTCCATGCGGGCGTTGCGGTACCCGCTCGCGACCTCTTCGAAGTCCTCCTGGTTGCGGCCCTCCCGCACGAACGCCTGCGAGACCCGGACCCCGGAGAGCCCTTCCTGCAGGTTGGCGTTGACCGCGGCGATGTGCTCGCGCGCACTCTCGTACGCCTTGCTCGACTGCTTGCGGAACCACAACGTGGCGATGATCAGCGGCGGCAGCACCGACGCGGCCACGAGCGCGAGCTTCGGGTTCATGATGCCCAGCGCGATACCGACGCCGAAGAACGACACGATGTTGACCAACGCGGTGATCAGACCCTGCTGGAGCAACTGTGAAAGCGAGTCGATGTCGGTCGTCATGCGCGTCATGACGCGCCCGGCCATCTCCTGCTCGTAGTAGTCGACACCGAGCCGTTGCAGGTGCGCGAACACCTTGATGCGCAGCGCGTGCAGGAGCCGTTCCGAGGTGCGCCCCATGATGCGCATCTGGCCCCACATGATCGCCCAGTCGATGAGCGTGACGACGAGGAAGAAGCCACATGCCATGAAGAGCGCGCGCTTCGACTCGTCGACGACACCGTTGTCGATTCCGTAGCGGACGAGCAACGGCCCCACGAGCGTGCAGATCGCGTCGAGCGTGACGAGTCCGAGTCCGAGCGCGAGCGCGGCCCGGTACGGACGCAGGAACGCGAAGAACTTGAAGCCCGAGTCTTCGCGGGCTTCGGCCTCGACGTCGACGTCGGCGGTGAAGTTCGCCGGTGGCAACGCGTCGACCTTGGCGAGCAACTCCGGAGTCGGCGCCATCGCGCCGCCCATCGTCGCCATGCTGCCGACAAAGCCACCGCCGGCACCGGGCGGGCCGAATCGGGCCGGCGCGGTAGCCGGACGGGTCGCGTCGGCCGCCTCGGCCAAGCGGAGTTCCTCGGCCTCGAGCCCACGCCACGCGTCGGGCGTGATGCCGTCGACCTGTCCGTTGCCCGCGTGCGCCAACTCCGGTTCCGGCGCGTCGATACCTTCCACGTCGTCACCCGGGCCCGACAGCAGCAGCCGGTACACCGAGCACCGCGCGATCAACTGTTCGTGCGTGCCCGAGTCGACAACCCGACCGCCGTCGACCACCACGATGCGGTCGGCCAGCGACAGGGTGGAGCGGCGGTGGGCGATGAGGATCGTGGTGCGGCCGACCGCGAGGCGCCGCAACGTGGCGTGGATCTCTTCCTCGATGCGCGCGTCGACCGACGACGTCGCGTCGTCGAGCAACAGGATCTTCGGGTCGGACAACAATGCCCGTGCGAGTGCGATGCGCTGGCGCTGGCCGCCCGAGAGCGTGAGGCCGTGCTCACCGACGACCGTGTCGTACCCGTGCGGCAGCCGACCGACAAACTCGTGCGCCTCGGCCGCGCGTGCCGCTGCTTCGACGTCGGCTTCGCTCGCGTCGGGTCGGCCGAACGCGATGTTGGCGCGGATCGTGTCGGAGAACAGGAACGAGTCCTCGAACACCACACCGATCTGGCTGCGCAGCGACGCCATCGTGACGTCGCGCACGTCGACCCCGTCGATCGTGACCGTGCCGTGCTGCACGTCGTAAAAGCGCGGCAGCAGCAGCGCAATCGTCGACTTGCCCGAGCCCGAACCTCCGACGAGTGCGACGGTCTCACCCGCCGCGACGGCGAGGTTGAAGTCGTGCAGCACCGGTTCGGTGCTCAAGTACCCGAACGTGACGTTGTCGAGGCGGACCTCGCCGCTCGTCGGCGTGAGGTCGGGCGCGTCGGGCTTGTCCTGCACGAGCGGAGTCGAGTCGAGGAGGTCGAAGATGCGTTCTGCGCCCGCCCGCGCCAACTGACCGACGGTGAGGATCGCGGCCATCATCCGTACCGGCGGAACGAGACGCAGCATGTACGTGGAGAAGGCCAGGAAGGTGCCCAGGCTGATCTGGCCCTCGATCGCGAGCCAGCCGCCCAACGCGAGCACGCCAAGGGAGCCGAACTGCGGGATGACCTGGAGCGCCGGCTGCAGCCGAGCCTGCATGTGCACGAGCCGCACCTTCGACGCGAAGAGCCGTTCGGAACGACCCGTCAGCCGATCGAGTTCGGCCTGCTCCTGACCGAACCCCTTCACGACCCGAACGCCCGTCACTGCCTCTTCGACGACGTTCGCGACGTCGCCCGCACGCTGCTGCGCGTCCCAGCTCGCCGGGAAGACCGCGGTGCGCAACCGCAGGGCGGTGAAGAGGAGCGCGGGCCCTACGAGCAGCATCACGACCGTGAGCAACGGCGAGAGCCACAGCATCGCGGCGAGCGACACGACGAACATGAGGACGTTGCCGACGCCGATCGGCATGAACTGCAACAGACCCTGCACGAGCTGTACGTCGGACGACGCCCGGCTCACCAGTTGGCCCGTCTGCATCTCGTCGTGACTGGCGAAGTCGAGGCGTTGGAGCTGTCCGAAGATCGCGGTGCGTAGGTCGTGCTGCACGTCGAGCGCGATCTTCCCGCCTCGGAACCGACGGACGTACGCGAGGACGAACCGGGCCAGGGCCATCACGATGAGCAGCACGATCCACGGCGCGAGCGGCTTGTCGCCGGCGATGATCACGTCGTCGACGATCACGCGCTGCACGAGCGGGGCCAGCGACGCGATGATCGTGCCCGCGATCGCGACGCCGAACGCGACGATCGCGTCGCTCTTGTGCGGCCCCATGTAGCCGATCAGGCGCCGGACCCAACCGGGTGGGCGCTTCTCGCGCTGCAGCAGTTTCATCGCGTGAGACGGCCCGTGAAGTATGTCGTCATCGCCTCGTCGAGCGAACACAACGCGGCGAGCACGACGTCGCGGTCGGGCGCGTCGACGAGTACCTGGTCGAGCGCGACGGCCATCGCGTCCTCCGCGTCGGCGAGGGCCGTCTTCCCGGCGCGAGTCACTACGAGCCGCAACGACCGCCGGTCGCCGATGACTGCCTCGCGGGTCACAAACCCGCGCTCGACAAGGCCGTCGACGACCGCGGTGATCGTCGGTTTCGCGACCGCGAGGCGTTCCGCGATCAACGACGAACGGTGGTCGCCGCCGGCTACGAGCGCGAGCACCCGGAACTGGGCGAGCGTGAGATCGCCCGCGGCACGCTCCAAACGACGGGCCGCGAGGGCAATGGCCCGCGCCGCCGTCCGCACATCGGGATCCGGCACACGATGAGCCTACCGAACCGTTAGGGCCCCGAACTATCTCCCGATCAGGGTCCGCTCACGATCGCGATCGAGCCCGCGCTCGTGTACGTGCCCACGACCGCGTTCGCGGGCACTTCGAGCTTCACGATGCGGGGCGAGATCAGGTACGTGCCGGCCCCGTTGCCGACCGACGCGGTCACGATCTTCTCGCCGACCGCGAACCCGCCCGCCGCGGCGTTGCCCGTGACGCCGGTCATCGTGGCCGGGGCAACCGCCTGCACCGACGGCGCGTCCATCGTCACCTCGGTCGCGGCGATCGTGGAGGCGCCGTTGACGAGGTCGGGGATCGTGAGCAGGACGTGCCAGCCGGCCAGTGTCGCAGTGTCGTCGATGATCGTGAACGGGGCGATGCTCAGGCTGGTGAGCTGCGGCGTTCCGGTGAGGGTGACGGCCGTGAAGTTGCCGATCGTGGGGGCCACCGGCGGGTCGAAGTCGAGGGTGCCCGCGTCCGCGCGCGCGGCCGGAAGGAGCAGTGTCACCACTGTCGCCAGAACCGCGAAACGCCAGACCACAGGCCCTAATCGGCGATGCCGCCGGCATTTGCAGCCAAGTGGCCCGTGAGGGGCCACTTCGCTGCAAACGGGAGCGGAGGGACAGGGATTCGAACCCTGGGTGCTTGCGCACAACGGTTTTCAAGACCGTCCCGTTCGGCCGCTCCGGCACCCCTCCGAGTTCGAGGGTAGTTGCGCTCAGGAACGGGGTTCCACGTAGTCGAAGCCCGTGTACGGGCGCAGCGCGTCGGGGACGACGAACCCGCCGGCGGCGTCCTGGCACTGCTCGAAGAGGTAGACGAGCATGCGGCTCATGGCGATCGCGGTGCCGTTGAGCGTGTGCACCAGCTCGCTGCCCTTCTCCGTTTTGACCCGGGTGCCGAGCCGGCGCGCGGAGTAGTCGGTGTAGTTGGAGCACGACGTCGCCTCGCGGTACCGGCCTTCGGATGGCAGCCAGACCTCGATGTCGTACTTCTTCGTCGCGGCCGGGCCGAGGTCGCCGGCCGCGATGTTGACGACGTGGTACTGCAAGCCGAGCCCGCCGAGCAGTTCCTCTTCGATCGACAGGATCAGCTGGTGTTCGTCTTCCGACGCGTCGGGCGTGGAGTACGTGAACATCTCGACTTTGTCGAACTGGTGAACGCGGAAGATGCCCCGCGTGTCCTTGCCGTACGTCCCCGCTTCGCGCCGAAAGCACGACGAGAATCCTGCGTACCGCGCCGGCAACTGATCGGGAGTGAACGTCTCGCCCCGGTGCAGCGCGGAGAGCGGCACCTCGCTCGTGCCGACGAGATAGAGCTCGTCCGCTTGCAGCTCGTACACCTGCGAACGGTCGGTCGGGAAGAAGCCGGCTTCCTCCATCGTGCGTTCGCGAACAAGCGTCGGCGGGATCACAGGAGTGAAGCCATGTTTCACGACCGTCTGCATCGCGTAGTTCACGAGTGCGAGTTCGACGAGCGCCGCCTCGCGCATGATGTACGCGAAGCGCGAACCACTCGCTTCGGCGCCGCGCTCGGTGTCGACGAAGCCCATGGCATCGGCGAACGCGGCGTGGTCGAGCGCGGGCGCGGCGATCGGAGTTCCGACGGTCTTCAACACTTCTCCGTCGTCTTCACCGCCGTCGGGCACGCTGCCGTCGGCCGGATTCGGGACCTGGAGCGCGAGCTCGCGCAGCTGCTCCTCGACCGCAGCCAGTTCCTTCTCCTGCGCAGTGAGTTCCTCTTTCAGCGCGGCGGCCGCTTCGATCTTCGCGGGCCGGTCGTCGGGTGCGGCCTTGCCGATCTCCTTGGACGCCGCGTTCTGGCGGGCCCGCAGTTCTTCGACGCCGGTGAGCACGGACCGGCGGTGCTCGTCGGCTTCGATCACGCTGTCGAGCAACCCGGCACGCACCCGCTTGCGTTCGATGCCGCGCCGATACTCGGGCTCGTCGCGCAACCGTTTCAGGTCGATCACGCCTGACTCACTCGGCATCTCGTATCTGCGCGCGCAACCCTTCGACCCACGACGACGCGTGCTTCCACGCGCGGCCGTGGGCGCGGCGGCGTTCGGCGCCGGCTTCGACCGGGCCGCCGACCGCGTACGAGCCGAGGAACTTCACCTCGGCTTGCTTCGCCGCCAGGTTGCGCAACGCGTCGGCGACGATCTCGTCGGAAATGTGCCCTTCGCAGTCCATGAAGAAGCAGTAGTCGCCGAGCCCACGCTTCGTCGGCCGCGACTCCAGCTTCGAGAGGTCGACCGCGCGCGCCGCGAACTCCTGCAGGATCGAGAGCAGCGTGCCCGGCCGGTTCTCGCGCTGGAAACACACGATGGAGGTCTTGTCGTGACCCGTGGGCGCAGGAATACCGCGCCCGACGAGGACGAAGCGGGTTTCGTTCTCGGGGTGGTCTTCGATGTCGGTCGCGAGCACGTCGAGCCCGTACACGTCGGCGGCGAGCGCGTTGCAGATCGCGGCCATGTTCGACTTCTTCGACTTCGCGACCTCACGGGCGGCGTCGGCCGTCGAGTGCGAGGCCCGGGCGTCGGCCTTCGGGAGCTTCTTGTGCAGCCAGCCGCGGCACTGCGCCAGCGCGTGCGAGAACGACACGACCGTGTCGATGTCGGCCAGCGTGGTGCCCGGCTTGGCGCACAGGTTGAGCGAGACGGGCAGGTCGATCTCGCGTTGGATCAACAGCTCGCTGTCGAAGGCGAGCGTGTCGAGCGTGACCGACACGGAGCCCTCGATCATGTTCTCGATGGGCACCAACCCGACCTCGAAGTCGCCACCCTCCACCGCCGCGATGACGTCGGGAACCGACCGGAAGTCGACGCGCGGGCACGCGGCGAGATCGGCCTGGGTGAGGAGGGCCTCCTCGGTGAAGGTCCCGGGCGGACCGAAGTAGGCGACGTTGCGCACCGGGGAATGCTATTCGCCCGAATCCGACTCCCGGGGCCCCGTGGAGAACACCGCAATCCAGGCGCTAGCGTGCGGTCAACCACGAGAAACATCTTCAAGGAGGCCGCTATGCGGGCCGCAGTCTTCGTCGAAACCGGCGCACCTCTCGCCATCGAGAACGTCGAGCCGGCCCCGCCCGGTCCCCGAGACGTCGTCGTCCAGCTGGGCGCGAGCGGCGTGTGCCACTCCGACCTGTCGATCAAGAACGGGTACGTCGGCATCATGCCCGGCACGATCCTCGGGCACGAGGGCGCCGGAAAGGTGCTCGAAGTGGGCGCCGAGGTCACGCACGTGAAGCCGGGCGACCGCATCGTGGCCTCGTTCATCCCCGCCTGCGGAGCGTGCTGGTTCTGCCTGCACGACAACTCGGAGTTGTGCGACAACGAGCTCAACGTCATGATGACGCCGCGCGGCAACCGCGAGGGTGGCCAGTACCTCACGATGACGGGTCTGGGCACGTTCGCCGAGACGATGACGTGCGACCAGTCGTCGATCGTCAAGATCGAGACCGACCTCCCCGACGAACAGCTCGCGCTGATCGGCTGCGGCGTCACCACCGGTGTGGGCGCCGCGCTCAACACGGCCGGTGTCACGCCCGGTTCGTCGGTCGCCATCATCGGCTGCGGCGGTGTCGGCCTCTCGGTGCTCCAGGGGGCGCGCATCGCGGGCGCCGGTCGCATCATCGCCATCGACATGGTCGAGATGAAGCGCAAGACCGCCGAGGCCCAGGGCGCGACCGACTTGGTCGACCCCGCGCAGGGCGACGTCGTACAGCAGGTGCAGGCACTGACGGGTGGTCGCGGCGTCGACTACGCGTTCGAAGTGATCGGTCTCCCCGAGACCACGCTTCAGGCGTACAACATGATCCGCAAGGGCGGCACCGCGGTGATGGTCGGCATGACCCGCGCCGAGGCAACGGTGACGATCCCCACCTTCGACCTGTTCTTCAACCAGAAGACGCTCAAGGGTTCGAAGTACGGGTCGGCGCAGGTGCGTCGCGACTTCCAGCGTTTCGTCGACCTCATCGAGACGGGCCGGCTCGACACTGCTTCGATGGTGTCGGCCACGATCGCGCTCGACAAGGTCAACGAGGCGTTCACCGCGATGGAGAACGGCGAAGTCATCCGCTCGGTCATCACGTCGTTCTAAGGCGAACGGGTGTGGCCGGGTAAGCACGCAGCCGAACGCCCGGAGAAGATCGCATACATCTTCTCCGGGTCCGGCGCGTCCGCGACGTATCGCGAGTTGAACGACCGTTCCAACCAGGTCGCGCAGCTGCTCTACGACGCGGGTTTGCGCTTCGGCGACCACATCGCGGTGTTGATGGAGAACCGGCCCGAGTACTTCGAGGTCTGTTGGGCCGCGCAACGTTCGGGCCTCTTCTACACGGCGATCAACCACCACTTCACCGTCGACGAAGCCGCGTACATCATCGACGACTGCGACGCGCGGGTGCTCGTCATCAGCGAGGCGTACCGCGCCCTCGCCGAGGAACTCGCCGACAAGATGCCGAACGTCAAGGTGCGCCTCCTGGTCGGCGACCAGAACGTCGGCCGTGCGGACGCAGCGGAGCCACGGACGGCGCAGCGAGGGAGCCATGTAAGTGGTTACGAGCGCTACGCCGACGCGCGCGACCGGTACCCGGCCGAGCCGCCGGCCGAGGAACTCGAAGGCACCCCGATGCTGTACTCGTCGGGTACGACGGGGCGGCCCAAGGGCATTCGCTACAACATCGAGCGCACGCCGGTCGGCGACATGCCCGGGCAGATGATGATGCTCACCGCCTTGTTCGGGATGGACGAGCACGCCGTGTATCTGTCGCCCGCGCCGCTGTACCACTCGGCCCCGCTGTTCTACTGCATGAGCACCATGCGCCTGGGTGGCACCGTTGTGGTGCTGGAGCAGTTCGACCCCGAGGACGCGCTGCGGGTCATCGAGCAGCACGGCATCACGCACAGCCAGTGGGTGCCGACGATGTTCGTGCGCATGCTGAAGCTGCCCGACGAGGTGCGGTCGAAGTACGACCTCTCGTCGCACCGGTGCGCCATCCACGCCGCGGCACCATGCCCGACCGAAGTAAAGCTGCGGATGATCGAGTGGTGGGGCCCGATCATCGAGGAGTACTACTCGGCCACCGAAGGCATGGGCGCGACGTACATCAACAGCGCCGACTACGTGACGCATCCCGGTTCGGTCGGCCGCACGATGCTCGCACCGATCCATATCGTCGACGAAGCGGGCGACGAACTCCCGGCCGGCGAGATCGGCACGGTGTACTTCGAACCCGCGACGAACCGCCCGGGGTTCCAGTACCACAAGGACGAAGCGAAAACGCGTGACACGTTCGACGCGCACGGGTGGGCCAGCGTCGGCGACATGGGGTACCTCGACGACGAGGGCTACCTGTACCTCACCGACCGCAAGACGTTCATGATCGTTTCCGGTGGCGTGAACATCTACCCGCAGGAAGCCGAGAACGTGCTCGTCACCCATCCCAAGGTGTTCGACGTCGCGGTGTTCGGCATTCCCGACCCCGAGATGGGTGAGAAGGTGCACGCGGTGGTGCAGCCCACCGACTGGGACGCGGTCGGCCCCGAACTCGAACGCGAACTCCTCGAGTACTGCCGCTCGCAGCTCGCGCACTACAAGTGCCCGAAGGCGGTCGACTTCGACAGGGAGTTACCCCGCCAGCCGACCGGCAAGCTCTACAAGCGGCTGCTGCGCGACCGGTACTGGGGAAACAAGACCAGCCGGATCGTCTGAGACGCCCAACTCATCGGCGCGGGTGAGGTGCAGGAGCGGCGGCGGGATGACGGTTCCCCCCGGTCCCGTCATCCCGTGCCTTGGCTTGTTGCGCTGGGCAACAGCGCCGGCGCGGTCCCCCGCCTCCGCCGCAGAGCAGCAAGCTAGGCCGGGACATAGTCCCTGGTCAACGCACCCACTACGGTCGAGACCATGAGCGACCGCACCACGTTGGCCAAACGGATCTACGCCGCGGCCCACCTCACGGGCACGTTCACCCTCCGCTCGGGAGCGGTCAGCACGGAGTATTTCGACAAGTACCTCTTCGAGGCGGACCCGGAACTGCTGCGCGACATCGCCGGCGCAATGGCACCACTTGTGCCCTCTGGGTGTGTCGCGCTGGCCGGCCTCGAACTCGGCGGGGTACCGCTCGCGACGATGTTGTCGCAGGTCACAGGCCTCCCGGCCCGCTTCGTGCGCAAGGAGGCAAAGACCTACGGCACCTGCCGGCTCGCCGAGGGCGGCGAACTCGCCGGTGGGCGCCTCTGCATCGTCGAAGACATCGTGACCTCGGGCGGCGCCATCCTCGACGCGGCCCGCGAACTGCGGGCGAGCGGTGCCGATCTCGGCCCGGTCGTGTGCGTCATCGACCGCGAATCCGGGGGTCGCGAGAAGCTCGCCGTCGAGGGGCTCGAACTCTTTCCCCTTTTCACGATGAGCGAGCTGGGGCCCTAACCCTGGGCGGGGCCGTCGGGCGAGGCGGTGCACTCCTCGAAGATGACCGAAAATTCGTCGCGCTCGTCGGCGCCGGGCCCTTCCCGGGCGCCGAGCCGTTCGATCGAGATGCGCTGGTTCATCTCGCGCACGACGCAGTTGGCCTGCCCGCGGCTCAGGCCCGCCTGGACGAGGTCGTCGCGCGTCGATTCGGACTCATAGTTCTCCTGCGCGCACGCACCCAAGAGGAGTGCGGCGCAGGCGATGACCATAACGGCTCGGACCCGCACACACTCACGGTAGGCGAGCCGGTCGCTGCGCCTAGGGTCGGGCCATGACACAGACGCCCCCCACCGAGCATGCGCTCCCCGAGGGGAAACGCACCGCGAAGTCGGTCGTGCTGGTCAACACCGGCGACGGCAAGGGAAAGTCGACCGCGGCATTCGGCGTCATCATCCGGGCCGTCGCGCGCGGGTGGAAGGTCGCGGTCGTGCAGTTCCTGAAGTCGGGTGAGTGGCACGTCGGCGAGGAGACGGTGGCCAAGCAACTCGGGGTCGAGTGGTGGGCGCTCGGCGAGGGCTTCACCTGGGACTCCAAGGATCTCACCGAGGACGAGGCGGTCGCGCAGACCGCGTGGGCGCAGGCGAAAGCTCTGATCCAGGGTGACGAGTACCAACTCGTCGTGCTCGACGAGATCACCTACCCGATGAACTGGAGTTGGATCGACACCGCCGACGTCGTCGCGACGATCCGCGACCGGCCGGCCGACGTGAACGTGATCGCGACCGGGCGCGACGCCCCGGAGGCGTTGATCGACGTGGCCGACACCGTCACCGAGATGCGCAAGGTGAAGCACGCCTACGACTCGGGCATCGTGGCCAAAAAGGGCATCGACTACTGAGCGTGTTCGCCGACTCCTGATGACGGGTAAGCACCGGTTCGTGCCTGCCGATCAGGACCCATGCTCACCGTGCTGATCGTCGCGCCCGTCGCCGTCGCGCTGGCCGCCGCCGTGCGCTCGACCTGGTCGCCGTGCGGTCTCTCGATGTTGTCGACTGTCACCCCGGTTGCCGAACGCGCCCGCGGTCACCGCTACGGCGCGACCGCGACGTGGTTCGTGATCGGTGCGACCGTCGGCGGGGCGACGCTCGCGCTCGGTGTCGCGCTGCTCGCGGGACTCGTCGACGCGTTCGACGTTTCGGAGTCGGCGCGGCTCACCATCGCGGCGGTGACCGCCGCGCTCGCAACCGCGTCCGACCTCCGCGTGTTCGGCTTCCACCTGCCGTTGCACACGCGCCAGGTGAACGACGAGTGGCTGGCCAGGTTCCGCCCGTGGGTCTACGGCGCCGGGTTCGGCTGGCAGATCGGCGTCGGCTTTGCCACGTACATCATGACCGGCGGCCTCTACCTCATGGTCGTGCTCGCCGCGCTCACCGGCGACCCCGTGGTCGCGTTCGCAGTCGTCACCGGCTTCGGGTTCGTGCGTGGTCTCGCGGTGCTGTTGAGCGCGCGGCTCGACACGCCGGCGAAGGTGTTCGCGTTCCACCGCCGGTTCGACGCGATGGGCCCGTGGACGCGCGCCGCAATGATTGCCCTCGAAGGCGCGGTCATCGGTGTGGCGACGGTGGCCGTCGCGGGCCCGCCGGCACTCATTCCGCTCGCACTCATCGCCGCAATCGGCGTTTCCGTCTCGCACGGACGGGTTCCCGCCACCGCCTGAGCCGACGTCGCGAAATACTCGTAGTCTCCGCCGCATGGCGAAGGCGGCGGTGTACTACGAGACGGGCGCACCCGATGTGTTTCGGTACGAGGACGTGCCCGACCCGGAAGTGTTCGCGGGCGGGGTCGTTCTCGACGTCGAGGCGATCAGCATCGAGGGCGGCGACACCCTGAACCGCGCCGGCGGCGAGATGACGTCGACGCCCCACATCGTCGGTTACCAGTGTGCGGGCACGATCACCGAAGTCGGCGAGGGCGTGACCGACCGCCACGTCGGCCAGCGCGTCGTCACCACGATGATCTCGGGGTCACACGCGTCGAAGGTGCGCAACCTCGCGATGCTCACGTGGCCGATTCCCGAGGGCGCCGATCTGATCGCGTGCGCGTGCGTACCCATTCCGTTCGGCACCGCGCACGACTGCCTGTTCGAGTTCGGTCACCTGCAGAAAGGTGAGACCGTCCTCATCCAGGCCGGCGCGGGCGGCGTGGGGCTCGCGGCCATCCAACTCGCGAAGCGCGCGGGCGCAACCGTGTTCGCGACCGCGTCGAACGACGAGCGGCTCGCACGGTTGACCGAGTTCGGCATGGACCACGGCATCAACTACTCGCAGTCCGAGTGGGTGCAGCAGGTCCGCGAGCTCACCGACGGCCGCGGCGTCGACCTGGTCGTCGATTCGGTCGGCGGCAAGATCCTCCAGGGCAGCGTGCAGAGTGTGACGTACCGCGGACGTGTCATCACCGTCGGCCATGCGAGCCGCGACACCAAGCTGCTCGACATCTCGCCGCTCGGCGCGGGCAACATCTCGCTCACGGGCGTGTTCCTGGGAGCCGAGATGGGAAGCGACCGGGCCCGCAACATGATCGGCGGCCTCGTGAACGAGGTCGCCGCCGGCGAGCTGCGCGTCGAGGTCGACCGCACGTTCCCGCTTAGCGCCGCGGCCGAAGCGCACGCCTACATCGAAAGCCGCCAGGCCGTCGGCCGGGTCGTGCTCGTACCCTGAAACAAGAAGCTCGGGGGTGTGTGCGCGAGGGGGGACTTGAACCCCCACGTCCTTTCGGACACAGGAACCTGAATCCTGCGCGTCTGCCAATTCCGCCACTCGCGCGTGGAAGGAGAAGGTTACAGGCCTCCTGTGCGGACGCAGGAAGGAGCCCACTCGCCGAAGGCCGCGCGCGACGACCGAGGGAGCCATGTAGCCGTGCGGACGCAGGAAGGAGCCCACTCGCCGAAGGCCGCGCGCGACGACCGAGGGAGCCATGTAGCCGTGCGGACGCAGGAAGGAGCCACTCGCCGAAGGCCGCGCGCGACGACCGAGGGAGCCATGTAGCCGTGTAACGGCCCGCCCCTAAGGACGGTCCGAGGCGGGTATAACGTCGAACAGAATGGGACTTCAGCGGTTCGAGCACCGGCTCGAGCGGCTCGTGGAAGGGGCCTTCGCGAAGGCATTTCGCAGTGGCCTCCAGCCGGTCGAGATCGGTCGGCGGCTGGCGCGCGAGCTTGACGCGGGGCGAACGGTCGGCGTGCGGGGAACGGTCGCGCCCAACTCCTTCGAGGTGACGCTCTCACCCGATGACTACGAACGGGTGGCCGGTTTTCACGACACCCTCGTCCACGAACTGCGGGAGTCGGTGCGCGAACACGCACGCGACGAGCAGTACACGTTCGTCGGACCCGTCGAAGTCACGATCGAAGTCGACGACGGCCAGAAGCGCGGCAGCCTGCGGGTCACGGCCCAGATCGTCGCCGCCGAAGGCGGGGCGCTCGGCGCACTCGTGTTGCCGGACGGGCGGCGGGTGCAGCTCGGCGACAAGCCCGCCCACATCGGACGGCTCCCCGACTGCATCGTCGCGTTATCTGACCCTCAGGTGTCGCGCCACCACGCAGAGATACGACTCGGCGACGGCGGGTACGAGATCTCGGATCTGGGTTCCACCAACGGCACTCTCGTGAACGGCATGCTGATCACCACCCACCCGCTGCGGGACGGCGACGTGATCGGCATCGGTTCGGCCACGATTCGCTACCAACAGTCGTAGGCACGGAACGGCGCGATGTCGGAACAGGTTCTGACCATCCTGAAATTCTGTCTGCTCGCGTTGGTGTATCTGTTCCTCGCGCGCGTTGTCTGGGTCGTGGCGGGCGAGATGCGCGGCACGCCGACGGTCGCGGTTGCACCGCCGCCCGCGCCTGCTCCCGTGCGGCCCCGCAAGAAGCAGCACTGGCGCATCGTGATCCGTCAACCCGCGGCGGCGGCCGGCACCGAGTGCTGGGTCGAGGGCGACGTCACGATCGGGCGGGGCGCGGGCTGCTCACTCGTCATCCCGGGCGACACGTTCGTGTCGCAGGTGCACGCGCGCGTCTACGAGCGCGATGGGCAGCTCTGGGTCGAAGATCTCGGTTCGACGAACGGCACGCTCGTCAACAATCTCTCGTTGGGTGAGCCGGCGCGGTTGCGCAAGGGCGACAACTTCCAGATCGGCGAGACGCTGTTCGAGGTCGACGCATGAGGCCCCAGGCGGGAGATCCGCAGGCCCGGTCGGTCACTCGGTTCCGCGCGGCCGATCGAGGGCCGGAGGTCGGAGCCGCATGAGGCCCCAGG
>JAWXCJ010000160.1:0-6852 GCA_034408875.1 Actinomycetota bacterium
CGCGCCACACGTCGCGGGCCGGCACCACGAGACTCGACTCGGTCGCGTCCTGGGCGAGAAGCTCGACGGTCCAGTCGTCGCCCGCCGCGCCGCGGGTGTCGGCCGGTTCGCGTACTCGCACGCACAATCGGATCTGCCCCATCGTCGCCGCGCCGGAGTGCACCCACCGGTGCACTTCCTGTTCGAGCGCGCGCAGCTTGTCGACGTCGAGCGAGCGAGCCAACCACGGATCGCGAGCCGACAACGACGCCAGCCACGCCTCCTCGACGGGACGCCGGCCGCCACGGCGCACGACCAGCTCGACGCCCGCCGCCACGAGCCGGGCTCGCACCGCTCGGTCGACCGCGACGCCAAGGCGACGCGCAACGTCGCGCTGCGCCTCGAGCGAGGACGCCGCGCACAGCGACGCGACCGCGTCGCGGTCTCCCGCTGCGGGAAGCGGCCACCACCAGGACCGCGCCCGCCCGTCGTCGTCGACGGAGATCCCCGGCACAACCCGGCCCGTCTCGGCGAAGCGGCGAGCGAGCGACTCGAATCGCTGCTCGTCCTCGGAATCATCGACATCGATCGTGTCGAGCGCGGCGGCCGCCCCCGACGCGCGACCACCTGATCGTGCGCCGAGGCGCCCGGCGCCCGTCACTCGTCGAGTGTCCGGCACGGTTGGGCGTTGCACACGTCGATGAGCGCGCCGTCGGTTTTGAGGAACTCCGAGACCATCAGCAGTACCTCGGGGACGTCGGCGGCTTTGCCGTGGGGGTCATCGCCTTCTCTTGGTGGCCCCAAAACGGCTCCACCGCGGTGGCACGGCCGTCGGGCGGCGCGGGCGACCGTACGCCCGCGCCGATCGTTCGCGCCAGGTTCTCGGTCGCGACGTTTGCTACCTGGTGGTCGCCGAACGCCTCCAACAACAGCACCGGCTTCGCGGGCGTGTCGGCGTACGGGTCGGCGGTGAGGTGTTGGGCGTAGCCCTGGTTCTCGCCCCGGTCCCACAGCATCTGTGCCAGCGCGAGGCCGATCTGCTGGTCGAGTTCGTCGGGATACGCCGCCTCGAACAGGGGCGCGAACTCGTCGAACTCGATGCTGCGGCGCAGCAGCACGCTGTAGTTCATGCCCGGCACCGCGAGCACGACCCGCGTCCAGTCCTGCGCGACCGCGCTCGCCGCGCCGCCGAGGATGCCGCCCTGACTCGCACCGAGGAAGAACACGTCGGAGCCGTCGAGCAACCCGGCCCCCGCGGCGTCCTGGAACGCGGGATCGCCCGCGAACCCGGCGTCGTGGCGCATGAGCCGGCCCAGGTACAAGAAGTTGAGATGACCCTGCTGGAGCCGATCGGCCCAGGTGCGGAACCGGCCCAGGTCGCCGAGCACCGCCGCCGCGTTCGGGACGTCACCGGCGGCCATGCCGATGAAGTCGGGTCGCGCAGAACGACACGTTCACCGTCGCCGCGATGAGCCCGATGTCGATCACCTGGTCGGCCGTTCCGAGCAGGCCGTGCCCGTACCGCGCGGCCCGCGCGGTGCCCGGCTCTGCGGTGATGGGAACGGTGCACACGAACTTGGCCGGGTACGTGCCGTTGACGGTGGGGGTGCCGTTCGGGTCTTCGTCGTTGTTGAGTGTCTCGCCCGGCCCGCCGGTGCCGGTCATGTACAGGGATACGTCGTAGGTGCCGCGCACCACCCGGGCCGCGCCCACCTCGGACGACTCGGTCACTTGGAACCCGGGCGGGTCGTCGCCGAGCGCGCCGAACGCGTCGTCGCGCATGTGGAGCAGCCGCTCGCTCAACGACTGTTCGCTCGCCACCGTGAAGTCCCACGCGAGGTACAGGTCGTCGCGGGCGACGCCGGCCCCACCGAGATCGGCGAACACCTGCTCCATCGCGTCGCGGCGGGCTTCGACCTCGGGGATGCCGGTATCGAGCGCGTCGCGGAACGCCCGGAACGCGTCGGGCGCCTCGATCGGCGCGCCCGTGTCGTCGACCAACGCCCGCAGCGCCACGACATGGCGGTTCCCCTCGGTGAGCGCACGCGCCGGTGTGACGATGAGCGCCTGGCGCGCCGGGGGAGAAGCCGTCGTTGCGGTTCCATTCCGTCGGGTCGACGGCCACGCCGTCGGCGTTCGCGGGCAGCGCCTCGGCGCCGAACGCGAGTTCGGCGAGACCGCGTTCTTGCTCGAACAACCGCGCGGCGTCGACGTCGACGTTACGTGCCCTCACCCACGATCACCCGGTCGTCGCGGCCAAGCTCCTCACCAACATCGCAAAGACGCTGTGCCGGGCGGCTCCTCAAGGCCCGGTTGATCGGCGGCCGGGCCGCGGTCCCGGCCCACTTCACGGCCGGTCCCGGCCCACTTCCCGGCCGGTCCCGGGGTTACGCGCGGGTGACCGGGCTCACTCGGACTACTTCGCTGATGCCCTTCAACGTGCGGCGGCGCAGGCGGCCGTAGGCGACGCCTTCCATCGGGCCGGTCGCATCGCGCACGGCTTCGGTGGCGAGCACCTCTCCCCCGCGGGCCGATTCGGTGACGCGGGCGCTGACGTTGACGACGTGGCCGACGACGTCGTGGTAGCGCATCACGAGCACTTCGCCGACGTGGACGCCGACGCGCAGGCGCAACGGATCTGGAGCGGTCTCGACGAGTTCGAGCCCGGCGAGCACGCCCGCTTCGGGGCTCGAGAACGTCGCGAGGAGCCCGTCGCCGAGGTGCTTGATGATGCGTCCGCCGCGGCTGCGCACGATCGGTCCGACCGCGCGCTGGTGATCGGCGAGCAGCAGGCTCGCGGCTTCGTCACCCTCGGTCGCGGTGAACGACGTGAAGCCTTCGAGATCGGTGAACACGATCGTGAGGGTGTCGGGGATGCCTTCGGGCGCTTCGTCGTCGGCGCTCGCCGAGAGGATCTGGATCGCGGAGAGGCCGAGCGCGGCAACCGTGGAAGGTCGCTGCTCGACCGAACGTTCGAGCCAGCGTTCGAGCACGTCGACCGGTGTCGCGCTGGAAATCTGTTCGTCGCCGGGATTGTCGAGCCACTCGCGCCTGACGAACCCGAGCTCGACCGCTTTCGCCATGCGGTCGGGATCGCGTGCGAGGAGTTGCGCCATGCGCCGCGACACGGAACGGCGCAGTTGATCCACGGTCTCCGCGCCCACCCGGCGCGCACCGCGGGCAGAAGGTACGGGCACGGCCGCGAACCTACAGCTGCTTCTGGACGCGCGTATCTGTTGCTGACGACAGATACGCGCGTCCGGAAGCGGACTGGCGCCCGACTACGCGGGGCGGATGGCCATGTCGACGGCGTGTTTGCCGTAGGTCAGGCCCGGTTGGCTCCCCAGGAAGTTCGCGTCGCCGAAGCTGAACACGCCGCCGTCGAGCGAGAGCAGGTAGTACCCGTTGCCGGTGAGCGTCGCCCGCAACTGCAGACCCGTCGGGGGCTTGCAGTAGCCGATGCCGGGGATACTGCCGTAGAACGGCACACCGAAACTGAACACGCCGCCGTCGAGCGCGACCAACCAGTACCCGCCGTGCGGTGAGGTCGACATCGAGATGATCGGTGCCGCGAGGCGCATGCCGCCGGTCGACCCGAAGAACGATGCGTCACCGAAGCTGAAGACGCCGCCGTCACCGGCGAGCAGCCAGTACCCGTTCCCGCTCGCCGTCGGAGCCATCGAGATGATCGGCGAGTTGAGCCGCTGACCGCCCATCGAGCCGTAGAAGCGCGCGTCGCCGAAGCTGAAGACGCCGCCGTCTTGACCGAGCAGCCAGTACCCGTTGTTTCCCGGTGTCGGCGCCATCGCGATGATCGGCGCGTTCAGCGCGCGCCCTTCCATCGATCCGTGGGCCCGGGCGTCGCCGAACGTGAAGATGCGGCCGCGACTGCTCAGCACGTAGTAGCCGCCACCGCTGGGCGACGGCTGCAACCCGACCGCGGTTTCACCGGCCGCCAGGAGCGGCGATGCGCTGCCGTAGAAGGGCGCGCCGCCGAACGAGAAGATGCCACCGTCGGCACCGAGGAACCAATAGCCCCGCGGCGCGGACGCGGCCACCGGTATGCCGACGGGGTTCGACCCGCGCCGGCAGATACCCGGAGGCAACGGATCACCACCGCTGTTCGGCGCGGCGTAGTGACGGGCGTCGAACCGGAACATCGGCCACGGCGGCGTCTTGCCGGGCGCCGGGATCGAGTACGCCTGGAGGCGCGAGAAGCGGTTGGGCGTGTCGAAACCCGAGACGATCAGCTTCCAACCCTGCGCGCCGAAGTTGCCGACGGCACCGGCGGCCTCCGACGACATCCACGTGTTGAGCGCCGCGATCTCGGCTCCGGTCGAGCCGTCGAGCACGAAGAAGCCCCAGTCGTTCGTGATGCCGACGTCGTTGACACCGTCGCCGTTCATGTCGGCGATGATCGGCGACGCCAGCACGGGTCCGCCCGCACCGGTGTTGAACCGCGGCCGCACCGCCCAATGGACAACGCCGTTGCCGCGGATGGCGCGCACGTATCCGTCGGCGCTCCCCGAAACCACTTCGGGGATGCCGTCGCCAGTCAGGTCGCCGAGCGCGGGCGACGAGTTGGTCTGGCCACCTGTCTGGATCGGCCAGCCACCCTGGTCGGAGCCGTCGCCGATGTTGAGCGCCCAGATCTTGCGGCCGTCGGGGTGGTGGTAGAAGTCGCCGCCACCGACGACGAGTTCCATGTCGCCGTCGCCGTCGATGTCACCGATAGCCGTACTCGAGTGGAACACGTCTCCGGTGCGCCGTTTCCACATCTCGACAACGCGCCCGTCGACGTAGTCGAGCGCGCGGTACTCACCACCGGCCCAGTCGATCGCGCCGCCCGCGGTCTGGTCCGAGCCGATGTAGATCTCCATGCGGCCGTCGCCGTCGACGTCGTACAGCGCGGGTGAACCCCAGGTCGAGTCTTCGACCATGTACGGGAAGCCGGGCAGTTCGTTGCAGTTGCGGTCGAGCGCGTGCACGTAGAGGTCCCAACCGCCGAACACGATGTCGGGGTACGTGTCACCGTCGATGTCGCCGAGCGAAGGCGACGAATACACGCCGTTGTCGTTGTTGACATAGTTGAGCGATTCGTGGCGACACTTGATCGAACCGTCGCGGCGGAACACCACGACACCACCGTTTTGGCGGTTCCATGTGGAACCCGCGCCGACGACGACCTCGTTGGCGCCGTCACGGTCGATGTCGCCGACCGCGGGAGTGCTGTCGACCGGCACCGCGGCACCCGGTCGCGTCGCCGCCGGTTGCGGCCACCCGGGCAGGTTGTTGCCGGTCGCGGCATCGAGCACGCGCACGTAGCCGTCCTGGTGCCCGATCACGATGTCGTTGACACCGTCGCCGTTCACGTCGGCGATCGTCGGCGACGAACTGCGGTTCCACCCCGCGGTCTGCTGGCTCCACTGGAGCGTCACCGCGGCATCGGCGGGCTCCGGGGCGACGAACGGGAGGAGGGAAGCGGCCAGCGCGCCGGCGACGACAGCAGTTCTGATTCGCACGAAAAACAACCTCGACAGGGGGGCGGGCGGCAGAAGTACTTATCGGCGACCGGCCCCTGCGGGTGTAGCAGGCCCCCAGCCGCGTTGCGACCTTTGGAACAAGGTGTACGGCACCGTCCTGAACTGGGGTTATGCTGGAGGGGTCGAGTACGGGACTGGCCCGGCTCGCGGTCCACCTCATTGCTTCGCTTCCTGACGTTCGGAGCCCCGAGGCCGGGCCACCGACGTACACACAACGGAAAGCGAACTGCGTGACCACTTCTTTTCGCGGTCTCGGCCTGCGGGCCGAGCTCGTCGACGCCCTCGCGGTAGCGGGCATCGAACATCCCTTTGCCATTCAGCAGGCAACCATCGAAGACGCCCTGGCCGGCGCCGACGTATGCGGCAAGGCCAAGACCGGTTCGGGCAAGACGCTCGCCTTCGGCCTCCCGCTCCTGCAGCGGATCGTCGAGGCCAGGCCCGGCCACCCGACCGCCCTCATCCTCGTGCCCACGCGTGAGCTGGCGAGCCAGGTCGTCGAGGTGCTCGTACCGCTCGGCAAGTCGGTGAACGCGCGCGTATGCGCGTTTTACGGTGGCACGTCGCTCGACCGCCAGATGCGCAATCTCACCAAACGCATCGAAGTCGCGGTCGCAACTCCCGGCCGGCTCATCGACTTGCTCGAACGAGGCGTGATCGACCTCGACCAGGTCAGCACGCTCGTCATCGACGAAGCCGACCGCATGGCCGACATGGGCTTCTTGCCGCAGGTCGAGTGGATCATGCGCAAAGTCACCGGGGTTCGCCAGACGCTGCTCTTCTCCGCCACGCTCGACCGCGAGGTCGACGTGCTGGTGCGGCGCTATATGAACGATCCCGTTCGGCACGAGGTCGAAGCCGACCCGGATGAGGTCAGCGACTCGTTGCACCGGTTCCTCAAGGTGCACGACATGGATCGCGTGAAGGTACTGACGGCCATCGCCGCCGGCGTTTCCCGCACGATGGTGTTCGTCCGCACCAAGCGCGGTGCCGACCGGCTGGTGTCGCAGCTGAAGCGCGAGGGCGTCGTCGCGGCCGCGATCCACGGTGACCTGCGCCAGTCGGCTCGCGAACGAGCACTCAAGGACTTCACCGACGGGAACCACGCGGTGCTCGTCGCCACCGACGTCGCGGCAAGGGGCATCCACGTCGACGACGTCGACGTGGTGATCCACTTCGACCCGCCCGAGGAGCAGAAGGGCTACGTCCACCGTTCCGGGCGTACCGCCCGAGCCGGCAACACCGGCATCGTCGTGACGTTCGTGATGTGGGACCAGGAACTCGACGTCGAGAAGCTGCAGCGCCGCCTCGGCATGCGCGAGCCGATCATCGA
>JAWXCJ010000161.1:0-6580 GCA_034408875.1 Actinomycetota bacterium
AGCTTGTTCAGCTTCGGCGGCGGTGTCGTGTCAGGCGCGACCACGTGTTCTCTCCTCGAGGGTACCAAGCGTGCATCTTCTGGAGGCCTTCGCGCAGCGTTATGGTCGGTTCCCACCCGAGCAGCGTGCGAGCCCGCGTGATGTCGGGACGGCGCCGCACAGGGTCGTCGACCGGGAGGGGTGCGAAGACGATATCGGATGAAGACCCGGTGACCTCGCGCACGAGGTCGGCGAGTTCGAGCATCGTGAACTCGCCCGGATTCCCGATGTTCACCGGTTCGGCGAGGTCGGAGTCGAAGAGCGCGAGGATCCCGCGCACCTCGTCGTCGACGTAGCAGAACGACCGCGTCTGCGTGCCGTCGCCGTAGACGGTGAGCGGCGTTCCCTCGACCGCCTGCACGAGGAAGTTCGACACGACACGCCCGTCGGACGGACGGAGCCGCGGGCCGTACGTGTTGAAGATACGGACGATGTGCGTCTTCGTGCCGTGCAACCGGTGGTACGTGATCGTCATCGTCTCCGCGAACCGTTTCGCCTCGTCGTACACCGACCGGGGCCCTGTCGGGTTGACGTTGCCGTTGTAGGTCTCGGGCTGCGGATGCACTTCGGGGTTGCCGTAGACCTCGCTCGTCGACGCGAGCAGGAAGCTCGCGTCGTGGGCACGCGCGAGTTCCAGCGCGTTGCGAGTACCGAGCGACGACACGTCCATTGTCTCGAGCGGAATCTGCAGGTACTCCGGCGGGCTCGCCGGGCTCGCGAAGTGCAACACGCCGTCGACTGCACCGGTCACGGGAATCTGTTTCGACACGTCGGCGATGACGAGTTCGAAGCGCGCGTCGGCTTCGAGTTCCGCGACGTTCTCGCGCCGGCCGGTGCACAGGTTGTCGACCGCGACGACGTCGTCACCCCGATCGAGCAACGCGCGGCAGAGATGGGACCCGACGAACCCGGCGCCGCCGGTGACAACGATACGAGCCACTCAGCGCCGCCCGACGCCGTCGTAGCGGAACCCGTACCGCCGCATCGCGGCCGGGTCGAGCAGGTTGCGGGCGTCGACGATCGCCGGATTGCGCAACGAGTCACGGACGCGGTCGAAGTCGAGCCACCGGAACTGGTCCCACTCGGTCAGCACGGCCACGACATCGGCGCCGGCAGCCGCTTCGTACGGGTCGGCGGCGATGTCGAGCCCGGGCACCTCGCGCGCGGCGCGTTCGCCTGCGGCGGGGTCGTACCCGCGCACGGCTGCACCCTGTTCGAGCAGCCGCCGCGTGATCGCCAGCGCCGACGACTCGCGCAGGTCGTCGGTGCCGGCCTTGAATGTGAGCCCCCACACCGCGACGACTGCTTCCGAGAGGGAACCGCCGGCGCCGTTCGTGATCTTCTCGACGATGCGTTCGCGTTGGGCCCGGTTGACCTGGATGACGCCGGCCAGGAGCTCGAAGTCGGAGTCGGCCTGGTTCGCCGTGTGGAGCAGCGCGGCGACGTCCTTGGGGAAGCACGAGCCCCCGTAGCCGGGGCCGGGCTGGAGGAACTGGAAGCCGATGCGCGGGTCGTAGCCCATGCCGAGCGCAACCTCGCGTACGTCGGCGTCGACGGCTTCGCACAAGTTCGCGATCGCATTGATGAACGAGACCTTGGTCGCGAGGAACGCGTTCGACGCGTACTTGATCATCTCCGCCGACGCGGGATCGGTGACGAGCACGGGCGATTGGACCTTGCGGTACAGGTCGGACACGCGCACCGCGGCGCCGGGGTCGTCGCAGCCGATCACGATACGGTCGGGGTGCAGAAAGTCGTGCACGGCCTGACCTTCGCGGAGGAACTCGGGGTTCGACGCGACCGTGACATCTTCGGCCCGGGCGCCGGACTCGGAGAGCACCCGTTGCACGAAGCGGGTCGAGCCGACCGGCACGGTCGACTTCGTGACGACGACGGTTCCCGGTTGGAGCACGCCCGCGATCTCGCGCGCGACATCCTCGACGAAGGAGAGGTCGGCACTCCCGTCGGCGCTCTCGGGGGTCTGCACGCACAGGAACACGACGCCGGCGTCGAGCACTGCGTTCGTAGCGCCCAGCACGAAGCGCAGGCGCCGCGAGGCGAGTCCCTCGGCGACCAACTCGGGCAGGCCGTCTTCGAGAATCGGCACTTCACCCTTGTTCAACCGCGCGACGCGCTCGACATCGAGGTCGGCGCAGACGACATCGTGGCCGAGGTGCGCGAAGCACGCAGACGTCGTCAAGCCGACGTAACCCGCCCCGATGACCGCAACTTTCACCCGGCCATGTTACGAGGGATAGAAAGGTGCCCTGTTCATGGGGGGCGGCTAGCAACCCGAGACGGGGAACGCGCCTTCGCCACCGGGATTCGGCGGCGGCCCACTGGTCGTGGTCGTTTCCGGAACCGGCGTGGTTGCGGATGCCTCGGCCTCGGCCGGCGCCCCGGTCGCGGGCGGCGCACCCACGGAGTCGAAGTCGCGACCCACGACGACCACGACGTCGGCGTCGGGTGTCTCGTCGAGCGGGACGAGTTCGCCCGCGCCGCCCAGGCTCGCGAGGACGAGCAGCGCCTTCGACTCGTCACCGGGGCCGTGCCGGACCAGCGTGACCTCGTAGTCTTGGCGGTCGGCGTTGTCGGGCGGCTCGACGCCGTCGAAGCCGATCTCGACGAGCCCGTCGAGCACGACACGAGCCCGACCACCCACTCCCGAACCGTTTTCGACCTTCACACTCACTTCGGCCGGCTCGACATCGGTGGGGACTTCGATTTCGGATCCACCGCCGCCGAACGCGGAGAGTCGGTCGAAGATCGGCTGCGCTTCGCTCTCGATGAGCACGAGCGCCGCCTGCCCGTCGATGCGTTCGGGCGTCGTCGGCAGGGTCACCATGTCGAGCGCGGCCGGATCGACGTCGCGGAACGCGTTGATGAGGGCGCGCAGGTCGTTCGTACTGAGACTCGGGTCGAGGCGCAGATTGCCGACAGCCTCGTTCAGGATGTCGGTGATCTTCAACGGGTTCCGGAACCCGGACCGCACGGCCTCGTCGGCCAGCGAACGGATGAAGTACTGCTGGCGCCGGATACGCCCGATGTCGGCGGTGCCGTCGGTCTCCCAGTCGTCGTTGACGAGTGACTGGTACTCGCGCGAACGGACGTACTGCAGCGCCTGGTTCCCGTCGAGCTCGAAGCATCCCGCCGACGCGATGTCGAGACCCGTCTGCACATCGCGCGCCGCAGTCGGGAAGAAGATCGGGACATTGCCGATCGCGTCGACGAGATTGCGGAATCCGTCGAAGTTCACCTCGAGGTAGTGGTGAATCTCGATGCCAAAGTTCTGTTGAATGGTGTCGACGACGCGTTGGGGCCCCTCGTTGAACGCGGCGTTGATCTTGGCGGTGCCGAGACCCGGGATATCGACCCACAGGTCGCGTGGGAACGACACGAGGAAGCCGCTCTTCTCGTCGGGGTCGACGTGGGCGATCATGATCGTGTCGGATCGCTGCCCGCCGGCGTCGCCCGTCTCGCCGAAGTGCGCGGCGTCTTCCGCGTTCTCTACGAACTCGCGCGTGTCCGAGCCGATGATGAGAAAGTTCGCGGGCTCTCCCTTTTTCTGTTCGTCGAGTTCGAGCCCTTCGACGCGTTCCGCCGAGTCAACCGCGTCGTTGACGAACCAGTACGCGTAGCCGATTCCGCTCGCGGTGAGTCCGAACGACAACACGAGCGCCAAGACGAAACGCTGAAGGAACGCACGCAGCGACGTCGGCGAATTCACGGTGCATCAACCCTAGCGATCTCACCCACCGGTTACGGGCATCCGACGAGCGGTCCGCCCGTCTCGGGATCGACCGGAACGTAGTCGGTGTTCGCCGCCGAAACGGGTCGGGTCGTCGTCGTGGTCGTGGGCGCCGCCGAGGTCTCGGGAGCCGTCGCGCCGGGCCCCAACGTGGGTGCCGGGGTCGGCGCCGTCGTGGCGACGGGCTCGGCCTTGAGCGGGGCGACGAGGTCGTCCCAGTCCTCGCCGACGATCACCTCGACGTCGAGGCCCTCGGGCAATCCTTCACGCGCTTCGGTCACGTTCGGGGTTCCGAGGGCCACGGCGACGGTGAGTGCCTTGCGCACCGCGCCGGGCGAATAGCGCACTTGTGTCAGTGGGTAATCGTCACGATCGGCGTCCGCGGCGGCGCCCACGACTTGGAAGCCGTGCCGCACAAGCCCGTCGTTCACTTCGGTACCCAAGCCGCGTTCGCCGCTTCCATTGAGCACCCGGACGCGTACTTCTCCCGCGGGCGTGGGTTCGGGCAAGTCAATAGTCGGCAAGCCGAATGTACGCAGCCGCGCGAGCAGCGGTGCCGCTTCCTCGTCGATCACGAGTTGGACGTCGGCGCCGCCGCGGTCACCGCTTTCGGTCGGAATGGTGGCCATCTCGATGCTCGCCGGGTCGAGATCGCGGAACGCGTTGATGAGTCCCTTGATGTCGTTGAGTCCGAGCTGCGAATCGCGCTTCATGGAGTCGAACACGTCTGTGACGAGTCGGTACGCCGTGAGCGGGTTGCGCGCGCCCCGGTCGAGCGCCGTGTCGGCCAGGCTGCGCAAGAAGTACTGCTGCCGTTCGATACGACTGAGGTCGCTGCGGGGATCCTGGCGCCAGCGGTCGCTGTCGGCGTCGTACGCCTCGTAGAAGCGCGACCGGGCGTAGGCGAGTGCCTGGTTGCCGTCGAGTTCACGGCACCCGGCGTCGGCAACGTCGAGGTTCGACTTGGCGTCGCGCGCCGGGGTGTTGAACTGGATGTCGACACCACCGATCGTGTCGACGATTTCGCGGAAACCGTCGAAGTCGACTTCGAGGTAATGGTGGATATCGATCGAGAAGTTCTCGCGCAGTGTCTCGATGACGAGCTGCGGGCCGCCGAGACCATACGCCGCGTTCAGCCGGTCGGAGTCGTAACCGGGGATCTGCACCCACGTGTCGCGCGGGAACGAGACCACGAAGCCCGTCTCGGTTTCGGGGTCGACGTGCACGACCATGAGGACATCGGACCGTTCACCTTCGACATCACCGAACGCGCCGGCTTCACCCTCGTCGTCGACGATCGCGCGCGTGTCGGAGCCGACGACGAGGAAGTTCGCCGGTTCACCCTTTTCCTCCGGCGTGAGCACATCGCCGGGAAGGTCGAGCGTTTCGGTCTTGTCGTACTCGCGTTCGAACTTGGTGTTGCCCGCGACGACGCCGACCGACGCGACGACAACCACCAGTCCGAACGCGATCGCGAAACGGATGAGGAACTGACCGATTGACGACATTGTTTTCGGGTGTGGGCTCACTCGACCGGCAATCCGAGCCCGCGCGCGATCAAGACGCGTTGGATCTCGCTGGTTCCTTCGCCGATCTCGAGGATCTTGGCGTCGCGGTAGAAGCGCGAGACGGGCGTCTCGTCGATGTAGCCGTACCCGCCGTGGATCTGGACCGCTTCCCGTGTCGCGCTCACGGCGATCTCACTGGAGTAGAGCTTGGCCATCGCCGCGGCCTGGCGAACCGGGCGGCCCTGGTCGCGCAACCACGCGGCCTTGTAGGTGAGATTGCGGGCGTTCTCGATCGCCACGGCCATGTCGGAACACTTGAACGCGACGCCCTGGTACCGGCCGATCGGGCCGCCGAAGGCTTGACGGGTGCCGGCGTGGGCCAACGACGCGTCGAGGCACGCCTGCGCCATGCCGACCGCGAGCGCCGAGATGGCGATGCGGCCGTCGTCGAGCACTCGGAGAAACGTCTTGAACCCTTCGCCACGGGTGCCGAGCAACTGCTGCTCCGGAACACGACAGTTCGAGAACACGAGTTCGTGCGTGTCGGATGCGTGCCAGCCCATCTTGCGGTAGGGCGCCATGACCTCGAACCCGGGCGTGCCCGAGTCGACGACGATGTTCGAGATCTCGTTGTCTCCGGTGCGCGCGGTGATCGTGACGCACTTGGTCATGGGCGTGCCCGAGTTGGTGATGAAGGTCTTCTGCCCGTCGATGGCCCACACGCCATCAGACTCCCGGAGCACCGCCCGCGTTCTCGTGGCCCCGGCGTCGGAACCGGCCTCGGCCTCGGTCAGGCCGAACGCGCCCAGTACCTCACCCGCGATCATCGGGACGAGGTACTCCTGCTTCTGTTCCTCGGTTCCCGAGTAGTGGAACGGTGCGGCGCCGAGACTGACCCCGGCTTCGAGCGTGATGGCCATCGACGCGTCGACGCGCGCGATCTCTTCGATCGCGATGCAGTACGTGATGTAGTCGGCTCCACCACCGCCGTACTCCTCGGGGAACGGAAGCCCGAACAGCCCGAGCTTTCCCATGGCCTTCACCGTGTCGACCGGAAACGTGTGGTCGCGGTCCCACGCCTCGGCGTGCGGCGCGATCTCCGCTTCGGCGAACTCCCGCACGACCTGGCGGAACTGCTCCTGCTCGGAACTCAGGTCGAATTCCATTACGCCGTCCCTCGCACCATGACAACGGCTCCCTCGCTGCGCCGTCCATGGCTTCTCTGCGTCCGCACGACGCCAACGGCTCCCTCGCTGCGCCGTCCATGGCTTCTCTGCGTCCGCAC
>JAWXCJ010000162.1:0-18602 GCA_034408875.1 Actinomycetota bacterium
CTGGTCGCGCGTATGTGTTGTCCACGACACATACGCGCGTCCAGAACGGGGACCTGACGGACGCAGCCGCGACCGCATACATTCCCGCTCGTGCTGTGGCCTGATCCTTCCCTGATCGACCTGTCCCTCGACTCGCGTGCGGTGACGTTCGAGAACCTCACCGGTGCCAAGGGCGCGGCCGGTGAGAGCTACGGCGGGCGCAAAGGCGCCCCGTCGCGCACCATCGCGGCGGGCGAACGGGTACAACTCGCCGATATCGAAGGCCCGGGCACGATCCGGCACATCTGGTGCACGGTCCCGCCCGCGCCGCCCGAAATCATGCGGGCGTGGACGCTCGAGGTCTTCTACGACGGCGCCGCGGAGCCGAACATCGCGGTTCCGCTCCTCGACTTCTTCGGCCTCCCGCTCGGCCGACCGGTGCCGTACGCATCGCAGCTCACCGTTGCGAACGAGGGGCGCGGGTTCAACGCATACTTCCCGATGCCATTCCGCGAGCGCATGCGCGTCGAGTTCACCAACGCGTCGCCGCGCGCGATCGAGCTGTACTACCAACTCGACTACACACTCGGTTCCGTCGCGGACGACGCGGGTCTGCTCCACGTGTCGTTTCGCCGCGAGAACCCCACGGTGATGCGCGAAGACTTCACGATCGCCGACGGCTTCACCGGACCCGGACGCTTTCTCGGTTGCGCGATCGGCATCCGGCCCATCGACGGCGGCTGGTGGTACGGCGAAGGTGAGATGAAGGCGTACCTCGACGGCGACGACGCGTTGCCGACGATCTGTGGCACCGGGTTGGAGGACTACGTCGGCAGCGCGTGGGGCATGGGCCCGCACGACGGCCCGTACGCGGGCGCGCCGCTCGACGTGCGGGCGGGTGACGCGAACCCGATGGCGATCCCCGACTTCCTCGCGTTCTACCGCTGGCACGTGCCCGACCCGATCGTGTTCCGGGAGCGGCTGCGCGTCACGATCCAGCAGATCGGCATGACGTTGTTCCTCGAGGGCCAGGAAGCGGCGATGGATCAGTACCTCGAGACGAATCCGCCGGCCGGGCGCGGCTGGGCGAGCAAGCCCCGCCGGGGCGTGGCGGGCATGGGCATCTGCGAGCGGGTCGACGACTACTCGGCCGCCGCGTTCGTGTACTGCCGCGACGCCCAGCCCGTCGGACGCGTCGACGTCGCGGTCGCGACCGCCGACCTCGGTCGGAAGGAGTACGAGCGCCCCACCGCGTTCGAGACGTTGCTTCAGGCGTGATTCCGGTAGCTTCCCCGGCCTATGGGAGCACTCGAAGGAAAAGCAGTCGCGGTCACCGGAGCGGGCCGCGGCATCGGTAGAGCGGTCGCGCTGGCGTGCGCCGCCGAAGGCGCGGGAGTCGTCGTGAACGACTTCGGTGTGGGCGTCGACGGCAGCGAGCCGAGTAGCGAAGTCGCGAACGAAGTCGTCGCGGAGATCACGGCGGCCGGCGGTCGCGCCGTCGCCAACGCGCAGAGCGTCACCACGATGGAAGGTGGCGCGTCGATCGTGCAGTCGGCGGTCGACGGGTTCGGCCGCATCGACGGCGTCGTGTGCGTCGCCGGCATCCTGCGCGAGCGCATGCTCTTCAACATGACCGAAGACGAGTGGGACCCGGTCATCGCCACGCACCTCAAGGGCACGTTCACCGTGTTCCGTGCGGCAGCGCCCGTGTTCAAGGAGCAGCGCAGCGGATCGCTGATCGGATTCACGTCCGGCGCGTTCGCGGCAAGTGTTGCCCAGGCAAATTACTCCGCCGCGAAGGGTGGCATCGTCTCGCTGGTCCGCAGCGCGGCGGCGGGCATGTACAAGTACGGCGTCACCGCCAACTGCATCGCCCCCGTCGCGCGTTCGCGCATGTCGGGCCAGGTGCCGTTCGGCCTCGAGATGGGCGAGCCCGAAGACGTCGCACCGATGGTCGCGTTTCTCCTCTCCGATCTCTCCCGCGAGATCACCGGTCAGGTGTACACGGTGAACGGCGGCCGGGTCGCGGTGTGGAACCAGCCGACCGAAACGCGCGACATGCGCAAAGACGGCCGGTGGACGGTCGACGAGCTTGCGGCGCGCATCGACGAGGTCGGCCAGGAGCCGATGCCGATCCTCGGGCGGCTCAAGGAGATGGAGTCGGCGGCACGTGCGGCCGCAGCGAAGCCACGGACGGCGTAGCGAGAGAGCCATCGACCTACGTCGAAAGCGAAGCCCAACGCGTGAGCAGCGCGTCGCGCATCACCGACGGCTCGCCCGGCACGTAGGGCGGGCCGCCGTCGGCTTCGAGACGCCGGCGGGCCAACTCGTCGGCGGCGCGGCCGGGCGTGATCCCCTCTTCGCGCGCGATTGCGAAGACGCGGCGCGTCGTCTCCTCGATGCCCGCGACCTCCGCGCGCGCCCGTTCCTCGGAATAGCCGCCGGGCGCCCACTCGTGCGCGATGTTGATGATCCCGCCCGCGTTGGCGACGTAGTCGGGCGCATAGACGATGCCGCGCGCCGCGAGCGCGCCGCCGGCTTCGTCGTCGGCGAGTTGGTTGTTCGCGGCGCCGCACACCGCCGCGCACCGCAAGCCGGCCACGGTGTCGGCACGAAAGACGCCGCCGAGCGCGCACGGCGCAAGCACGTCGCATTCCGTCTCGAGCACATGCTGCGGCGGGATGACATCGACCTCGAGCCGTGCCGCAACATGGGCGACTTTCTCGGAATCGACGTCGGAGATCGTGACGAGCGCACCCTGCTCCACGAGCAGGCGGGCGAGTTCGGCCCCGACATGGCCGGCACCCTGCACGACGACGCGTCGCTCAAAGAGGTCGGGGTCGCCGAAGGCCTCGTCGCACGTCGCGTACATCGCGTGCACGACCCCCCATGCGGTCACGGGTGACGGATCGCCCGACCCGCCGTTGGCCGGGTCGATACCCGTGACCCACGGCGTCTCGAGGGCGATGCCGTCCATGTCGGCGGTGGTGGCGCCGACGTCCTCCGCGGCCAGGTAGCGACCGCCGAGGAGGTGGATGGCGCGGCCGATCGCCCGGCGCAGTTCGTCGGTGCGTTCCCGGTGCGGGTCGTCCCAGCGCACGACGGTCTTGCCGCCGCCCTGGCGCAGCCCCGCTACTGCGGCTTTGCGGGTCATCGCGCCCGAGAGCCGCAGCACGTCGACGAGCACTTCGTCGTCACTTGCGTAGTGCCAGAACCGGATGCCGCCCAGTGCCGGACCCAGGGCGGTCGAGTGGATGGCGATCATCCCGCGCAGGCCGAGTCTCGCGTCGGCGAACGCGACCACCTGCTCGTGGCCCCCCTGCGCGATCAACTCGGTGACTTCCACACGCGTAGTCTCCCGTAGTGGCCGCACGTGTACACGTCCAGACGCAGAAGGACGATGTCGCGGTCGTACTCGAGGCCGGTGATCTCGCCGCGACGTTTCTGCCCGACGCCGCGATGCTCGGCGTTTCGCTGCGCCACCAGGGCGTGGAGCTGCTCGCGCTCCCCCACTCGGCCGCGCAATGGAAGCAGGGCTCGACGACGGGAATGCCGCTCCTGCATCCGTGGGCGAACCGGCTGGGCGGGCGCTCGTATCGGGTCGGCGACCGCCAAGTACGTCTCGCCGGGGTCGCCCTTCCGGTCGACGGGAACAACCTGTCGATCCACGGCACGGTGCGGAACACCGCGTTCTCGATCGACACGCTGACGGCCCGGGCCAACGCGGCCGTGCTTTCGGCCCGACTCGATTCGAGCACCGACGCGCTCCTCACGCGCGCGTTCCCGTTCCCGCACGAACTGACCGTCACGGCCCAACTCACCGCGCGGACATTGCGAGTCACGACCGAACTGCGACCGACAGGCCCCGCCGCCGTTCCCATTGCGTTCGGGTTCCACCCCTACTTCCGGCTCCCGGCCGCCCGGCGCGCCGTGTCGCTGCGGCTTCCGAAGCGCACCGAACTCCTCCTCGACTCGCGTAACCTCCCGACCGGAGAGGAACACGAGTGTGCGGCCGAGAACAAGCCGCTCGCGCGACGCGTGTTCGACACGCACTACCGGCTCGGCGCCGACCGCCGGTTCGTCGTGGCCGGCGGCGATCGGCGGCTCGCCGTCACGTTCGACGCCGGATATCCGCACGCGCAGGTGTACGCGCCCGCCCGCTCGAACTTCGTCTGCATCGAACCGATGACCGCGCCGGTCGACGGCCTGCGCCGCGGCCAGGTCACGATGGTCCCGCCCCGCGGGACCTACCGCGCCGGCTTCACGGTGCGCGTCGCGTGATCCGCCTCCTGCCGCCGGGCGCATACACGGGCTTCCTCGGCGACCTCTGTGGCAAGCCGACGACCTGTATTGGGTGAGCCGCGCGCCACGGGCTGACATCGCCCTACGGCATCAACATCATGTCGACGGGGTTGAAGCCCGGTGCGGCACCGTGGAAGCGGGCGTTGCCGAAGCTGAACACCGCACCGTCGGTACCCATGATGTAGTAACCCGAGCCGTCGTCGACTGCGCGCACCCGTAGTGCGGGCGGCGGGGCGGTTCCGTACGTCGCCCGCAGCCACGGCAGTGAGCCGTGGAACGGCGTGTTGAAGGCGAAGATGCCGCCGTCGTAGCCGATCATCCAGTAGCCGGCGCCACCACGCGTCGACGTCATCGACACGACGGGAGCGTTGAGCTTCATGCCGCCCGTCGAACCGTAGAAGCCGGCATCGCCAAAGGCGAAGACACCGCCGTCGGACCCCACGAACCAGTACCCGCGGCCGGTCGAACTCATCGCAAGATCGAGGATCGGAGCGTTGAGCTTGATGCCGCCCGTCGAACCGTAGAAGGCCGCGTCGCCGAACGTGAAGATGCCGCCGTCGGCGCCGAGCAGGATGTAGCCGCCGCCGGACGGCGT
This sequence comes from Actinomycetota bacterium, assembly GCA_034408875.1. Classification (GTDB taxonomy): domain Bacteria; phylum Actinomycetota; class Acidimicrobiia; order IMCC26256; family PALSA-610; genus JANNHK01. Next base: position 4,877 of record JAWXCJ010000162.1, read on the forward strand.
GGCCGCCATGCCGACGATCGGTGAGTTCAGGCGCCGGCCGCCCATCGATCCGTGGAATGGAGCGTCGCCGAACGTGTACACCGCGCCGTCGGCCCCGGCCATCCAATACCCGTTGCCGGTACGCGTCGGCGTCGAGGCGACGATCGGCGCGCTGAGTGCCGCGCCGCTCAGGTCACCGAGGTGGGGCGCGGCGCCGAAGTTACGAATCGCTCCGGTGCGGCTCACGAGCCAGTAGCCGCTGCCCGCGGTGCCGCTGCCCGGGGGCGACGGCAGCGCGCGGGTCACTGAGTCGCGCGGGTCGACGAGTCCCCATCCGTATTCGCCGTCGAATCCGGCCGGGCCCAAGTCGTTGGCGCCGGCTTCGAGGTTGGCGCGTACCGAGGCGACCGATGCCGAAGGGTTCGCGGCGGTGACGAGCGCGGCCGCGGCCGCCGCGTACGGCGTCGCCATCGACGTGCCGCTGGCACCGGCGTAGGCCGTCGCGCTGCTCGACCAGGTCGAGATGATGTTCCCGCCGGGTGCGGCGAGGTCGAGGTAACTCCCGTGGTTGGAGAACGCCGAGCGGCTGAGGTTGCTGTCGACCGAGCCGACTGCCACTGCTTCGGGGAAGGCGCCGGGGTACAGCGGGGCGTTGCCGCTCTGCGCGCCGTTGCCGGCGGCGGCGAGCACGAGCGCGCCCTTCGAGAGTGCGTACTGGATCGCGATCTGCGTACCGGTCGACGGCGAAGTGCTTCCGAGGCTCACGTTGATGACCCGGGCGCCGTTATCGGCGGCCCACACGATGCCGGCCGCAACGTCGGACGAGAAACCGGTGCCGTTGGCGTCGAGCACGCGTACCGGGAGGATGCGTACGCCGGGCGCGCCACCGGCGATGCCGACTCCGTTGTTCGCCTGCGCGGCGATGATCCCGGCGACGTGCGTGCCGTGTCCGTTCGGGTCGGAATGGCCGTTGGCACCGTCGTCGACGAAGTCGTACCCCGACAACATGATCGGTGCGAGATCCTGGTGGTCGCCGCGCACGCCGGTGTCGACGACCGCCACGATGACGGCGCCGCCGGTCGTCGTGCTCCACGCTGCCTCGAACGACGTGGCGTCGAGCGCCCACTGCTGACCGCGGAGGGCATCGTTGGTGCCCATGGCCGCGACCGGCGCGTCTTGCGTCTCGAGCGTCAGCACCTCGTCGGCGCTGCGGTTGCTCGCGTCGTCCCACGCCGCTTCGATCGCTTCCTCACCGCGGACGATGTCGACGGCACCGTCGGGCGACTGCACCAGCGCCCAGGTGTCGTCGATGTCGAAATCCGTGCCTTCGCTCGCATCGGCCGGGAGCCCGGTGAAGCTGACCGCCAGCGCGCCCAGCAATGCCACGGATCGTGCGCTTCGCCGGAGGTAACGCGCGAATTGCCCGTTCTCAGGCCCAGTCTCGTTGCCGCCCAACTGCATTGGGTGGCAATCGGCACGTAGAGTGACCGACTCAACCCCAAATCCGCCACACTACGTGGGCATTCCACCCCGCCGGGCTCAGGTGAAGCGGCCGAGGACCTCGTGGAAGCGCTCGTCGGTGAGCTTGTGGATCTCGTCGATGTGATCGGCATGCAAGCCCAGTTCGCCGGCCGCCCGGCCGAAGCGCTCGATGTCGGGATTGTCGTCGAGCCCCGCACCGATCGTCTTGGCCACGACATCGGCGAGGTGAATGCCGTACGCAATGCCGCCGTGGTCGTCGCCCGGTTCGTGGTGGCGGCGAATGCCGTAGACGAGCGCCGAGGGCAGTCCCCACGACTGGGCGATCAGGGCGCCGAGCTCGGCGTGGTGGATACCAAGCACCTCGAGTTCGGCGTCCATGCGCGCCAACCCGCGCGCCTGCGCGTCGCGCAGGGCGTCGAGCAGTTCCCTGTCGAGAAAGCGGGCCATGACGAGCTTGCCGACATCGTGGAGCAGCGCGGCCGTCGGCGTTTCGACCGGAGGCCGGATCGGCGCAGTGCGACAGATCAGCTCCGCGGCGAGCGAGGCCGCAACGGAGTGGCTCCACAACTCACCTTCACCGAGTCCGTACTCGGGAACGGCGCGCGACATTTGGGCGCGGACGGTCACGGCGAACGCGAGCGACAACACGGGGCCGGAACCGAGACGGACAACGGCGTCGTCGACCGTCGTGATCTGCGTGCGGCTCGCGCTCCACGACGAGTTCGCAGTTCGGAGCAAGGTCGCCGTCAACGCCTGGTCGAAGCGAACGATGTCGACGACCTCCGACAGCTCGGGAGTGCCTTCGCATACGAGTGCCGCGAGCCGGGCCACGCTGGTGGGCAACGGCTCGAGGGACGACGCTTCTCGGGCTAGAACGTCAAGGTCCAACATCACATCTCCAATTGCCTGCGGCGGTACAGGATGAACACCGTGCCGACGACGCCCATGATCATGAACATCAGTCCGACTGCGACGCCGGTCGAGTTGTTTTCCTTTTCTTTTTCCTTCGGCTTGTCGGCATCGTCGGCGGGCGCCGCAAGCGTCGTCGTCGTCGCTTTGGGCCGAGTCGTCGTGGTCGTGCGCGGCACAGGGCGTGTCGTCGACGTGGTCGACGAGGACGAGGTGGTTGTCAGCACCGGCGCCGGGGCGGTGGACGTCGTGCTCGTGGTGACCGTCGGGCGGCGGGGACCGATCGGCGTCGTCCTGCTCGCTGCGGCGTTGACGCGCACCGCCGCCGCGGCCGTGTTGTCGGAGTCGTCGGCGTCGAACGAGGCGGTCGCGGCGGTGGCGCGCACGCTGAGTGTGCCCGTGGCCGAAGCTCGCACCTGAATCTCGATGAGCGCCGATTCGTCGGCCGCGACGTCGGGCAGCTCGCAGATGGCTTCTTCGCGCGAATAGTCGCACCTTCCCCCGGCCGTTGTCGCCCGGGTGATGAGGTAGCCCGTGGTCGCGTGCACGACGATGTCGCTGCCGAGCGCGGCACCCGGGCCGTTGTTGGCCACGACGAGGTCGACGTCGACGTCGTCGCCGACGCGGGCAGGACTCGGGGTTGCCGTCAGCGAAAGGCCGATGTCCGCGGCCGGCGCGACCGTGACCGCGAGCCGGCCCGTGGCCTGCGCCGAGCCGTCGCTGAGCGTGTACGTAACGTCGAGCGTGCCCACGAACGAGTCTTCGGGAATGACCGTGACGTTGCCGCCGGCAGTGATCGACGCGCTGCCGCCCGTTTCCGACGTCGCCGCGATGACGCTCAGCGCGTCGCCTTCGATGTCGCTGTCGTTCGCGACGACGTCGACGGTCACGGTGGCCGCCTGGACGGTCGTCGCTCCGTCGTCGCGGGCGACGGGCGCGTCGTTCACCGATGTCACTGCGACGGACCGGCCGGCAGTGCCACCGGGACCGCTCGGGTCGTACACGGTGATGGTGACCATCCGGCTCGCGGTCGACGGTTCCTGCGAGTCGTTTGCGAACACCACGCTGCGCAGGACCGTCTGGTACGTCGCCGGGCTCGCCGACCCGCTCAACGTGAGCACGCCGCTCGCGGCATCCCACGCGGCGCTGATGCCGCCCGCGCCGGTCGCCGACAACGCGTCGTGCCCGGTCGAGTACCCACCCGCGATCGTGACACGGGCCTGCGTGAGCGCGGCATCGTCGGCGTCGACGACTGCGAGCGCCGAGTCGAGGACGATCGGTGCGGCGTCTTCGACATACGTCGCGCTCCCGGACGACGTGGTCGTCGCGGGGAGGTCGTTGACGGGTACGACGGCAACGCTGCGTGAGACGGTGTTGCTCGGCGTGACTCCGTCGGTGACGGTGAAGGATACGGTCCTGGTGGTCGACGACGGCGCGTCGCTGGTGTTGGCGTAGGTGATGGAACGCACGGCGGTCTGGTAGCCGGCGACGCTCGCCGAACCCGAGAGCGTCATGGTGCCCATACCGGCCGACCACGATCCCGTGATGCCGGATTGGTTCGTGAACGTGAGGACGTCTTCGCCGTTCCAATATCCGCTCGTGATGGCGACGGTCGCGCCACTCATCGACGCGTGGTCGATGTCGGCGAGCGTCACTCCCCCGTCGACGACCGTGGGGCTGTTGTTCTCGGTATACGTGATCGAACCACCGGTCCCGGCCAGGACGGGCGCGTCGTTGACAGCGGTGACCGCGATACCCCGTGTCGCACCCGAACTCGGGTCCGCGCCGTCGTTCACGATAATCGTCACCGTACGGGCCGAGGTCGACAGCGCGTCGCTCGTGTTGACGTACGTGATCGTCCGCAGCGCCGACTGGTACTGCGCGAGCGTGGCCGAACCCGTCAGGTTCATCGTGCCGGAGCCCGCCACCCACGCGCCCGAGATACCGGACTGGTTCGTGAACGCGAGCACGTCCTCGCCCGTCGCGTAGTTACCGGTGATCTGCACGGACGCGCCGGAAAGGTTGGCCGAGTCGACGTCGGCCGTGGTGATGCCGGCGTCGAGTACGACCGCCGCCGCGTTTTCGGTGTACGCGGCGCTGCCGCCCGTCGTGCCGACCGTCGGTGCGTCGTTCGCAGCCGTGACCGTGACCGTGCGGGTCGTCCCCGCACTCGGCGCGCTCCCGTCGTTCGCGATGAGGGTGACGGTCCGAACCGCGGTGGACGGGTTGTCACTTCCGTTCGCGTACGTCACGGCGCGGATCGCGGTTTGGTAGTCGGCGAGCGTCGCCGATCCGGTCAGCGTCATCGTGCCCGGACCCACCGCCCACGAACCGGTGATGCCGAGCTGATTCGTGAACGCGAGCACATCTTCGCCGCTCGCGTAGTTACCGGTGATTTGCAGCGTCGCGCTCGCGAGGTTGGCGTTGTCGATGTCGGCGGTGGTCGCACCGGCGTCGACCGCGACGGCGGAACCGTTCTCGACGAACGCCGCACTCCCGCCGCTCATCGTCGTCGTCGGGACGTCGTTGACCGGCACGATCGGAACCGTTGCCGTCGACGACGGCGAGTTGACGCTCGGGTTCGAGCCGTCGACCACGACGTAGTCGAACGACCCGGAGGTATCGCGATTCGCGGTCGGCGTGAACCGCAGGTCGACGACGCCACCCGCAAGCGTCAGCAACGAGCCGCCCGAGCCGAGACCGATCACCGAGCCGTCGCCCTGGGCGATCGTGCCGCCCGTGGCGGTCATGATGCGCACCTGCGTCGGCGCGGAGCCGTCGACGTCGGTGAGGGTGGGCGGCGTGAGCCGGATGTTGGCCGCGCCGGGGACACTGTCCTCCAGCACGTTGGCCGCTCCACCACCGGGGTTCGTCACAGTGGTCGCGCCGCCGGCTGCCGGCGCGTCGTTGACGGCCGTGATCGCGACGACACGGATCCCGCTGTCGGAGTTCCCCGGTGAGGTGAGGGTGAACGTCACGCTGCGCGGGAGCGTCGACGGGTTCTCGCTCGCGTTCGCGTACGTGATCGTGCGCAGCGCGGTCTGATAGTTGGCCGGCGTCGTCGTGCCCGACAGCGTCAACGTGCCCGAGACCGGAGCCCACACCCCGGTGATGCCGAGCTGGTCGGTGAACGCCAGTACGTCCTCACCGTTCACGTAGTTGCCGGTGACCTGCACGGTCGCCCCGGTGATGTTGTGGTCGAGATCGACAACCGTGAGCGCAGAGTCGAGGACCGTCGCGGCCGCGCCTTCGGTGAACGCGAGCGATCCGCCGGTCGTCGTCACGTCGAGCGGATCGTCAACCGCCGTGACCGCGATGTCTCGCGTGGCGCTCCCACTCTCGGCGTTGGCGTCGGTGACCACGATCTGCACCGTGCGCGTCGACGTGCTCGGCGCGTCGCTCGTGTTCTGGTACGTCACGGACCGCAGTGCCGTCTGGTAGTCGGCCGCCGTCGTCGTACCGCTGAGGGTAAGAATGCCGGTGCCCGCGTTCCACGCCCCGGCAATGCCGAGCTGGTCACTGAACGCGAGGACGTCTTCGCCGTTCTGGTAGTTCGTGAGGATGCGCACAGTGGCGCCGAGAATCGGGTCCGCTTCGGGCTCGTTCAAGACGAGACCGCTGTCGACGGCCGTCGCGGCCGCGTTCTCGGTGTAGGCCAGGGCGCTGACGGTGGTCGTGACAGTCGGCGGAGCCGCCACACCTTCGGCGGACATGAGCAGGTAGACGCCGCCTGCGATCAGCAGGAAGAAGCCGAAGCGCCGGCGCCGACCCCCCGTGCCGGGCCCAGGGGCGGGCGCGACGCCGCGGCGCGTCCGCGCCACTCTCCGTCTCACCCGACCTGATCGGCCGCTCCGAGCGCTACTCCAGCAGGGAGAGCACCAGGAATAACTGGCCCAGGTGGTAGGTGACCATGATCGTCACCGACATCCACGGCCGGCTACGGACAAACCGGTCCCAGGCAATGAGGCTGTCGGAGCCGGCAAACACGACCGCCCCGACACCGGCCACCGCATTGCCCGAGGCCAGGGCGCTGACGACCATGGCCGAGATCACCCCAACGTACGCCGCGACGGGGCCCACGTCGCCCCGTGGGCCGGCCTCCCGCACCGCCCGCAGGATCCGGAACGCGACCGGAGCCAGGACCGCCGACACGAACACGGCGCTCACCACGAGCGAAGTCGCCGCCGGCGGATCGGTCCAGAACCCGGCGACGTAACAGAGGTGCGCGACGAGGAACGCGGCCAGGCCCGCGATGAACCGGGCCGGGAACAGGAGAAAGACGTCACCCGCGAGTGAGAAGACGAGCGCGGCGACGAACCACACCCGGCGGTCGCCCTCGCCCGCAGCGGGGTCGAGCGTGGCCGCAGCGACGATGAGCGCGACCAGCGTGGCCGGCTTACAGATGACCTCGAGCCGGCGGTCGTCGCGCAGGCGACTCCACCAGTCGCCTGCGGCGAAGGGAATCGCGACGACGAGCGCGATCGTGGCAGCGGCCGTCACAGGCGTATCCGCGCCGCGGCGGCCGCGTCGTTGCGCTCGAGGTGGGAGACTTCGGCCATGGCGTTCCATCATGTCGCAATCGCGACCCGCGACCTCGACGCAACGCACCGGTTCTACACCGAGGCGATGGGTTTTCAGCTCGTACGGGTCGAAGCCGTTCCGACCGAGAAGGAGCCGGGCTGGGCCAAGCACCTGTTCTACGACACCGGCAACGGCCAGATGCTGGCGATCTGGGATATCCACGACGACTCGATCGACGACTACCGCACCGACATCTCGACGGGCCTCGGCCTGCCGATCTTCATCAACCACATCGCGTTCGACGCGCAGGGCCTCGACGACCTCGACGCCAAGAAGAGCCGGTGGCTCGAGCAGGGCCACGACGTCATGGCGGCCGACCACGGCTGGTGCACATCGGTCTACACCGTCGACCCCAACGGCATACTGGTCGAGTTCTGCGCGACGACCCGCGAGTTCACCGGCGACGATCACCGTGAAGCGCTGGAACTCCTGCACGCGCAGGCTCCGAACATCAAGTCCGGCCCCGACCCCGAGTTCTTCAAGGCGGAGTGATCATTCATGGATTTTGCACCGAACGAGCGATCCGAGGAGCTGAAGGCCAAGCTCATCGACTTCAACGAGAACTTCGTGCTCCCGGCCGAGCCGATCTACCGGGGTCAGCGTGCCGACTCGGGTGACCCGCATTTCGCCCCGCCGGTGATGGAGGAACTGAAGACCGAGGCCCGCAAGCGCGGCCTGTGGAACATGTTCATGCCCGACGACGAGTATGGCGTCGGGTTGACGAACCTCGACTACGCGCCGCTGTGCGAAGTGATGGGCGGGTCCGCGCTGCTGTCGGAGTCGACGAACTGCTCGGCGCCCGACACCGGAAACATGGAAATCCTCGTGCAGTTCGGGACGCCGCTCCAGCAGGAGCAGTGGCTCCAGCCGCTGCTTGACGGCGAGATCCGCTCGTGCTTTGCGATGACGGAGCCATGGGTGGCGTCGTCGAACGCGCTCAACATCTCGAGCCGCATCGAGCGCGACGGCGACGACTACGTCGTCAACGGGCACAAGTGGTTCACGAGCGGCGCGCTCGACCCGCGCTGCAAGGTCGCGGTGTTCATGGGCGCAACCGACCCCGACGCCGACCCGTACCACCGGCAGTCGATGATCCTCGTGCCGATGGACGCGCCGGGTGTCACGGTCACACGCGGGCTGCCCGTGTTCGGGCACTCCGAGGGCGGCGGGCACGGCGACACCCTCTGGGAGAACGTACGCGTCCCCAAGGAGAACCTGCTCGGAGAGGAAGGCAGCGGGTTCGCAATCGCGCAGGCCCGCCTCGGTCCCGGCCGCATCCACCACTGCATGCGCGCGATCGGCCTGGCCGAGAAAGCCTTGCAACTCATGTGCGAACGGGCCCAGTCCCGCGTGGCGTGGGGCAAGCCACTCGCCGACGAGGGCGTCGTACGCGAACGCATCGCCGAGTCGCGCATGGAGATCGAGCAGACCCGCCTGCTCACACTCAAGGCCGCGTGGATGATGGATACGGTCGGCAAGAAGGCGGCCCGCATGGAGATCGCGGCGATCAAGGTGATCGCGGCCCGGCTCGCGACGACGGTGATCGACCGGGCGATCCAACTCTTCGGCGGTGCGGGCGTCACCGACGACTGGCCGCTCGCGGCAATGTACGCGCACGCACGCACGTTGCATCTCGTCGACGGTCCCGACGAAGTGCACATGCGCCAGATCGCGCGCGGCGAACTCGGCAAGTACGAGCACCTCCGCCCCGCCGGGTTCTGAGCGAAGGCGCAAGAAATCATGAAAGTTCGGGTGGGGTTCGGCCTCGGGAACCTGCGGCCGCTCGATGGTGAGCGGCTGGGCGCGCTGGCCGAGGGTATGGAGCGGCACGGGTTCGACTCGCTGTGGTTGTCGGAGCGCATCAGCGGACCCGCGCCCGACCCGGTGCTGGGGCTCACCTACGCGGCGGCGCGCACGTCGAAGATCAAGCTCGGTACGAGCGTGTCGGTGCTGCCGGGCCGGAGCCCGGCGCTGGTCGCAAAGGAGTGGGCAACACTCGACATGCTCTCGGGCGGGCGGGCGCTGCCCGCGTTCGGCCTCGGAATCGTGCATCCGGTCGAGCAGCAGGCGTTCGGTGTTGCGCGCGGCGACCGCGCCTCGATGTTCGACGAAGCGCTACCGCTGCTGCGCCGGTTGTGGAGCGAGGACTCGGTCGACCACGACGGCCGCTGGTACCACTACGAGGGCATGTCGGTGTTGCCGAAGCCGGCACATCCGCTCGACGTATGGCTCGGCGGGAAGGCCCCGTCCGAACTCCGGCGCGTCGGCCGCCTCGGCGACGGCTGGCTCGCGTCGTTCACCACCGCCGAGCAGTGCGCGACCGCGAAGGTCGCGATCGACGAGGCGGCGTCGGCCGCGGGACGCGAAATCGACCCGGAACACTTCGGCGTGATGGTGCTCTACACGCACGAGGAGATACCCGAACCGTTCCGTCAGCTCATCAGTGCCCGCAACCCCGACGCCGACATCTCCCACGTGGTCGCGCGCGGCTGGCCCGCGGTACGCGAACTCTGCGAGGGCTACGTCGCGGCCGGCTTCTCCAAGCTGGTCCTCGTCCCCCTCATGGAGCCGAAGGACTGGGACACCGAACTCGCCACCGGCGCCACCGAGGTCCTCCCCATCCAGACCTGACCCAGGGATGCGTCGATAGCCCACACGTGGTGTGGGCTATCGACGCATCCCTGTCAGAGGTAGTTGAGGGGGTTGACGGGGGCGCCGAGGAGGCGGACCTCGAAGTGGAGGTGGGGGCCGGCGGCCAGGCCGGTTGCTCCCACCAGGGCCACCGTTTGGCCCTTCTCGACTCGCCGGCCGGTCGTGACCTCGAGCGACGAGGCGTGGGCGTACAGGGTCGCGTACTGGTTGCCGTGGTCGATGATCACCGTGTAGCCGTAGCCCTGGCGGACCCCCGCGAACGCAACCACGCCCGCGGCGCCGGCCTTGATCGGCGCACCGTGACCGGCCGTCATGTCGACCCCGTTGTGCATGCGGGAGTCGCCGTAGATCGGGTGCACACGCGCACCGAAACTGCTCGACACCGCTCCGGGTACGGGGCGCGCGACCGTGAACGTCGTCGCGCGGGTCTGGCCCTTCTGCCGAACCGCAAGCATCTCGGTAATCGCGTTCGACGATGCTTGCAGCGCCGCGAGTTCGGCGGTGTATTCGTCCTTGCGTTCGCGGATCTCCTCGACGAGCGCGCGTTCGCGCGACTCTTGCGACGCGACCTCGTCGCGTTCGACGCGCTGCTGCGCACGGAGTTGGTCGAGTTCCTCGCGCCGGCGCTCCGCCTCGGCGCGCGCCGCCTCCTCCTCGGCCTGCTGCGTCTGCGCCATTGCCTCGAGTTGTTCGATGACGTCTTTCAGCCCGGCGAGCTCGTCGACCTCGGCCCAGTGGTCGTTCGAGATGTTGGCGAGGTACACCGACCCGACGATCACGTCGCGCACGCTGTCGGCCTCGAGCACACCGACGCGAACGGGGACGCCGCCCGACTCGTTCAGGTAGAGGTCGGCGGCCGACTGCTCGGCGCGGTCCTGCGCGTCGTCGAGTTGGTCCGTGGTTTCGGTGATCCGGCCGTCGATCTCCACGAGCGCGGCGACGAGCCGGTCGACCTCCGCCTGATGCGCCGTGATCGCGCCCGAGACATCGGCGACCTGTCGTGCGAGCCCACCGATCGACGCGTCGAGCTCAGATCGCCGCTCCCGGATCGTGACCAGCTCGCGCAGGGCGGTTGCCTCCTCGGCCGACACCTCACCGATCGCGGCTTCGAGCTCGCGAATGCGGGTGTCGCGGGGTTGGGTCGTCGTGGTGGTCGAGGGCGCGGGAGCAGCCGCCACGCCGAGCAGCGCGACCAGGATCAGGGAGACCGGACCGCGGTGGGTCATCGGCCGGATCGTAGGCAACATGGGCCACACCAGCAACGGTGAAGGACAGGAGTTGCCAATTGATCGGCGGCGAACGCCGAAAGTCGAGCCGAGTCCGGGACCCGGAATCAGTCGTCGAGGAAGCGGAAGAGGCCGATGAGCGATGCGACGACCCCGATGCCGGCACCGATGAGCAGCACCAGCATCGAGATCCAGGTGACGTCGCCGTTGGTGACGTAGAAGTCGCGCCACAGACCGTCGGTGCTCTCGATCGTGCCGAGGACAAGCTTCAGGGCGTAGACGCCACCCACGGCCAACCCGGCGCCGATTACGCCCTGAACCAACCCCTCGGCCATGAACGGAATTCTCACGAAGGAGTTCGAGGCGCCGACCAGCTTCATGACCTCGATCTCACGCCGGCGGGCGAATGTCGCGAGACGGATCGTGTTCATGATCAAGAAGATCGACGACGACAGCAGGATCACCGCCATTGCGATGAACACCCACCGGACGAACGTTGTGACGTCGATGATCCGGTCGATGACCTCCTGCGCGGTCAGCAGCTTGTCGACGCCCGGCATCGCGTCGAATCGGCGCGCGAGGTCTGCGGTGTTCTCGACCTCGGCGGGCACGACCCGGAACGACGTCGGCAACACGTCGGCAGTTGTGCTCTCGATGAGCGCGGGCTCGTCCTCGAAAATCCGCGTGAACTCCTCGTACGCCTCTGCCTTGCTGAGGAACTCGAACGACCGAATCTCCCCACGGTCGACCAGCGTCGCGAGCTCCTGTTCGACACCGTCGATCTGGGGCTGTGGGGCCTCGACGTTCATGAAGATCTCGAACTTCACGTCCTTCCACCGGCTCGTGCCGTGGTTGACGAGCTGTTGCATGAGCAGGATCCCGCCGAACAACGCCAGCGAGACCCCCACCGTGAGGATTCCGGCGATCGTCATGCCGAGGTTGCGGCGGAGCGAGATCATCGTCTCGCGGAAGAAGTAAGCGAACCGCGACACCAGTTAGCTCCCGACTCCGTAGACGCCGCGCGCCTGGTCGCGCACGAGCGAACCGTGGTCGAGTTCGACGACGCGCCGGCGCATCGCGTCGACAATGCGTTGGTCGTGGGTGGCCATCACGATCGTGGTACCCGTGCGGTTGATGCGGTCGAGCAGGCGCATGATGCCGACGGTCGTCGCGGGGTCGAGGTTCCCCGTCGGTTCGTCGGCGAGCAGGATGAGTGGACGGTTCACGAACGCGCGCGCGATCGACACCCGCTGTTGCTCACCACCCGACAACTCGGCCGGGAAGTTTCCGGACTTCGGCGTCAGGCCGACCAGGTCGAGGATCTGCGGCACCTGCGTCGTGATGATGCTGCGGGGCCGGCCGATGACCTCGAGCGCGAACGCGACATTCTCGTAGACCGTCTTGTTCGGCAGCAGCTTGAAGTCCTGGAACACGCACCCGATGTTGCGCCGCAACTGCGGCACCTTCCAGGAGCCCAGGCGCGCGATATCGCGGCCGGCCACGAGCACGCGACCGCCTGTCGCGACCTCGTCGCGCAAGAGGAGCTTCAAAAAGGTCGATTTGCCCGATCCCGAGGGACCGACAAGGAACACGAACTCGCCCTTGCCGATCTCGAGCGACAGTTCGCGTAATGCGACGACCTCGCCCTTATACGCCTTGGAAACCGTTTCGAATCTGATCATGGGAGGCCCAACGAGGGTAGCAGTCGGCCCCTGCCCCGCCCCGGCACCTGCTCTGCGAAATTATGCCGAATCGCCTCGCCGCCGCCAGTGCAGGTACGACTCGATGAACGGCTGGATATCGCCGTCGAGCACAGCCGCCACATTCCCGGTCTCGTGACGCGTGCGTTCGTCCTTCACGAGTTGGTAGGGCGCGAGTGTGTAGGTGCGGATCTGGTTACCGAACGCGACATCGCGTTTTTCACCCGACAGCGCGTCGAGTTCTTGTTGCCGTTGCACGCGGTAGTAGGCGGCGAGGCGCGCGGCCAGGATCTGCATGGCCTTGGCCTTGTTCTGGAGCTGCGACCGTTCGTTCTGGCACGACACGACGATTCCCGTCGGGAGGTGCGTAAGTCGGACGGCCGAGTCGGTGACGTTCACATGCTGCCCACCCGCGCCCGACGAGCGGTACGTGTCGACGCGCAGGTCGTTCGGATCGATCTCGGGCGCTTCGGTCTCTTCGATCGACGGGTCGCACGTGAACGACGCGAACGCGGTCTGGCGGCGCGCGTTGGCGTCGAACGGTGAAATTCGGATCAGCCGGTGCACACCGCGTTCGCCCGCGAGCATGCCGTACGCGTAGCGACCCTTGATGATGAACGTGGCCGACGTGATACCGGCTTCCCCGCCTTCTTGGATGTCGTCGACTTCGACCTCGAAACCCTGCGTCTGCGCCCACCGCGTGTACATGCGCAGCAGCATGTCGGCCCAGTCCTGCGCGTCGGTACCACCCGCGCCCGAATGGATGTCGCAGATTGCGTCGCGCTCGTCGTGCTCGCCACTGAACAGCGCGCGGAGCTCGAGCTGGTCGAGGTCGCGGCGCAGGCGTTCCGCGCCTTCTGTGATCTCGGGCTCGAACGAGTCGTCGCCTTCTTCGCGCGCGAGTTCGTGCAAGGTTTCGAGATCGGAAGTGCGCGATTCCAAGCTCTCGACGAGTTCGACATCGCCGCGCACGCGGGCGAGCTCGGTCGTCACCTTGCGGCCCTTGTCGGCGTCGGTCCAGAGATCGGGGTCGGCTGCCTCTTGCTCGAGTTCGGCGAGTCGCTGCCGCGCGTCGTCGACGCGCAGGTAGCCGTGCGCGTCGCGGACGCGGCGCGAGAGGTCAGCCAGATCCTCGGAGAAATCGCGCATTCAAGCGTTGCCGTGGCAGAGCTTGTACTTCTTGCCGCTGCCGCAGAA
>JAWXCJ010000163.1:0-5324 GCA_034408875.1 Actinomycetota bacterium
CGGAGTCGAGGTCGCGACATACGACGCGCTGACCGACGAGGAGCGGGAGCAGCTGGCCGAAATGGACGCCGAGATTCGGGAGCTCCTCGCCGAAACCGGCGTGCCCGAGTTCGAGGGCCGCGACCCGTACGAGCTGTACCGCGACGCAACACTGCTGCGCCTCGAGGTCGACGGGGCCTGGGCGCCGACCGACGAACAGAAGGCGCTGATCGAGCGCTACCGCCGATTGCGCTTCGTGGCCGAAGAGTTGCACCTGACTGCGTATCTCCTGCCGGGCGGCTGACAAAATGGCGGCATGGCCGACGTCCACGCCGAGATCTCACCCGACCTCACCGAGTGGATCGCGGCCCAACCGATGTTCTTTGTCGCCACCGCGCCGAACGCGGGTGGTCACGTCAATGTGTCGCCCAAGGGTCTCGACACGCTGCGCGTGCTCGGGCCGCGTCGCGTTGCCTACCTCGACTTGACCGGCAGCGGTGTGGAGACGATCGCGCACGTGCGCGAGAACGGCCGCATCGACGTGACGCGAGTAACGACTTCGTGTGGGTACGCGGTGCCGGTCATGGATCTCGTCGACGACCGCGACCGGTTGCTCCGGTGGGCGGAGGCGAAGGGCGACGAAGGCCTCGTCGGCTACCGGGCGAAGAAGAACGCGTCGAGCATCGACGGCCTCGCCGGGTTCCCGGCATGACGTATGCAGCGCGCGTCACCCGGGCTCGGTCCCGCATGGAAGAACTCGACGTCGACCTGCTGTTGCTCTCGGTGGGCGCCGACCTGCCGTACCTGACCGGTTACGAAGCGATGCCGCTGGAACGGCTGACGATGTTGGTGCTGCCGCGTGCCGGCGACGCGCAACTCGTTGTTCCCCGGTTGGAGGCACCGCGCGTCGAAACACAACCCGACGTGTTCGAGATCGTGCCGTGGGGCGAAACCGACGACCCGGTTGCGCTCGTCGCGCGTCTCGCGGGCCGGCCTGCGGTCGTGGCGATCGGCGATCGTACATGGGCGCGGTTCGTGCTCGATCTCCAACAGGCGATGACATCGTCGGCGTTCGTGCGCGCGTCGTCGGTGCTGGCGCCGTTGCGCGTCGTGAAGGACGCGGCCGAGATCGACGCGTTGCGGCGAGCAGCCGAGGCCGTCGACGCGATCGCGGTCGAGATGCGCAGCCGCCCGTTCGCGGGCCGCACCGAACTCGACGTCCACCGCGAGCTCGTCGAACGCATGCTGGCCGCGGGGCACGAACGGTCGAACTTCGCGATCGTCGCGGCGGGGGAGCACGCCGCCAGCCCGCACCACGAACCCTCGGCCGATCGAGTGATCGGCGAACACGAGATCGTGTTGTGCGACTTCGGCGGCACCATGCGCGGCTACTGCTCCGACATCACGCGCATGTTCCACGTCGGCGAACCGAGTACGGAAGTGCGCGACGCCTACGTCGTGTTGGCCGAAGCGCAAGAAACCGGCGTGCAGGCCGCGACGGTCGGCACGCCGTGCGAAGCGGTCGACGCCGCCGCTCGCAGTGTGATCGCCGCCGCGGGCTACGGCGACTACTTCGTGCACCGGGTCGGGCACGGCATCGGCCGGGAGGCGCACGAAGACCCGTACCTGGTGGCGGGCAACGCCGAGCCGATCGCGGTCGGCCACGCGTTCAGCGTCGAGCCCGGCATCTACCTGCCCGGCCGATTCGGCGTGCGCCTCGAAGACATCGTCGTCGCGACGGCCGACGGCCCTGTCCGTCTGAACAACGCGCCGCGCGACATGGCCGTGGTGGCCTGACCGGGTATGAAACTCGATCCGGGCACGTTCCTGTTGCAGTGGGCCACGGGCTGTTTCCTTTTCGGTTGGGTGACGACCCGCCATCGCCTGGTGAGCCTCGGCTACGGCTGGCTCATCCGCATCGTGTTCGGGCTGATGGCGCTCGGTGGCGGACTGCTGCTCGTGAACGGTGGGCACGCAGCGGCGGGCGCGTTCGCGCTCGCAACGGCCGCGGCCGCGACGGTTGCACTCGCCGTGTCCGTGGTGCGCCGCGGCGCGGGCGCACGCGGTCAGGAAGAAGTGCGCGCCCGGCGCAAGGCACGCGTCGCGGCGATGGTCGGAAGCGGCGAAGAGGAAGTGGAGGAGACGGGCCCCGAGTTTCCACCGGTGCTCGACCTCGTTGCCGCGATCATCGGATTCGTCGGACTGCTGTTCGCCGCCGAGTTCGCCGGCGGCCCCTATCTGCTTGCGGCCTCGCGTCTCGTTGTCGGCGCTGCGTTCCTCGGTTCGGTCAGCGACGCCATGTTGTTGGGCCACTGGTACCTCGTGCAGCCCGGCCTGCCGCGCGAACCCGTCCGCGAACTCGTGCGCTGGGTCGGCATCATCTGGCCGTTCGAACTGCTCGTCTTCCTCTGGCCGACCGGCATGGTGCAGGTATTCAACGGGACGGTCGACGACGGCTACGACGGCATCCTCGGCTGGATGTGGGCCGTCTGCGCAGTGACAACCATCGGCTTGGTAGTGATGACCTGGTACGCGCTCAAGGAAAAGTCGTATTCCGCAGTCATGGCCGCAACCGGCCTGCTGTACCTAGCCATCCTCACAGCCTTCGGCGTAGACCTCGTAGCCAGAGCAGTCCTCAACCCCTAAAGACCAGAGGATGCGTCGATAGCCCACACTACGTGTGGGCTATCGACGCATCCTTGTCATTGGGGCGTCAGTAGGTCGGCGAGCAGTGGAATCACCAGGGGGCAGCCGGCGTCGAGTTCGTCATCGGTGACGGGGACTCCGCGCCACTTCAATTTCTGTTCGACCTCAAGGCGCCGTGCGATCGTCTTCATGTACGTGTCTCGATTTCCGTGCCACTTGTAGGGATCGAACTCTGCGAAGAGTTTGAAGTCGGGCCATGCCAAGTCAAGGTCGACCCAGCGCGTCGGCGAGAGCCACACGCGGAACTGCAGCACCGGCTCGGGAAGACCAGCTGCGCGCACGATCTGTAGGAGTCGAAGTTCGGGCGTTGTCGAATTCTTCGACGAAGGCGGAACGAAGTTGTTGAGCATCCGTTCGACCATGTGGCCACCCGGCCGTTCGGCACCGCCGAGCCGTTCCCATTCGGCCCACACTTGAGGTACGTCGACGAGGTCGCGTCGGACCGCGTCCAACATTGTGTGGTCGTACGTTTCGACGCTGAGTTCTCCTCGGCTGACGAGCAGGCCAAGGTCGTTCATCATGCGCGCCGCTCGCGTTACGGGGATGTTGTCGAGATACGTGATGTCCTTCTCCGACATGAAGTGGCTCTCGTGCGGAATCACGCCATCGTGCCGTGCTCGGCGGTGTCGTAGAGACGTGACCTCGCAGACTTCCTCGCCGGCCGGGAGATCCCGTAACTGCGCGGCCGTCCGAAACGACGCAACGCTGAACTTTCCGCCGGCGAACGTGGCAGCCATGACACCTTGCTTCCACGTCTGTGGCGAAGCTCCGAGGCGGTACACGCTTTCGTGGATCCGTTCCAGTTGGCCGTTCTTCATTCGGTGCTCGACCTGTCGAGCACTCCCGAGCTCGAGCAGCTGCTCCCGGCCCACCACGAAATGCTGTGCCCCGGCGAGCTCGAGTAGCCGCGTGTCGTATTTCTCCATCCGTACATGCTCGCGGCCCGGTGAGACAACAACACAGGGATGCGTCGATAGCCCACACCACGTGTGGGCTATCGACGCATCCCTCGTGGGTTAGACGACGAAGTATTTGGCCTCGGGGTGGGGGACGACTATTGCGCTCGTCGACTGCTCGGGGACTAGGTGGAACTCTTCGGTGAGGGACACGCCTATTTGGTCGGCCTGGAGCAACTCGGCGACTTTTACCTGGTCATCCAGGTCGGGGCACGCCGGGTAGCCCCAGCTGTAGCGCGAGCCGCGGTATTGCTGGCGGAACAAGCCCGCGATCGACGGGCCGTCCTCTTCGGCGAAGCCCCACTCTTCTCGGATGCGGCGGTGCCAGTACTCCGCCAACGCCTCGGTCATCTCGACCGACAGGCCGTGCAGCAGGAGGTACTCCTGGTAGCGGTCGGCGGCGAACAGTTCCTTCTCGCGCTCGCTGGCGCGGTGGCCGACCGTGACGATGTGGAAGGCCGCGTAGTCGGGTTCGCCGCTCTCGACGGGGCGGAAGAAGTCGGCGATCGAGAGGAAGCGGTCCTTGCGCTGGCGGGGGAAGTCGAAGCGCAACCATTCCTGGGTGCGCGTGTCGTCCTTCCACACCACGAGGTCGTTGCCTTCGGCGTTCACGGCGAAGTAGCCCCACGCGACCGCGGGCACGAGCAGGCCCTCTTGCTTCGCGATCTCGAGTTGTTCGCGCAGGACGGGCCGGATGCGGTTCTTGAACTCTTCGTCGTTCTCGCCGCCGCCTTTTTCGGGACGGAACTGCCATTGATTGCGGAACAGCGCGGTCTCGTTCACGTAGGCGACGATGTCATCGAGCGAGATGCCCTTGGCCACCCGTGAGCCGACGAACGGGGGACCGAACACCTTGATGTCGACGGCCACATCGGAGCGGGCCGGGATGTCGACGGGCTCCTCGACCCGCCGGCTCTTGCGGGGCGGCAGTTTGCGGCCGCCGGCTTCGCGTCCGAACGCGGGGTCGAGAACACCCGACTTCTTGCCGGCCATGAGCGTGTCCATGGTGCGCAGACCTTCGAACGCGTCTTTGCCGTAGAACACGCGGCCCTCGTACACCTCGCGCAGGTCGACCTCGACGTAGTTGCGGGTCAGCGCGGCGCCGCCCAACAACACGGGGACCGTGTCGGACAGTCCGCGCGCGTTCAACTCTTCGAGGTTGTCGCGCATGATCAGCGTGCTCTTTACCAACAGGCCGCTCATGCCGATCGCGTCGGCGCCGACTTCGAGGGCCTTGTCGATCATCTCGGTGATGTTCACCTTGATGCCGAGGTTGTAGACCATGTAGCCGTTGTTGGTCAGGATGATGTCGACGAGGTTCTTGCCGATGTCGTGCACGTCGCCCTTGACCGTGGCGATGACGACCTTGCCCTTGCCGCCCGCGTCGGCCTTCTCCATGTGCGGTTCGAGGTACGCGACCGATGCCTTCATCGTCTCCGCGCTCTGGAGCACGAACGGCAGTTGCATCTCGCCGCGGCCGAACAGGTCGCCGACGACCTTCATGCCTTCGAGCAACACGTCGTTGATGACCGACAGCGCGGGCCGCGACTGCAACTGCTCGTCGAGGTCGGCTTCGAGTCCGTCGCGGTCGCCGTCGATGATGCGGTGCTTCAGTCGTTCCTCGACCGTCCAACCCGAGCGGTCTTCCTTGACGATCGCGCCCGCTTCGACGCCGTCGAACAG
>JAWXCJ010000164.1:0-7471 GCA_034408875.1 Actinomycetota bacterium
CGGAGTTCGAAGTCGCCGGGTTCGGCGGTCCAGTCGGAGCGGTCGACGTCCCAGAACGCGAACGCGCGGTCGTCGAGCGTGAAGGTGACGTCGCGGTGTTCGCCCGGTTCGAGCATCACCTTGGCAAATGCCTTCAGCTCCTGGAGTGGGCGGGCGACGCTCGCTTCGACGTCGCGCACGTAGCACTGCACAACTTCGGCGCCGGGCCGCTTGCCCGTATTCGTCACACGCACGGTCACCTCGGAGCCGTTCCACGTCGGCTCGCCGATCTCGAACGTCGTGTACGAGAGCCCGTGCCCGAAGCAGAACTGCGGCTCGATCTCGCGTGTGTCGTACCAGCGGTAGCCGACGAATACACCTTCGCCGTAGCGCACCTGGCCTCGCTCGCCCGGGTAGTTCGTAAACGCGGGCGTGTCCTCCAAGCGTTTGGGCAGCGTCGTCGGCAGCTTCGCCGATGGGGACACGTCGCCGCTCACGATGTCGGCCAGCGCATTGCCCCACTCTTCGCCGGGGAACCAGCACTGCATGACGGCGGCGACCGCGCCGGCCCACGGCATCGACACGGGCGACGCCGCGTTCACGACGACGACGGTGCGCGGGTTCACGGCCGCGACCGCGCGCACGAGGTCGTCCTGCGCCCCGGGCAGGGCCATGCTCTCGCGGTCGTGGCCTTCGCTCTCCCACTCGCCGTCGGTGCCGACGACGCAAATCACCGCGTCGGCGCGGGCCGCGAGCGCCAGCGCGCGGGGCAACATGTCCGCGCCTTCGGGCGGTAGGCAGCCGATGCCGAGCCCACCCATCGACGGCGCGGCGGGCACCGCTTCGACTTCGATGTCGTAGGTCTGCCCCGCGACGAGTTCGACCGTCGCAGTCAGTTCCTCGCTGCCGAAGCCGTAGAACGCGTCGCTGCGCCCGGCCGGGTTCCAGTTGTCGAGCAGCACTTCACCGTCGAAGAACAGGCGGGCCCGGCCCGCTTGCACGAGCGACAGCGTCCATGTCCCCGACTCCGGCGGCTGCAGCGTGGCGCGCAACCGGACCGAGAAGTCGGCGGGCACACCGCCGCCCACGGGCCCGAGCCACGTGAACCACGCCCGCTCGCCGCTCTCGACGAGGACGGGCCGGCCCTCGCGTTCGCGGCCCGCGAAGTACTCGACCTGGAGTGGGCCGGCGAGGAACCGCGTGTCGAGGGGCGGGATGCGCTTGTGGTTGGTGCAGCCCCGTTCGAACACCACGTCGGTGTCGCTGAACCGGGCCCGCAAGCCTTGGACGGGCGAGACGAGCGGGTGGGGTGACACGCGCGCGCTGCCGCCGCCCATGACGTGGGCAACATCGGCGTTCGGCCCGATGACTGCGAGTGTCTTGATGCTCGACACCGGGAGCGCGTCGTTCTCGTTGCGCAGCAACACGAAGCTCGCCGATGCCGCTTCGCGCGCGACGGCGCGGTCCGCCGGATCGTCGACCGACTCCTCCGGCCCGATGCGGGGTTCGTCGAGTCCACCGCTGCGCTCGAGGATGGTGAGTACCCGCCGCACTTTGTCGTCGAGCACCTTCTCGTCGACTTCGCCGTCGCGCACCGCTTGCGCGAGCCGCCCACCGAACCACTGCGGCGGCCCGGGCATCTCGACGTCGAGCCCGGCGTTCGCGGCGGGCGTCGTGCTATGCGTCCCGAACCAGTCGGACACGACGAACCCGTCGAACTCCCACTCGCGCTTCAACAGGTCGGTGAGCAACCAGGCGTTCTCGCTGCAGTAGGTGCCGTGCAACCGGTTGTACGCCGACATCACCGACCACGCACCGGCTTCGCGCACCGCGGCCTCGAACGGCACCAGCGAAATCTCGCGCAGCGTGCGCATGTCGACCTCGGAGCTGATCGTCATGCGCTCGAACTCGGAGTCGTTGGCGACGAGGTGCTTCACCGAGCACCCGACGCCCTGGCTCTGCACGCCTTCGATGTAGCCGACCGCGATGCGGGCCGAGAGGTAGGGGTCCTCGGAGTAGCACTCGAAGTTGCGGCCCGCGAGCGGGTGGCGGTGGATGTTGACCGTCGGGGCGAGCAACACGTGCGCCTTCTTCCGCCGCGCCTCGACACCGAGTCGTTCGCCGACACGGCGCACGAGGTCGGGGTCCCAGGTCGCGCCGAGCGCGGTGCCGCACGGGAAGGCATGGGACCGTCCGCCGGTCCAACGTTCGCCGCGGGCGCCGAGCGGACCGTCGGTCACCTTCAACGCCGGGATGCCGAGCCGTTCGACCGCGGCCGTGTGCCACATGTCGACGCCGGCGCACATGGCGGCCTTCTCGTCGATCGTCAGTTGGTCGAGAAGATCGTCGGTGCGCTCGCTCATGGGTCAGATCCTCTGTCACGATCCGGGGATGGAACAACTCGAAGGCAAAGTTGCGGTCGTGACCGGCGCGGCGAGCGGCATCGGTGCCGCCCTCGTCGAGCGGCTCGCCGCCGAAGGCATGCAGGTCGTCGCGACCGACATTGAAGGCCCACGTGCGGACGCAGCGGAGCCACGGACGGCGCAGCGAGGGAGCCATGCAGACTTCCTGCGCACCGACGTGTCGAAGTACGACGACGTCGAGGCTCTGGCCGAGCACGCGTTCGCCACCTACGGCGGGGTCGACGTGCTGTGCAACAACGCCGGCGTGTTCGCGGGCGGGCTCATGTGGACCCGGCCGCCGAGCGACTACGAGTGGGTCATGGGTGTGAACCTGTGGGGCATCCTGCACGCGATCCGGGCGTTCGTGCCCCGCATGTTGGAACGGGGCGAACCGGGCCACATCGTCAACACCGTGTCGATGGCGGGGATGTTGTCGATCCCGTACTCGGGCCCGTACGTGGTGTCGAAGTTCGCGGCACTGGCCGCGACCGAGAGCCTGGCCCACGACTTGGCGTCGATCGGCGCGCCGATCAAGGTGTCGGCCGTCGTGCCCAGCCTGGTGGCAACGGGCATCGGCAAGTCGGGCCGCAACCGACCCGACGGGTTCGCGGCCGTGCAGTCCGACGACGCGTCGTTCATCGAGCAGGCGCTCACCGACTCCACCACGACGCAGGGCATGCCACCGGCCGAAGTGGCCGGGATCATCGTCGACGCGATCCGCACCGAGACGTACCTCGTACCGACCAAACCGAGCTACGCAACGCAGTTGCAGGGGCGCTTCGACGCGCTGTTGGCCCGGCAGCTCCCGCCGATGCCGACGATCGACTAGCTGCTAGGTGCCGAACGTCTTCGCGACGAGTCTCGCGACGCGGCCCGGTGGCCGGCCCGCGGCCGCGGCCTTGTCGGCCGACGCGACCAGCGCGTGCATGCCGCGGATGCCGAGCCACCGCAGCGGTTCGGGTTCCCACTTGGGCGAGGTGTGGCCCACCCACGGCAGCTGCACGCGGTCGGTGTCGCGCTTCAGGATGAGGTCGGCAAGCGTGCGGCCCGCGAGATGCGCGGTCGAGACACCGTCGCCGACATAGCCGCCGCCCCACGCGATGCCGGTCGCCCGGTCGAGCCCGACCGACGGGTACCAGTCGCGCGGCATCGCGACCGCGCCACCCCACCGGTGCGTGACTGCCGCGTCGCCGAGCGCGGGGAACAGCGACCACAGCGTGTTCTTCAAGTCCTCGAACACCGCCGGCTCCTGATCGAAGCGCGATTCCACTTTCGAACCGAAGTGATACGGCGCGCCGCGCCCGCCGAACGCGAACCGGTTGTCGGCGGTGCGCTGCCCGTAGACGAGAAGCATGCGGCCGTCGGTGAACGTCGGCCGCGTGTCGAGCTTGGCATCGGCCCAGAACGCGGCCGGTAATGGTTCGG
The DNA here is from genome assembly GCA_034408875.1 of Actinomycetota bacterium. Taxonomy (GTDB): domain Bacteria; phylum Actinomycetota; class Acidimicrobiia; order IMCC26256; family PALSA-610; genus JANNHK01. The sequence goes on from JAWXCJ010000164.1 coordinate 3,807, forward strand.
TTGCGATCATCAGCGAATAGATCGGGACGACCGTCCGCTCGAAGCCGGGCAGACCGGGCGAGAACGCCTCGGTGGCACGCACGACGACGTCGGTCCGCACGGTCCCGTGGGTCGTGGTGACGCGGCCCGGTCCGATCTTGGTGACAGGCGTGCGTTCGTAGATCACCCCGCCCTTGCGTTCGACCGCAGCCGCGACACCATGCGCGAGCTTGGCCGGATGGATCGCCGAGCAGTGTGGCGAGAACTGCGCGCCGAGGTTGGGCGTACACCCGATGATCTCGGAGGACTCGTCGGGTGTGAGCCACCGGTAGTCGTCGTCGCCGAACCCGTACTGCTTGTGCCCGGCCAGTTGCTGCTCGATGCGGTCGACGTGCGAGCGGATCGTCGCCACTTCGACGGTCCCGCCGAGCGCCCAGTCGCAGTCGATGCCTTCGTCGGTGACGACGCGTTCGATCTCGTAAAGGTTCGCGAACATGGCGCGCTGCATCGCGATCACCGCGTCGCGGCCGTACAGCTTCTCGGTCAACGGCCGCGGCCCGGCGAACGCCGACTGGCACCACCCGCCGTTGCGACCCGACGCGCCGAAGCCGACGTGATCGCGCTCGCACACAATGACGCGCAGCGCCGGGTCTTCGCTGAGGAGCGCGTACGCGGTCCACAGGCCGGTGTAGCCCGCGCCGACGATCGCGACGTCGGCGTCGGTGTCGCCCGGCAGGCTCGCGCGGGTGATCATCGTGCCGTCGGGGAGCGTGTTGGCCCACAGAGAACTCGCCATGGCCGCAAGTATGCTCCGGCGATGATCCGATCGGAGCGGCGAGGAAGCATCGCGATCGTCACCATCGACAATCCGCCGGTGAACGCGTTGCCGGTGGCCGGATGGTTCGAGCTGGCCGACGCGATTCGCAGCTCCGGGCGCGACCCCGACGTGCACGTCGTGATCCTGGCGGCCGAGGGCAAGGGCTTCCAGGCCGGCGTCGACATCAAGGAACTGGCCGCCGACCCCACCAAGCAGTCGCTCATCGGCGTGAACAAAGGCTGTTACGACGCGTTCGCGGCCGTGTACGACTGCGAAGTGCCCGTGATCGCGGCGGTGCAGGGCTACTGCGTGGGCGGCGGCATCGGTCTGGCCGGGGCGGCCGACATCGTCGTCGCCTCCGACGACGCGACGTTCGGCCTCCCCGAAGTCGACCGCGGCGCGCTCGGCGGCGCGACGCACCTTTCGCGGTTCGTGCCCCAGCACAAGCTGCGGGCGCTGTACTTCACCGGCGCGACGATCACGCCCCAGGAGCTGTTGACGTACGGCACGGTGGAGCGCGTCGTTCCCCGCGAGCAGTTGCTCGACGCCGCGCTCGAGATCGCCGAAGTGATCGCGGCCAAGAGCACGCTCGTCATCCGTCGCGCCAAGGAAGCGTTGAACGCGATCGACCCCGTCGACGTGAACCAGTCCTACCGCTTCGAGCAGGGCTTCACGTTCGAGCTCAACCTGTGGGGCGACTCCGACGAGCTGCGCCAGGCCTTCGTCGACAATCGCGACCCGAACCTCTAACCGGCGACGCGGAACATCTGCTCGTAGCCGTCGGCGAGGGCGTTCATGGCCTTGGCGCAGTCGCCGGTGAAGGCGGGGCCGTGCATGAGCGCGAGTGTGCGGGTGTCGAGTCCGGCGAGCGCGCGCATCGTCGGCACGGTTGTGGGCGTCAGCGCGGTGGCACCGAAGATTGTTTCGGCGGCGAGGCCAGGTTCGACGACATCGGCGTCGGTCGTCACCTCGTGCTTGCCGGTCGCGGTGAACAGGTCGCCGCAGAACAACGTGCCGGTGGTCTCCTCGAACAGGACGTGCGCGTCCCAGCCGTGCGGCACGTGGGGCGTGTCGATGTTGCGGACCCGGTGCGAGCCCAGGTCCATCACCTCACCGTTCCCGAGCGGGCGCGGCGCGCGGTCCGCGAGTTCGTTGACCTGCACCATGCAGCCGACGGCGCCGTGCGCCACGGTCGCGTTCGGTGCGGCGGCGAGCCACTCGTTCATCGAGCCGCATTCGTCGCCTTCGACGTGACCGAAGGTGATCCAGCGCACGCTGTCGACGGGTGTGACCGTCGCGATCGCGTCGGACACGAGCGGGAACATCGAGCGGAAGCCGGTGTGGAACAGCAGCGGCTCGTCGGCGTTCACGAGAAACTGGTTGAACGTGAAGTCGCCCTCGGGTACGTAGGTCGAAATGCGGAAGATGCGGTCGGCGATTTCGTCGATGCGAGTTTCCATTGCGTTATGCCTCCTCGGGCAAGACATTGTCGATGTACATATCACAGACGCGATCGATGAGCCGGGCCCACCGGTCGCCGCCCGGTTCGTTCGCGAGTTGCTGCGCGACGAGGCCGGACGTGAGCGCGGTCCAGAGGTCGCGGTCTTGAGGGTCGGTGATCCCCCAGGCCGCGAACGCCCGCATGTTGCGCTCGAGAAACTCGACCGACGGCGCGTACCCCTCGGGCGAGGGTGTGAAACCGGGGATGGCCCGCTGGAACATCAGCGCCGCCCGCACCGGGTCGGAGTTGCAGAACGTGAAGAACGCGTGCGCCCACTGCTTCAGCGCGACGCGGAAGTCGCCGCCTTCGCCGACGTGCAGCTCGTCGAGGGCCTGGCGATACCCCTGGGCGAACATCGCGTCGTAGATGGCGTGCTTCGAGTCGAAGTACGAGTAGAGCGACGGCGCCCGCATCCCCACCCGGGCCGCCAGATCCCGCAACGACAGCGCGGCGAGTCCCTCCTCGCGGGCAATGTCCCAGGCCGCGTCCAGGATTTCAGCCTTGGTGGCCGCCCTCCGGGCTTCGACTCGACCGACGTTCGGAGTTTCTAACATCGTTAGGATAGTCGCACGACGTTCGGGGTAGTGTCAAGAGCATGCCCGTCGTGCTGAACGAGACCGCCCACCGCTTCGAGTGCACCGTCGACGACCACGTCGCCCGCCTCGACTTCCGGATCGAAGCCGACCGCCTGGTGATCGCGCACACCGAAGTTGCCGACGAACTCGAAGGCCGCGGCGTCGGCGGCGATCTCGTCCGCGCCGCGCTCCACTACGCCGCCGAACACGACCTCACGATCGTGCCCATGTGCCCCTTCGCACGCGACTGGCTGGAACGTCACCCCGACGAAACGGCACGGGCGAAGATCGGCACCAAGTCCGCGTGATGCAACGCGTCCGCGGACGCGTGGAAGACAAGCGGGCGGGGTAGGTCAAGGCGAACGCCGGTCCAACCTCAGGAGCGCCCCATGTCCATCGCCCACAACGAAGCCGCCCACCGCTTCGAGGAAGCCGTCGCCAGCGACATCGCCTATCTCGACTACAGCCTCGAAGACGACCGCGTGATCATCGACGGAACCGAAGTCCCCGACGACCTCGAAGGCCACGGCCTCGGCGGCGACCTCGTCCAAGCCGCAGTCGACTACGCCGAAGCCAACGGCCTCACGGTCGTCGCGAAGTGCCCCTTCGCGCGCGGATGGCTAGGTGGCTGGTGTTTTTCGTGGGGGTTGGTGCTCGCGATTGGGGGGTGGGTCCTGGATAATCGGGGGCATGTTGTTCTTGATGGTGGTGTGGCCGTGACGTTGGGGTTGGCGCCGAGGCAGGCTGGCTTGGTGAGGGGCACGGCCGGTTTCGTGGGCGGTCGGGTGAGGGA
>JAWXCJ010000165.1:0-2535 GCA_034408875.1 Actinomycetota bacterium
CGATGATCGCCGACATCACGCCCATCATGACGGCCTCGTCTTCCATCATGCCGTCGATGCGCATGAGACGCTCCGACCACGACCGCACCGACTCGGAGTGCTCGTCGCCGAACCCGAGGAGGTGTGCAGTCATGCGCGCCGGGAACGGCGCGGCGAGGTCGTCGACGACCTCCATCTCGCCCCGGTCGACGAACCCGTTGATGAGGTCGTCGATCACGGTGGTGATCACCGGCGCGAACCGTTGCACGGCCTTCGGCGTGAACCGGCGCGCAACGAGTGCCCGTTGATCGTGGTGGGCGGGATCGTCCTTGGCGATCATGTCTTCTTCTTGCGGCGCGACGAGCGAGCGGTAGCAGCCCGAACTGGAGAAAACGCCGGCGCGACGTTCGACATCCATCAGCGGCGCGTGCCGCACCACGGCCCACAGCGCGTTCGCTTCGTCGCGCCACACCGGACCGGCCGCGCGCATCGAACGGAACGCAGCATGCATGGCGTCGATGTCGACGTAGAACGAAGGTGAGAGCAGATCGGGTGCGGCCATCGCTACGTAGTCGCCTCTGCGACGGCGGCGAGCCGTTCGAGGGTTGTCTCCATGCCCTCCCGGTTGTGGGTGGCGCGGTCGCCGACGCCGGAGATGAACTTGCCGAGCACCTTCGGGATGGCACCGCGCTTGTCGATCCACGTTTCGGTGACGTGACACCCGGCCGCGGTCGGCTCGAACGTGTACCGCCACTCGGCGACGTCGACCGGCCCGGCGCTGACCGCGAACGCGAACACGCGGCCCGCGTCGGCCTCCGTGACCGTCGCCTCGGTCTTCCACTTCTTCTTGCCCCGTTCATTGGAGCCGCGGAACTTCGCTCCCATCGTGGGCGCGGTCGCGTCGCCCAACCACTCGCCGCCGACATTTTCCGGCGACCACTCCCCCATGCGCGTGATGTCGCTCACCATCGACCACAACTGCTCCGGCGACGCGGCGATGTCGCGGGTCACCGTCACCTGTTTGTCCGCTTGTGTCGCCATCGAACGACTCTGCCACCCGATCGTCGGGTCCGTCGAATAGAGCCACCGCCAGGACCACGTTTGCGCCATCCGGATTGGGGGTGCGGAGCTGTGAATGTCGTCTGGGCGACCGGCATTGTCCTCGTGACGACCGGCGCCGCGATCGCGGTCATGTTGTTCGTCCGCCGGACCGTGCCGGACCGCGGGAACACGGCAACCGCGTGTTCGTCGACTCGACCCGGGTCTGGGGCGCGACCGTCGTCGCCGCCTATAGCCCGCGTGCCCGACCCGGCGTGCCCGTGTCGTTCCCGGTGCGGTGGGACGACCTCGACCAGGTCTCCCCTGCCGACTTCACGATTCACACCGCTCTCGGACTCCTCACAGACCGCAACCCGTGGGCCGAAGCAATGCCCGGCCCGCAGCGACTCGGTGCGGATCTCGTCGAGGAGGGCGACGCCATCCCCGTCGCCCGCGTGCAGGCCATGCACGAGGGAACGCGCCGCGCGGCCGCTTCGCGTAAGAATCGAGACCGTGACAACTGAAACTCAGGACCTGAGATACGAGGTGGCGGACCACGTCGCCACGATCACCTTCACTCGCCCCGAGAAACTGAACGCGTTTCGCGCCGAGTCGATGCGCCAGTTCATTGCCGCGCTGGATCGCGTCGACGCCGACGACGACGTGCGAGCCGTCGTCGTCACGGGCGAAGGCCGCGCGTTCTGCGCGGGGGCCGACATCTCCGGCGGAGCGCAGGCATTCCAGCCCGTGCCCGCCAAGGCCGGGAGCCCGGCGAAGACGCCGCGCGACGGCGGCGGGATCCTCGCCCTGCGCATATACGCGTCGACGAAACCCGTCATCGGTGCCATCAACGGCGCCGCGGTGGGCATGGGCGCGACGATGACGCTGCCGATGGACGTGCGCGTGGCCTCGGTCGACGCCCGGTTCGGGTTCGTCTTCACGCGCCGCGGCATCATCCCGGAGGGCTGTAGCAGCTGGTTCCTCCCCCGCGTCGTCGGCATCGGTACTGCGAGCGAGTGGATGCTGACCGGACGCGTCGTCGACGCGAACACGGCCCTCGCCGCGGGTCTCGTACGATCACTGCACGACCCGGCTGACCTGCTGCCGGCCGCGTACCAACTCGCGCGCGAGATCAGCGACTACGCCGCGCCGGTGTCGGCGGCCATGACGCGGCAACTGCTCTGGCGCATGTTGGCCGCGGAGGACCCGATGACCGCGCATCTCGCCGAATCGCGCGGCCTCGCGTCTCGATCCCGCTCCGCTGACGCGAAAGAAGGTGTCGAGTCCTTCCTCGCGAAGCGCCCGGCGAGGTTTCCCGACGAGGTCAGCGACGGCTACGTCGACATGTTCGGCGACGACTGACCCGCTGCTCAAGCGGCCGAACGAGCGAACGGGGCATCGGAATGGGCGGACTCGAAATCATCGACCCTCGGTACGCGCAGTTGTGGGAGCGAGCAGTCGTGGTGCTGGAGGCCGACGACCGCGTGCTCACGGTCGCCCTCAGCGGATCGGTGGGCG
>JAWXCJ010000166.1:0-8742 GCA_034408875.1 Actinomycetota bacterium
CTGGATGGTCGACGGCAACGGTCAGGTGTACGCGTTCGGCACCGTGTCGAACTTCGGTGGCAGTCCGGCCGGGACCGTCGACCTGGAACCGACACCGAGTGGTCGTGGGTACTGGCTCGTCACCAGTGACGGCGCCGTTCACGCCCGCGGCGACGCCGCCTACCTCGGCGGGGCGAACACCGGCCGGCTCCGAGCGTTCGAAACCGTCACGAGCATGTCGCGCACTGCCAACGGTGGCGGCTACTGGCTGTTCACGAACCGCGGCCGCGCGATTCCCTTCGGCAACGCACCCTTCCTCGGCGACATGAGCGCGGTCCCGCTCAACGGACCCGTCCTCGACTCCGTCTCGACCCCTTCGGGTGGCGGGTACTTCATGGTTGCGTCCGACGGCGGAGTGTTCGCCTTCGGCGACGCCCAGTTCACGGGTTCGATGGGCGGGAAACCATTGAACGCACCCGTGCAATCACTCGTACCCGACAGCGACGGCAACGGCTACTGGCTCGTCGCCCTCGACGGTGGCGTGTTCGCGTTCAACGCAACGTTTCGCGGGTCGATGGGCGGCACCCGTCTCAACCGGCCCATCACGGACATGGTGCGCTTCGGCGACGGCTACTTGATGGTCGGCGAGGACGGCGGCATCTTCAACTTCGGCAACCAGCCGTTCTTCGGATCGCTCGGCGCGACGCCGCCCGCGGTCCCGGTCGTCTCGGTCGCCGCCCCGTAACCCGTTACCCTCCCCGCGTGATCGGTGTGGGTTTGGTGGGCTGCGGAATGATCGGCCAAGGGCACGCGTACGCGCTCCGGCTTCTTGCCGAAGACGGCGACATCCGGCCCGTCGCCGCGGCCGACCGTTCGGAAGAAGCAGTCGAACGGGCCCGCCAGATCTGCGGGTTCGAACACGTCGGTGACGACGCGCAGGCGGTCATCGACCATCCCGATGTCGAGGCCGTCGTCATCGTGACGCCGACCACGACGCACGACGCGTTCGTGCGCGCCGCACTCGCCGCGGGCAAGCACGTGCTCTGCGAGAAGCCGCTCGCCACCGACTTCGCGACCGTGCGCGCGTTGTGCGACACCGTCGCGACCGCGCCGGTGACGAGTCAGGTCGGGTTCCACTCCCGGTTCCATCCACTCGTCAACGAGTTGCGGCGCATCGTCGTCGACGGATCCCTCGGCCGGCCGATGGCGTACACGCTGCGCGACGACCAGTACTGGCCGACCGGCGACGTAGTGCCCGGACACTCGTCCTGGCGATCCGACCGGGCCCAGGCCGGCGGCGGCGCGTTGCTGGAGCATTCGATCCACAGCGCCGACATTCTGTCGTGGATCTTCGGCGCGCCCACCGAAGTGTTCGCGCGCCGCCGCTCGATCTTCGGGTACGACGTCGAGGACACGGCCGCGTGCACCATCACGCACGCGTCAGGGGTCGTCGGCAACCTCCTCACGATCTTCAACGGTGTGCGCGGGCGCGAAGAACGAAGACTCGAAGTGTTCTTCGAACACGGTGCAGTCGAAGTCACGACCGACTTCCTCGTCGGCGCGCGCGAGGACAGCTTCCTGATTCAGCGACCCGACGAGGAACCCGACCGGCGCGATGTCGATGCGCTACGCGAACAACACTTCGTCGCGGCGGGACTCCCCCGCCGCGACTTCATGATCTACCTCTACCCCGCGGCACGCGCGTTCGCGCACGCCGCACGCGACCGGCGGGCGTCGAGTCCCGGGTTCCGCGACGCGCTTGTCGCGCACGCGCTCGTCGAAGCCGCGTACCGGTCGGCCGCGGGCGGCATGCCCGTCGAACTCACCGGCGACCTCGCGCTCTAAGGACGCGGCAACCGGCGCAACGTGTACGGCAGGATCCCGCCGTCGAGGTACACGTCGCGTTCGAACGGGGTGTCGATGCGGACGAGCATGGGGAACGTCTGCGCGTCGGCGCGCACGTCGACGACGATCGGGAGCGGCTGATCACCCGCGAGGACGTCGATGCCGCTGATCGTGAACACCTCGCGTCCGGTCAAGCCCAGCGACGCAACCGACACGTCGTCGGCGAACTGCAACGGCAGTACGCCCATGCCAATCAGGTTCGAACGGTGGATGCGCTCGAACGACTCCACCAGCACGGCGCGTACACCGAGGAGTTGCGAGCCCTTCGCGGCCCAGTCGCGCGACGATCCGGACCCGTATTCCTTGCCGGCGAGTACGACGAGCGGGACACCTTCGTCGGCGTAACGCATCGCCGCGTCGTAGATCGTCGACGCATCTCCGCTCGGAACATGCCGGGTGAAGCCGCCCTCGGTGCCGGGAGCCAGACGGTTGCGCAGCCGCGCGTTCGCGAACGTGCCCCGCACCATCACTTCGTGGTTCCCGCGCCGGGCGCCGTAGGAGTTGAAGTCGCGCTCACTCACGCCGTGTTCGAGCAGCCAGGCTCCGGCCGGACTGTCCTTCCTGATGTTCCCCGCGGGCGAGATGTGGTCGGTGGTGACGCTGTCGCCGAGCACGGCGAGGGCGCGGGCCCCTTCGACTGCGGCGGGTGGCGCGGGATCGAGGTCGGCCGCGTCGAGAAAGGGTGGGCGCCGGATGTACGTGGAGTCGGGGTCCCACGCGAACTGGCTGCCGGTCGGTGCCGCGAGCCCCTGCCAGCGCTCGTCGCCTTCCAGCACCTGCGCGTACCGGCTGACATACATATCGCGCTCGATCGCGGCCTCCACCACCGCGACGATCTCCGCCGTGTCCGGCCAGACGTCGCGCAGGAACACCGGATTGCCGTCGGAGCCGGTCCCCAACGGTTCGGTGCGCAGGTCGACGTTCATCGAACCGGCCAGCGCGTACGCGACGACGAGCGGCGGCGACGCGAGATAGTTCATGCGGCAGTCGGGATGGATACGGCCCTCGAAGTTGCGGTTGCCCGAGAGCACGGAGCAGACAGTCAGGCCCGCCTCGGTGATCTGCTGTGAGATCTCGGGCGCGAGCGGACCGGAGTTCCCGATGCACGTCGTGCAGCCGTAGCCCACGACGTCGAACCCGAGCCGTGCAAGCGGTTCGAGCAGACCCGAGCGCCGGTAATAGTCGGTGACGACGAGCGAACCGGGCGCGAGCGACGTCTTCACCCACGGCGGGACGCGCAGACCGCGCGCCACCGCGTTGCGCGCCAGCAACCCCGCCGCGATCATCACCGATGGGTTCGACGTGTTGGTACACGACGTGATCGCCGCGATCACGACGTGGCCGTCGGCGAGTTCGAACTCGGTTCCGCCGGCCAGCGTCACCGGGCAGCTCCGCAGATCGACGCGCACGGGAAGCTCTCCTGCGCCGAGTGCCTCGTGTTCGTCGGGCGCGCCGATCGGATCGGCAACCACCCCGGTCGCGGGTGGATCGCTCGCGGGGAACGACTCGGCCGATGCTTCCTCGACGCGTCCGATGATCGCGTCGGTCTCACCGGATTCGCGGCGCATCGCCAGCAGCGCGCGTTGGAAGGCGAGTCGGGCACGGTCGAGCGGCACGCGGTCCTGCGGTCGCGCCGGACCGGCGAGTGACGGTTCGACCGCCGACAGATCGAGGACGAGCATCTCGTCGTAGACCGGACGCGCGTCGGGGTCGTGCCAGAGCCCCTGTTCCTTCGCGTACGCCTCGACGAGCGCGACGAGGTCGTCGGGACGGCCCGTGGCGCGCAGGTACCGAAGGGTTTCGTCGTCGATCGGAAAGATGGTGCACGTCGACCCGTATTCGGGAGACATGTTGCCGATGGTCGCCCGGTTCTCCAACGGCACCCGCCCGACGCCCTCGCCGAAGAACTCCACGAACTTGCCGACCACGCCGTGCTTGCGCAGGAGTTCGGCCACGGTGAGCACAAGGTCGGTAGCCGTGGCGCCGTCGGGAATCGCGCCGCGCAACTCGATGCCGACCACCTGGGGCAAGAGCATCGACAGCGGCTGCCCGAGCATGGCCGCCTCGGCCTCGATGCCCCCGACGCCCCACCCGAGAATGCCGAGGCCGTTGATCATCGGCGTGTGCGAGTCGGTTCCGACGAGCGTGTCCGGATACGCACGCCCGTCGCCGTCGCGGAACACGACCTGCCCGAGGAACTCGAGGTTGACCTGATGACAGATCCCCTGGTTCGGCGGGAAGACGCGCAGCGTCCGGAACGCGCCCTGCGCCCAACGAAGAAATTCGTAACGCTCGCGGTTGCGCGCGAACTCAAGCTCTGCGTTGCGCAGGAACGCGTCGGGTACACCGGCGACGTCGACGATGATCGAGTGGTCGATCACGAGATCGACGGGGATCGCAGGATCGACCGCGCCTGCGTCTCCGCCGAGCGCGACGATCGCGTCGCGCATCGCGGCGAGGTCGACGATTGCGGGCACGCCGGTGAAGTCCTGCATCAAGACGCGCGCAGGCATGAACGCAATTTCACGGTGCCCGGCTTCGACCTCCGCCCGACTCCGGTCGGCCAGCGCCGCAACGTCGTCAGCCGTGACATTGACGCCGTCTTCGCGGCGCAGCAGGTTCTCGACGAGGATCCGAAGGGAGTACGGCAACTGGCGCGGATCCGCGGCGACGGCATCGAGACGGTGGATCTCGTAGTCCGCGTCGGCTACGCGAAGTTTCGATCGCGCGCCGAAGCTGTTGAGCGTCACGGGAAGGAACGTACCCTGTGCCCCGCCGGGACATGTGCGGACTAGTGTCTGTACGTGACCGCCGAACCTGACGTCGGATTGTCGCTGTCCGTCGAGCGCAACGGCGCCGACGCGGTCGTCATGGTCGGCGGCGAGCTTGAATTCGGCACCGCCGCACCCCTTCGCACGACGTTGCTCGACCTCGCCCACGACGGCGCCGGCACGCTCGTACTCGATCTCGGGTCGGTCGAGTTCATCGATTCGACCGGCATCAGCTTGCTCGTGCAGGCGAAGCAACGCCTCGAAGCTCAGGGCAGCCGGTTGGTGTTGCGCCGGCCAGCACCGCGGGTGGTGCGCGTCCTCGAGGTCGCGGGACTCCGCGAGTTCTTCGAGATCGAGAACTAAGGGCTCACGGTCGCCTCGCGCCGCGAAACTGCCTGCCCACCCGTGTGGAGCTCGAACCACACGAACTTCCCGTTGGCGTCTTTCTCGGTGCCCCATCGGGCCGCGATGCGCTCGACGAGCAACAGCCCCCGCCCCGTGACTGCCTCGGGCCCGTAATCGCGAAGGCGCGGCGCGGACGGGCTCGCGTCGTGCACCGCGACCCAGATCCGTTCGCCGCGCTGCTCGATGCGCAGCTTCGACGACGAACGGGCGTGGAGTACGGCGTTGGTCACGAGCTCCGACGCCAACAACTCGCAGTCAAGGATGACCGCGTCGCCAATTCCCCAACCCCGCAATGTCTCGACCACGAAGCGACGGGCCCGGGCCGCGGCATTGCGATCCACGGGCAACTGGATCGAAGGCACACATTTATCGTAACCAGGGACGCTCCTCCCTAATCGGACTGAGGCACCCTGCGCTACATTGCCCCCATGGGCGGTCCGGCTCGATCGCTGCTGAAGCCTGGGCTCTGGCTCGCCGCGGGGATAGTGACCACGACCGCGATAGCCATCGTGGATGTGCTGGCGCCGGAATCCGAGGTGCCGCTCCTCGCGATCGTTCTCGGCGCATTTGTCGCCGCGTTCGGCGCGACGACGTTCGGCACGGGCACGGTCGCGCTCTACTCACTCGCAGCCGCGGTCGGCATCGGCGCCGCCGAAGACCAGATCGGCGAAACGGGCCACACGATCCGGATGATCGCGATCGTCGTCCTCGGTTGCGCCGCCGTCGCCTTGACGCAGATTCGCATCAGTCGCGATCGTGAACTCGACGAAGCGCGACCGGGCATCGCCGAGGCGCAGCGTCTGCGCATTGCGCTCGACGCGGGCGAGATGGGCACGTGGAGCTGGGACCGCGCGACGAGTCGCGTCGAGTGGGACGACCGGCTCGAATCGATCTTTGGGGTCGAACCCGGCACGTTCGACAACACGTTCGCCTCGTGGGTTGCGCTGCTCCACCCCGACGACCGCGACGACACCCTCGCGGCGCTGAACGACGCAATCGAACGTCTTGCCCCGTTTCGCTTCGACCACCGCGTCACCTGGGCCGATGGTTCGGAGCATTGGGTCGAGGGCCGCGGCGAGCCCGTCGTCGACGCGGCCGGCCAGGTCGTGGGCGCGGCGGGCGTCGCCATCGGCATCGACGCCCGCCGTCAGGCCGAAGCCGAACGCACCGAGTTACTCGAAGCAGAACGCGAAGCGCGCGCCCGCGCCGAAGCATCCGGCAACGCGCTCCGCCGGCTGAGCGAACTCACCCTCACGCTCTCCGGCGCCACTACCGTCGACGAAATCGCAGTCGCCGCCGTGCGCAACGGAACGGCCGCCCTCGGCGCCCGGTACGGGTGGTTCGCCACCGTCGACGAGGCCACCGATGAGCTCGTGACCCGCGCGGACGAGGGCTACACCGCCGAACTCATCACGACCTACCGGCGGGTTCCGCTGGACACGCCGATCGCGGGAACCGAGGCGCTGCGGATCGGGGGTCCGATCTTCATCGAATCGGCCGACGACCGCCGAGAACGTTTTCCCCATTTCGTCGAGACCGGCATCCACGGGTCGTTCGCCATCGTACCGATCGCCCACGGTCACGGCGGTCGCGGTGTGCTGTCGTTCGGCTATCCGGACGCGCGTCCGTTCTCCGAAGAAGACCGGCGCTATGTCGCCGCAGTCATCGAAGCGTGCGCGCAGGCGCTGCAGCGTGCATCCCTGTTCGAGGCCGAGCAGGCGAGCCGGGGCCGGCTCCGCACACTGCTCGAACTCTCGGAAACGCTCGCCGGGCTCGACGACCCCGACGCAGTGCTCGCGACGACCGCGCGCTTCGCCGCCGACCGCATCGGCCGCTTCGCCAGCGTGTACGTCTCCGAACCCGAAGGACTCCGCCCTGTGACGACGGTGCACGCGGACGCGATTCTCGACCCGGTCGTCGAAAAGCTTGCGGCGCTGGGTATCGACGCGCGCCGACTGGCGGAACGCGCCGTTGCCGAACCGACCGGCACGTTGGTGCAGCGTCTTTCCGAAGAACAGTGGGCGCAGGCGCCCGAAGACGTGCAGGAACTTTTGGCAACGCTGCACCCGACGGCCATCATGGTCGTCGCCATGCGCGTGTCGGGCCGCACGCGCGGCGTCATCGCGATCGGTCACGACCAGTCGGTTGGCTTCAGCGCATCCGACCTCGAGCTCGCGGCCGACATGGGGCGTCAGACCGCATCGGCGCACGAACGGGCGACCTTGTGGCAGGCCAGCCAGGAACGGTTCGAGGCTGAGCATTACATGGTCCAACTGCTCCAGAGTTCGATCGTCCCCGAACAGCTTCCCGATATCGCCGGCGCCGAACTCGCGGCGTTGTACCAACCGGCAACGGCGGGCGTCGACATCGGTGGCGACTGGTACGACGTCTTCGAGCACCACGGCGCAGTGACGCTCGTCGTCGGTGACGTCGCCGGGCACGGCGTCGAGGCTGCATCGCTCATGGGGCGCGTCCGCAACGCGTTCCGGGCGTACGCAGTCGACGACGACGACCCCGGCAGTCTCCTCCAGAAGGTCGACGACCTCCTGCACGCGTTCGAAGAACACGCGATGGTCACGGCAGTCGTGGTGCGCTACGAGCCCTCGACGGGCGACGTCGCGTGGGCGCGGGCCGGACACCTTCCGCCCCTGCTCTGCGACGGAGGTGGCGGCATTCGCTTCCTCGACGACGTGAACTCGCCGCCGCTCGGAACACTCGCGGATGGGTTCAAGACGGCACGGGCGCGACTCGGACCCGGTTCGCTCCTCATGCTGTACACCGACGGGCTCGTCGAGCGCCGCGACTGCATCCTCGACGCCGGACTCGACTGGCTCGCCGACCGCGTGCGCGAGAAGCACACGGAACCGCTCGACATCCTGTGTCGCTCGCTGGCCGACGAACCCTTCGTCGCGTACCCGTCCGGCGATGACATGTGCGTCCTCGCGTTACGCGCCACGGTGAAGTGAGCGCGGTCGTCGCGATCGACATCGGCGGCACCAAGCTCGCGGCGGGCCTGGTCGCGGCCGACGGCACCCTGACGGCCCGGTGCACGACACCCACCCCCCGCACCGACGACGCCGAGGAACTGTTTGCGGCACTCACCGCGTTGCTCGACCCCATCGACACCACCGCGGCCGTCGCGGTGGGAGTCGGCTGCGGTGGGCCGATGGCGCGGGGTGGTGAGCACGTGTCGCCGTTGAACATCCCTTCGTGGCGCGCGTTCCCACTGCGGTCGCGCATCGCCGCGCACCTCGACCGCCCCGTGTTCGTCGACAACGACGCCAAGGCACTCGCGCTCGGCGAAGGCTGGCTCGGAGCCGCAGCCGACGCCGACAACTTCATCGGGATGGTCGTCTCGACCGGCATCGGCGGCGGCATCGTGCTCGACGGCCGCCTCCTCGACGGTCGTGAGGGCAACGCCGGGCACGTCGGTCACGTAATTGTCGAGCCCGACGGCCACCAGTGCGGGTGCGGCGCGCGCGGGTGCGTCGAGGCCGAGGCGTCGGGCACCGCGATCCGGCGCATCACCGGCGGCGCTCCCAAGGATGCACCCGCCGATGTGCGGATCCGTTGCGGCACGTTGGTCGGCCGCGCGATCGCATCGGTCGCGAATCTGTGCGACCTACCGCTCGCCGTCGTGTCCGGTTCGGTTGCGCTCGGCTACGGCGAGCCGTTCTTCACC
>JAWXCJ010000167.1:0-5694 GCA_034408875.1 Actinomycetota bacterium
CACGGCGGCGAAACCAACCTCGCCAACCTCACACTCAAATGCCGGCGCCACCACCGCCTCGAACACGAAGGCAACGGCCACGACCCACCCCGCGAATGACTACGGGGCGAAGCTCCACGTCGGCGCGGGATACACACCGATGGTCCAAGGCTCTCACGACCGACGGGAACGTGGGACCGCTTCGGGAGCAGTCCCACGTTCCGGCGGTTCGGTTGTGTGACCCCGGGGCTCGCGTCCGCGTACGCGCTTCATGTTGTCGAAGGAACCTGGCGGCCACGCCGGTCAAGATCGACCGAGCAGTGTCGTCCGAGTCCTGGATCGTCAGCCGCCGCGGAGAAAGCCGGGGGGACGTGGGGGTGGCTAAGGCGGTGAACGCTCGATTCCGGCACGTTCCATAGGCGGATAGACCTCCGTCCTCTGGTTGACCGTGGTTTTCTGAACGCTCCTCGATTGTTCGCCTCGCGCGCCCGAAGGTCAAGGGCACAAAGACCGGGAATGGGGCGCTACATCCGCCCGGCCATCGTCTTCGCCAGGTTCGTGAGCGGCTCGTTGTACGCGGCCGGATCTTCGAGGAGGACGAGGCGCAGCGCGACCCATGTCTCGCCGTTGCGGAAGAAGATGGTGAAGTCTTCGAGGTAGGCCTCGTCGCCCAGGCCTTCGACCTCGGTGAACGTGCAGCTCGACGTGTCGGCCTGGGTGAGGATCGGCTCCTGGAGCGCCATACCCGCGAGCGCGTCGGCTTCCGCCTGCGTGATGAGCGAGCACGGGTCGATCGAAACGGTCGACGACTCGTCGGTGGTCTCGTCGCCGGCTTCGTCGTCGTCGTCGCCACCGCACCCGGCGACAATCACGGTCAGGATCATCAGGGCCGCGGCCCAACGGCGCGTTTTCGTTGCGATCAGCCGGGCATTCTTCCCCGCCGCGCGGTCGCGTCGAGCTAGGTCAGCATTCCGAGCGGCGCGTGGGCGGAGCCGTAGATCGCGGTCGCGTCGCCGCCGAGGAAGTCGCTGATGAGCTCGCTGTAGACCGAACCGAAGTCGGTGGTCGGGTCCAAGTAGCCGTTCGCGTCGAGTTCGTTCGGTGCGAAGCCGGGCTGGCTGCCGTACAGCCCGGCGGTCACGCGTGGGCCGGCGAGCACCACGTTGTTGGCCTTGCCGTGGTCGGTGCCGTTCGGGTTCGAGTGCGCGGTGCGACCGAACTCGGTCCACACCATCACGATGACGTTCGACGGGTCGACGAGCGCGGCGAAGAACTCGTCGATCGCGTCGTCGAGGCGAGGGAACAGGTACCCGAGGTCGTTGAGTTGGTTGGAGTGCGTGTCGTAGCCGCCCTGCACGGTGGCGTAGACCTGCGTGCCGGTGATGTTGGCGTTGATCAACGCGGCGATGATCCCCATCGACCCGTCGATCCCGTCTGTGTCGGCGGGGTAGGCCGACGCGAGGTCGGAGGTCGTGCGCAGCGCGAATCCGCCCGCGTGCGCGACGCGCGACGGCAGTGAGAGGTCGGCGGGGACGTAGTCGGCGTCGAGCGCGAGCAACGCGTCGACGAGCGCTTGCTCTTGGGGCGACGGATTGGCCCCCAGGGCATCGCCGAGATAGGTCGGCAACGCGGCCGCTTGCTGCTTCGCGCCGCCGGTGAACAGCACCGGCATACCGAAGTCGACGGTCGCCATGAGCAACGGGTTGTCGGGCTGCGTGTCGGCCCACCGTGCCCACACGCCGTTGCGTTGCGGCGGCGGCGCGGTGCGGCCGAGCATGACGTAGTCGGTCTTGTCGAAGTGGCTCAACGGTTCGAAGCCCGAGGGGTTCAGCAGGTCGACACCGCGCGCGAAGGCGACGTCGCCGGCCTGGTACCGGGCGTGCAGCTTCGGCATGAGGGGGTTCAGCCCGTTCTCGGTCGACGAGAGCGAGAGGAGGCTGGCCTCCGGGACGGCGATGTTGTCGCGCTTGTCGTCGTACGCGCCGTAGCCCGGGCCCGCGGGTACAAGCATGTGCGCACCGTCGAGCCCGCCGCCGAGGTACACCGACACGAGGATCGGCGCGCCGGGCGGAAGCGGGTCGGCCCACGCCGCGAGCTGACCGAACGGCAGCATCTGCGCAAGCACGGCCGCACCGGCGGTACCGCCGGTGACCTGGAGGAACCGGCGCCGGGTGACGTCGGGAAGCGATGCGAGAAGGTCGTTGGTGTCCATCGTCTCTCCCTAGTTGACCTGGACGGCGGGCGAGAGGGCGATGAAACGTATGAGGTTGAGATGCTCCCAGTAGTCGCCGACGCCTTCGGTGCGTTGTCGGTCGAGCATCTCGATCGCGCGGGTGCGCGTGGCACCGGCGGTCGCGGGGTCGACGAGGAACCAACCGAGCACCGTGTCGACCGCAGTAGCCGTCGGCATGGCGCCGAGCGTGTACACCGGGTGGGTGCCCTTGCTCAACGCCTGCCCGGCCATGCTGTTGATGGCGTCGACCTTGGCGACGAACGCCGGATACCCGATCCACCGGGGTTCGGGCCGACGCCACCATCCGAACACGCTGGGCTGGTTGAACAGGAACAGCCCCATCTGGTCGGTGGCACCTGAAATTCCGTCGTCGCCGTTGCCGTAACGCGGGAGCGTCTTCAGCGCCAACGCGCGTCCGCATGCTGCCACCCACTCGGGCGGCGTCTTCATCTTCCCGGCGCGGGCGGTGGCGCTCCAGAAGTCGGGGTGATTGAAGATCGTCTTCAGCGCGTCCTTGATGTTCAACTGCCCGGACTGGCGAAAGCCGGTGGCGATGTCGGAGATCGTGGCCGGGCTCGGCGTGAAGTGCGCGAAGTACTGGAACAGCAACTTGGCGAGGTACGTCGAGACCTCGACCTGCTTCGTCGTGCAGAGGTGCGGGACCACGTCCAGGCCGCCACTCGTGGCCGCCGCACCCGTGAGGTCCCAGTTCCCGTCGACACCGAAGAACGTCTTCGTCGTGTTGTCGTGGATCGCCGCATCGAACTTGTACTTCGCACGGGAGTCGAGCGTGTAACCCGTTCCCGCTCGCGAGGCGCCGATGACGTCGGTCTGCGTGTAGTTGCCGACACCGAGCGAGAACAGCTCGAGCACCTCGCGCCCGTAGTTCTCGTTGACCAAGTCCTTTGTCGACAACGCGTTGTCGAGGTAGATGAGCATGGCCGGGTCTTTGCTCGTATCCGACAGCAGCGTCTGGAAGTTGCCCAGCGCGTGCGTGCGGAACAGGTTGTGCTGGTCGAGCAGCGTGAAGTTTTCGGACAGGTTCTGCGGCTTCTGCGCCGACGACACGAGCAACCCGTGCCAGAACAACGTCATCTTCTCGAGCAACGGCGCGGGCACGTACTTCACCTGGGTCGGCGTTCCCGTCGGCGCGAACCGGCTCGCAGACATGCGCTCGAGGTACCAACGCCCGAGCTTCACGATGCGGACGTAGCCGCGGTACCCCTCGTCGCGATTGCCCCTCGGGGCCACCGGCCTCGGCTTCAACGTCGATATATTCCGCGGATCGTCGACGATCGCGTCGACGAGCGCGCTGATCGTGGGATGCGCACTCAGCGTTGTGATTTCGCTCGCCGAGGCACCGAACCCGGCCCTGCGGCACAGGTGCGCGACATCTTGTGTGGCAACCACGTAACTCCCCCCTCGTCACACCGGCTGCGACCGCCGCTGGTGGAACCCCGGCGGGATCGTACGCCGTCGCGCGGCACCTTGTCAGCGGAATCGCGCGACATCTCGCGACGATTGGGCCGTCCGGCCCCTCCCCGAATCGGTGCAAACTGTAGATTCCGCGCGCCGGACGCCCGATCAGAATTCGGGGAACGTGATCGGCGCACTGTCGTCGAGTTCGGGGAACTCGACTTCGCCGTCGATGCGGTACCAAAACGTCTCGATGCGCCCGCTCGCGTTCGCCGCGACTCCGCCCCGCGGCCAAACCTGACTGTCGTGCCAGACGCGTACACGCTCCCAGGCGGCGATGTTTCTCGGCGCGATGCGCTGGACGCAGACCTTCTCATCTCGAACGTCGGCATGTCGTGGTCAGTCATCGACGGTGAGTCGCCGATCATCGACGAGACGGGATGCGAGTCGAGCACGGTCTCGACCGCCACGGCCAACGTGGCGTTCCCGTGTTCGGCGACTTCGACGGGAGGCACATCGAGCGCGTCGGTGAGCGTCAAGCGCGACGTCACTCCCCCTACGGTCGTGTGCAACGCAGCTTCGACCTTCGTCCTCGGTTCGTTCGGCCAGGTGACGGCGACGGTCACCGACGCGACGTCGGGCCCCACGTCGGCAACGACGTCATCAACGGCACCGCCGGCGTCGACGTGATCGCCGGCCTCGGCGGCAACGACAAGATCTACGGCGGCGACGGGACCCGCGACAGCCTCCGCGACAGTGGCGGCAAGGACACCTGCTCGAGCGGCGAGAAGCGCATGAGCAGCTGCGAGACGATCATCTGAGGTGGTGACAGCACCAGCACCGCCCGAGTGATCACCTCCTTGTCGCGCGTGGCCCAGTCCTGTCGAATGCACCCATGAGGGACACGATCCTGCTCCTGTGGCGGGTGCGGCTTCGGCGTTCGCCCGCGCGCATCGTTGCCCTCGTGTTGCTCATCGCGCTCGGCGGTGGGGTCTTCCTGGCCGTCGCGGCCGGTGCCCGTCGCACCGCGGCCGCGTACGACGAAGTCGCCGACGCCACCGACGCGGCCGAACTGGGCTCGAGCTACGTGCGTGACGATCTCGAAACCCTCAGCGCTCTCGTCGAGACGATGCCCGCCGTCGATGCGTTCACCCAGGTGGTCGGCTTCCAGGTCAGCGTGGCTGACGCACCGCTCGGCGGCATGACGTCGTTCGCCTATTACACCGACCCGCTCGTCGTGGATCGACCCATCGTGCTCGAGGGCCGCCTTCCGCGCGCGGCCGACGAAGCGTTCGTCAACGAGGCGGGCGCAACCGGCGCGGGCGCGTCGGTCGGCGAAGAGATCGAGATCGTGATCGCGACCCCGGACTTCACCGAGTTCACACCCGAGACCGTAACGGTGGTTGGGATCGGCGCGTTCGCGGACGAGGTCTACGAAGACGAGACCGGCGCCAAGCCCACCCTCGTCCTTGCCGACGAGTTCGTGGCGACCCACCGGGACCTGATCGCGTGGGGCGCGTTGGTCGTGGCCGTGGCACCCGACGCCGGTGGGGCCGACGTGGTTGCGCAGATGCTCGACGCGGGATTGACGATCGACAACGACCGGCGCGCCGATCGCGATCGGGCGCGGGCCGCGATCCGGCCGCTCGCGTTGACGCTCGCGGTACTCGCCCTGCTCGCCGGTCTCGCCATGATCATCGTCGTAGGCCAAGCCCTGCGCCGATTGGTTCGGCGCACTCCGGCCGAGGCGCGCAGCCTCGCGGCGGCCGGTTGCAGTCGCCGGATGCTGCTCGCGGCCGACATGGGAGTCGTCCTCACCGTGGCCGTCGCCGGCATCGTCGGCGCGCTCGGCGTCGCCGTCCTCGCCTCACCGCTCTTCCCACAAGGTCGCGCGCGGAGGATCCCCGCGCTGCGAGGTTTCGACATCGACGTCACGGTCCTCGGCTTCGGTGCCTTGGCGTTGTTGCTCGCGCTGACAGCCTTGGTCGCGGCAACCTCGGCCGCCCAACCCGCGGAACTGATCCAGGCGCGGGACGCGATCGACGTGCTCGTGCTGGCGATCATCG
>JAWXCJ010000168.1:0-7271 GCA_034408875.1 Actinomycetota bacterium
ACGGCGGCGTCGGGGAACATCGGTATCGCGAACCGCAGGAACCCGTAGGCGCCCATCTTCAGCAGTACGCCGGCCAGGACGACCGACCCCGCGGTCGGCGCGTCGGTGTGCGCGTCGGGCAGCCAGGTATGCAGGGGAACGAGCGGAATCTTCACCGCGAACGCGATGGCGAACGCGATGAACAACAGCCGGGCCGTGCTCGACGACAGCGACCCGTCGAGTTCGGCCCAGTTCGTGAGCGTCTGCACGTCGAAGGTCAACGTGCCGTTGGCGCGCTCGTAGAGATAACCGAGCGTCAGGATGCCGACGAACAGAAACGCCGAACCCGCCATGGTGAACAGGAAGAACTTCGTGGCCGCGTACCGGCGGTTGTCGTGGCCCCATCCGGCAATGAGGAAGTACATCGGCACGAGCACGACTTCGAAGAACACGAAGAACATGACGAGGTCGAGCGAGACGAAGACCCCGATGAGCGCGGACTCGAGGACGAGCAGCCACATCGTGAACGACTTGGCGTTGTCGATGTCGGCCGAGGCGAGCATGCCTATCGGGATCAGCAGCGCAGTGAGCGCCACCATGAAGAGGCTGATGCCGTCGATGCCGGTGGTCCACGAGACACCGAGCGATTCCATCCACACGTGCGTCTCGCCGAGTTGCGGCGCGGCGATGTGGGTGTCGAAGTCGTGCAGGAGGTAACCGGTCATCCCGAGCGTGGCAACGCTCGCTGCGTAACCGAGGGCGCGCGCGATCTCGGGGCGTCCGCGCGGCACGAACAGGATCGCGAGCGCGCCGAGTGCCGGCAGCACGATCAGCGCGGTGAGGGTCGGGAAGTCGGTCATGTGGTGCGGACCAACACGTACGCGAGGAGTGCGACGGTGCCGATCACGATGCCGAGCGCGTAGTTGCGGACCAGGCCGGTTTGGAGTCGGCGCAAGCCACCACCGGCGTGTTGGAACAGCACGCCGACGCCGTTGACTGCGCCGTCGATCCCACGCCGGTCGACGCCGTCGCTGAGGAAACGGGCGAAGATTGTCGCCGGCCTGCCGACGACCCACGCCAGCGCGGCGTCGATGTAATACGCGTTGGCGAGGACCTTGGCGAAGCCGCCGATGCGAACCTCGGTGGGGTCGTTCCCTTCGTCGGTGAGGCCCTTCTTGTACACGGCGCGCCCGACGAGGATGCCGACGATCGCGACCGTGAGGGCGATCAGCGAGAGAATCAGCCCGGCCACGAACGACGTCGGGTGAATCGCGTGGCCCGCCTCCAACCCACCGAGTTCGGGTGCGCGACGCGCGGCTTCGGTGACGGGTGCCAGCCACTCGGTCAGCACCTCGAGGTTTTGCTTTCCGAACGGCAGGTTCATGATGCCGCCGACGATCGACAGGAACGCGAGCGCGAACAGCGGCGCTGTCATCGTGGGCGGTGACTCGTGGGGCTCGTGGATACCCGCGTCGCGCCGGCGTTCGGGCCCGTAGAAGACCAACCACACCTGGCGGGTCATGTAGAACGCGGTGAGCAGCGCGGTGAAGGTGCCCACGGCCCACAACGCGTAGCTGTCGTTGAACCAGGCCTTGGCGAGGATCTCGTCCTTCGACCAGAAGCCCGCGAACGGGAACACGCCGGCGATCGCGAGCCAGCCGACGATGAACGTGCCCGCGGTGACGGGCATCCACTTCTTCAGGCCACCCATCAGCCGCATGTTCTGTTCGCCGTGCATCCCGTGGATGACCGAGCCCGAACCGAGGAACAGCAGCGCCTTGAAGAACGCGTGGGCGATCATCAAGAAGATCGCGGCTTCGTACGCGCCGATGCCCACGCCGAGGAACATGTAGCCGAGTTGGCTGATCGTGGAGTACGCGAGGACGCGCTTGATGTCGTTCTGCATCACGGCGACCGTTGCCGCGAACAACGCAGTAGCCGCGCCGACCCACGCGACGATCATCCCGGCGTCGGCGGACACTTCGAGGAACGCCGCCGAACGCACCATCAGGAACACGCCGGCCGTGACCATGGTGGCGGCGTGGATGAGTGCAGAAACCGGCGTCGGGCCTTCCATGGCGTCGGGCAACCAGAAGTGCAGCGGGAGTTGCGCGCTCTTGCCGATCGCGCCGACGAACAACAACAGGGCGATCGCCGTCGCCGTCACGTTGGGGAGCAACCCGGCCTCGTGGAGGACGCCGCGGTCACCGAAATAGTCGAGGCTCCCGAACTTCGAGAAGATCAGGAACATCGCGATCATGAAGCCGACGTCGCCGACCCGGTTGGTGATGAACGCCTTCTTACCCGCGACCGCGGCCGAGTTGCGTTCGAACCAGAACGAGATGAGCAGGTACGAGCAGAGCCCGACGCCCTCCCAGCCCATGAACGTGACGAGGTAGTTCGAGCCGAGCACGAGCACGAGCATCGAGGCCGCGAACAGGTTCATGTACGCGAAGAACCGGCTGAAGCGCGGGTCGCCGTGCATGTACCCGATCGCGTACAGGTGAATGAGCGCGCCGACGCCGGTGATGAACAGGATCATCGTGACCGACAGCGGATCGACGAGGAAGCGGAAGTCGACCTTCAGCCCGCCGGCTTCCATCCACGTGAACCCGTCGCCGACAACTTGGCGTTTGTCTTCGTCGAGCGAGTACAGGGCGCCCAGCGTCGCGGCCGACGCCAGGAATGCCAGCGTCATCACGATCGTCGCGAGCCAGCCCGACTTCGGCTCACCGATGCGCTTCCCGAACAACAACAAGATCACCGCGCCTGCGGCGGGCAGGGCGGGGATGATCCAGCTGAGTTCGAGCAGGTCGGTCGTGGACAAGGATTAGCCCTTGAGCAGGTTGATGTCGTCGGCGGTGACGTCGGGTCGGCGGCGGAAGATCGCGACGATGATCGCGAGTCCGACGGCCACTTCGGCCGCCGCCACGACGAGGGTGAAGAACACGATCACCTGCCCGCCGATGTCGTCGAGTTCCTTGGCGAAGGTGACAAAGGTGAGGTTGGCGGCGTTGAGCATCAGCTCGATGCACATGAACATCACCAGCGTGTTACGGCGCAGGAGGAGTCCGACCGCACCGATGGTGAAGAGCAGCGCGGCAAGGATCAGGTAGTAGCTCGCGGTGATCTCAGGTATTTCGATCTCAGGCATTTGAGGCCTCCGCGCTCGGGCGGTGGCCGCTGCGGCGGGCGAGAATGACGCCACCGACGACCGCGATCACGAGCAGTACCGCGGTGATCTCGAACGCCCAGATGTACTCGGTGAACAGCGTCTCCGCGACCCGGCGTACATTCCCCGAACGCTCGTCGTCGTCGAGCGGGCCGACGACCGACCGCTGCCCCGTCGCCCAGTCGTTCCCGGCGATGACGACGATCTGTGCGAACAGCAGCGCGCCGAATCCGATCGCGAGCGGCCGCTGGAACCGCAACGGTTCGATGCGCGCTTCCTTCTCGTCCACACCGAGCAGGGTGATGACAAAGATGAAGAGCACGACGATCGCGCTCGCGTACACGACGATCTGGATGATGGCGACAAGGTCGGCTTCGAGCAGCAGGAAGAACACCGACATCGACACGAGCGTCATGAGCAGAAACAGCGCGGAGTGCACCGGGTTCCGGGCCGCGATCACGCCCAGCGCTCCGGCAAGAGCCGCGGCGGCACCCACGAAGAAGATGACGGCTTCCATCAGGGCTGCGACTTTCGGGGTTTCCGGACGCCGAAGCCCAACTCGCCCGACCAGTTGACACGGCCCTCGTACGCGGCCGACCCCGAGGACGAAGTCGCCCGCATCCACTCGCTCGTGTGCTCGTCCTCGGGACCGAACCACAGTTCCCACGGCTGGCGCTGCGCGTGGCCCTCGTCGTCGACCAACAGTTCGGTCTTCGTGTAGATCGCGTCGTTGCGGTTCGTGAACGAGAACTCGAACAGCTTCGTCTCGGTGATCGCCTCGGTCGGGCACGCCTCGACGCACAGGTCGCAGTGGATACAGCGCAGATAGTTGATCTCGTAGACGAACCCGTACCGCTCGCCCGGCGACACCGGTTCGTCGACCAGGTTGTCGGCGCCGCGCACGTAGATACAGCGGGCCGGGCATACGCCCGCGCACAACTCGCAGCCGATGCACTTCTCCATGCCGTCCTCGTAACGATTGAGGACATGGCGGCCGTGGCGGCGCTCGGGACCGTCGACTTTCTCTTTCGGGTACTGCGTCGTGACGCGCGGCTTGAACATCTGCTTGAACGTCACGCCGAATCCGGAGAGGCGACCCATCAGCGGAACTCCTCGATCTTCTCGCCCGGCTTCGGCACCGCGAGGTACAGCACCAGCGCGGCCAGCCCCGCGCCGGCCACGATGCCGAGGTCGATGCCGATGGTCTTGGTCGTGCTGTAGTCCTGCTCGTTCACGTAGATGAACGCGGCCGAGACGATGGCCCAGATCAGCGCCGTCTCGATGAGCCATTTCCAGCCGAGCGCCATCAACTTGTCGTAGCGCATGCGCGGCATCGACGCGCGCACCCAGACCGTCGCGAAGAGCAGCGCCAGCACCTTCACCGTGAACCAGAACATCGGCATGATCCACGTATTGATCCAGTTGTCGGCGTCGAGGAAGCCGAGCAGTGGCCCGGACGGACCGCCGAGAAACAGTGTGACGGCGACCGCCGACATCGTGATCACGTTCATGAACTCGGCGAGGAAGAAGATCGCGAAGCGGATGCCCGTGTACTCGGTGTTGAATCCGCCGACGAGTTCCTGCTCGGCTTCGACGAGGTCGAACGGCGGGTGGTTCGTTTCCGCCAGCGCCGCGATCAGGAAGATGACGAACGGCAGGAGCGCGGGCAGCCAATAGGCATCGGTGAACATCGCGTGCCACGACGTGTCGTACTGCTCGTTCACGATCGCCCTCGTCGAGAGGGTTCCGGCCTGGATGAGCACGCCGAGGATCGCGAGCCCGAACGCGGCTTCGTACGACAGCAGCTGCGCGGTCGCGCGCACGGAGCCGAGCAGCGGGTACTTCGAGCCCGACGACCACCCGGCGAGCATGATGCCGTACACGCCGACGCCCGACATCGCGAGGATCCACAACGCGCCGACCGGAAGTTCCATCACCTGCAGGTACGTCTGGTGGCCGAGGATCGACACCTGCCCACCGATCGGGATGATGCAGAACATCAAGAACGCCGGAAGGATCGAAAGGTAGGGCGCGAGCCGGAACACCGAGCGATCGGCGCTGGACGGGATCGACTGTTCTTTGAAGAACAGCTTGATGCCGTCGGCGAGGGTCTGAAGGACGCCGTAGGGCCCGGCCCGGTTGGGACCGATGCGGTTCTGCATGTCGGCGATGACTTTGCGCATGCCCCAGATGTAGAGCATCACCGACACGAGCAGGATCACGAACGCGGCAACGACCTTGATGGCCACCACGCCGAACACCGACCACGTGATGTCGCCGCTGTTGTAGAGGGGATCAAGCTGCCCGATCATGATCGCGTCTCCACGCGCACGTCGGTGACGGGTGCCGTCGCGTCGATCAGCATGGCTGCACCGTCAGTATCGGCAGTGAACGGGATAACGGCGACGCCGACCGGCACCGCCGTGTCCGCGTGGACCGGCAGCGAGATCGTCGACTGCGCCGACGTGATACGCACGTGCGCGCCCCGCTCGACACCGAGCCGGGCAAAGTCCGACGGGCTCACGCGCAGGTCGGCGGTGCGCCGCAACGGCGCGAACACGTCGGTGTGCGACGCCGCGACGCCGTTGTCGTAGAGCGTCCGACCGACGACGAGCCGTAGCGCGTAACCGTCGCGCCCGGGGGCGCCCGCGGCCGGCGTCGCGCGGTCCCACACGTACGGCGCGGGCGCTTCAGGCGGCGCTTCCGCGGGCTCCACTTCACCGGCGTCCGGCTCGGCCCCCTCGACCCTGATCGGATCCCACGACAAGGTCGCGCCGTCGTCGGCGAGGATCGAGAGTTCGCCCGCACGCACGATGATCTCGCCCGCGTGGTCGCGCAGCGGCAAGACAACGCCGTCGCGCGCCCGCCGCAGCAGGGCGGCGGTCACCCCGATATGCGCCGGTGACAACGACGCGATCTCGTCGGTGACTTCGTCGACCGTTGCAAAATCGAAGTCGGAGCCGAGCCGCAGCGCGAGTTCGGTGGCGATCCGCCAGTCGTCCATCGCGGTGCCTTCGGGTGCGACGCGGCGGCTGACGCGCTGCACGCGCCCTTCGATGTTGGTGGTGTGCCCGGCCTTCTCGCCCCACAGGGTGCAGGGCAGGAACACGTCGGCGCGCTGGGTCGACGCGGTGTGGAACGCGTCGACCGCGACGACGAACGGGACGCCGTCGATCGCGCGCTGGGCGAGCGCCGCGTCGGGGAAGTCGTTGACCGGGTCGGCGCCGAGGAGCACCAGGACGTGGACATTGCCGTCGGCGGCGGCCTGGAGAATTGCGGTCGCGTCCGACCCGGTTGTCGCGGGAACCGAGCCCCAGCGGTTCGAGAACCACTCGCCGGCCGCGGCGGCCGCGACGCGTCCGGGCAGAAATCCGGGCGCGAGCCCGGCGTCGAGCGCACCGTGCACGTTGCCGCGCCGCAGGCCCGACAGGAACCGCACGTTCGGCAGCTCGGCCAGCGCGGCGGCGCAGCGCACGACTCCGGCCGACGACTCGCCGACCGACCCCCGCCCGAGGACGACGACGACCGAGCCTTCACGGCCGGACGCGACCTCGGCGAGGCGCGTGCGGAGGAACTCGGCGGCCTGGTGTTGTTCGCCCGGCACGAGCCGCTCGCTCAGGGCCGCGAACTCGGTGAGCTTGTGCGCTACCGGCGCGAGGTCGACAAGGGGCACGCCGAGTTCGACGACGGCGCGCCGGATGCGCAGGTGCAATACCGGCAGCGAATCTTCGACGTCGGCCAGGAGCACCACGGCCACCGCGGTGTCGATGTCGGCGATCTCCGCTCGCGGCAAGCCGAGCACGACTTCGGCGGGAAGGCCGTCGCCGAGCTGGCAGTCGACGCTGTCGGTGCCGATCACGCCCTTCGCCAACCGCGCCCACGCGTAGGCGTCTTCGTTGGTACCACGTGCGCCACCGAGCACCGCGACTGCGGTCGGCCCGTGCGCATTGAGGACCCGCTGGATTTCCTCGGTGACGATGTCGAGTGCTTCGGGCCACGACGCCTCGTGCAGTTCGCCCGAGACCCGCACGTGCGGGTCGAGGACGCGGTCGTCCGAATGCACCCACTCGATGCCGTAGCGACCCTTGTCGCACAACCAACCGTGGTTCACCGGTTCGGA
>JAWXCJ010000169.1:0-10059 GCA_034408875.1 Actinomycetota bacterium
CAATCGCTGCGGCCGGGGCCGCTGCGCGGGTCTCGACGACCGGGTGCTGCGCGCCGGCGAGCACAACACCCTTGGCGCCGTCGACCGTCACGACCTGACCGTCATGGAGTTCTGCGGTCGCGCGGCGCGTGCCCACGACGCACGGAACACCCAGTTCGCGGCTCACGATCGCGGCGTGGCACGTCATACCGCCACCGTCGGTCACGAGCGCCCCGGCTCGGCGCAGCAGCGGCACCCAGTCCGGATTCGTCATGGGCGCAACGATGATCTCGCCGTCGACGAACGCGGCCGCATCGTCGGGCGCGTGCAGTACGCGCACCGGACCGACGGCGACACCGGGTGACGCGCCCATCCCGCGGACGATCACCTCGGCTGCGACCTCGGGTGCGGCCGCCGCGTTCGGCCCACCGAACGTCGTGATCGGGCGCGACTGCAACACGTACACGTCGGAACCGGCCATGGCCCACTCGACGTCCTGCGGGGATTCGTAATGCTGTTCGATCTCCAAACCGATCCGAGCCAACGCGAGCACCTCGTCGTCGGTCAACACCTCGCGCGTCGCTTGTTCGGGAGTGAAGGTGACCGTGGACTCGCCGCCGTCCGGGTCGGTGAACACTGCGTGGGTCTTGACGCCGATCCGCCGGTCGAGCACTGCCGGCCCGGACTTGTGCACGATGTACGTGTCGGGTTCGACCTGGCCACCGACGACGACCTCACCGAGTCCGAACGCACCTTCGATCACGATGCGGTCACGAGCCGCGGTCGACGGATCGGCGGTGAACATCACGCCGCTGCGCTCGGAAGCCACCATCTCCTGCACGATCACCGCGATCGCGGGCTCATCGGTCATTCCGCGCGCGGCGCGGTACGACACGACGCGCGCGCCGAACAGCGAGGCCCAGCACTCGACAATGCGGGCCAGAAGCTCGTCTTCGCCCTCGACGTTTGTGAACGTCTGGTTCATGCCCGCGAACGACGCGTCGGCCGTGTCTTCGGC
Source organism: Actinomycetota bacterium (assembly GCA_034408875.1). Classification (GTDB taxonomy): domain Bacteria; phylum Actinomycetota; class Acidimicrobiia; order IMCC26256; family PALSA-610; genus JANNHK01. The sequence continues at coordinate 998 of JAWXCJ010000169.1, forward strand.
CGTAGCCGACGAACGCACCGCGACCCGGCCACCACCGAGGCGGCCGTACGCGTCGACGACCTGGCGGCGAAGCGTCGGAGGGAGACCCGCCTTGTGGACGATCGTCTGGAGTCGTTCGCTTTCCGCTGCGAGTCCGTCGGCATCGTCCACCGCGAGGCCGCGGCCGCCGACCGCCAGCGTCGCGCGCATGTCTGCCTGCTCCATCGCATCGAGGTATGCGGCGGCGGTGACGACGAACCCACGCGGGACGCGCAGCCCGGCGCGCGTCAGCTCGCCCAGGTTGGCGCCCTTGCCACCGGCACTGGCGACGTCGCCGACGGCGAGTTCCTCGAACCATGCGACGGACGGCGGACGAGCATCGGCCATGCCTGTCACCTCCTTGCGGACGCGTCGGGCACACCGCCCACGAGAACCGGGATGTCAGGTTGGCGCACGACGCGTTCGACCACGCTGCCGAGCACGGACTTGCTGAGGCCACGCCCGCGGGCACCGACGACGACGAGGTCGACGTCGTGCTCGCGCGCGTACGCGAGCAGCGCGTCGGCAGGCCGGCCGGTCAGGACGACCCGATCGGGGTCGAGTCCGGTGAACACTTCGGCGACGTCGTCGAGCACGCGCTTGGCCTCGACCATGTAGATGCCGGCTTCGGTGTGGTGTTCGGTTGCCGCCGCGTCGTAGTCGAGCACGGTCGCGATCACGACTCGCCCGAGGCGATCACCGAACAGGCGGACGGTGGCGCACGCGGCATCTTCGGCATCGGCCGACCCGTCGACCCCGACGAGGACGGACACGTCACCCGGTCCGGGAACTCCCGTGTGGGTGATGCGCACATCGGTCGCGAGCACGCGGTCCCGCCGCGACACCGACAGGGCAACGGGGACGATGAGAGGTCCGAAGAGTGCGCCGAGCGCGCCCCAGGACCAGGGATCGTGCCCGCGCCGGGCCATGACGAAGGAGCAGCCGACGCCGATGAGCAGCCACAGCGCGAGCACCGCGAACAACGCAGTCGTGGCGGTCACGACACAGCTCCGATCTCGGGCCGGGCGAATTCCTCACTGAACTCGCAGAACGCGTCCCATGCACGCGGCGCCCACGTCGTCGCGGGGCCGCCGTCCATGAGCAACGCCAGGCCGAGCATTTCGGCGACCTCACCCGGTGTCGCGCCGGCGCGGGCCGCGGCGCGGGCATGGTGTGCGATGCAGCCGTCGCAGTGCTTGACCACCGCGATCGCCAGCGCGGCCGCTTCCTTCAGCCGGACCGGAACCTCGCCCTCGGCAACGGCCCGCTGATGCAGGTCGCCGAACGCCGCGAACACTTCGGGGGCGGCCTTGCGGAGCGATCGTGCGGGCTCCCGCAAGTCCTTGAGGACGTCGTGGTAATGCGTCATGGCTGCCTCCTTCGCCTTCCCCCTGATTGTCGGGCCCAGAGCCCCCGGGGGGCAGGGGCGAACGTCCCCTTCGACCGGGTCATTCGGTGCGGCGCCGGAGCGCCCCGCGCTTGTCGAGCGCATCGACCGTGAGCACCGCCACCGGAGCAACGAGCGCGAACAGCCAACCCACGACGCCGGGCGGTGCGTGGTCGAGAAGATCGGCGAAGAGCGGCACCCACAGGAACACCGCGAGCGTGAGAAGCTCGACGGCCACCGCGACGAGCAGGAACCGGTTGGTCCGCCAGTTCATCGCGAACGGCGAGCGCACCTGGCTCCGGCACGCGAACGCGTTGGCCATCTGCCCGAGCACAATCGCAGTGAAGGCGGCGCCCGACGCCTGCGCGAGCAGCGAACCCTCGGGGAAGGTTTCGCCCGGTCGCCACCCTCCCGCGAACATGGTGGCGAGGAACGCGAGCATCGACGCGGCCGCTTCCGCGGGACCGAGGACACCGAACGCCCGGCGCAACACCGAGCGGTCGAGGAGCCGCCCGCGTGACGGCGGGCGTTCCAGCACGTGCGCACTGGGCGGCTCCGCGCCGAGCGCGACCGCCGGAAGTGTGTCGGTACCGATGTCGAGCGCGAGCACCTGGAGCACGCCGATGGCAAGCGGGAACCGGCCACCCGACAATGCCCACACGACGAAGGGCGTCAGCTCGGCCACGTTGTCGGTCAGGTGGTACGTGAGAAAGCGGCGCACGTTCGCGTACGTGGCCCGACCCTGCTCGATCGCGACGACGATCGTCGCGAAGTCGTCGTCGAGGAGGACGAGATCGGCGGCTTCGCGGGCGACGTCGGTTCCGGAGTGGCCCATCGCAATTCCGATGTCGGCTTCCTGCAGGGCGGGGCCGTCGTTGACGCCGTCGCCGGTCATCGCCACGACATGGCCGCGGGCTCGCAACGTGGCCGCGATGCGCAGCTTCTGTTCGGGTGTGATCCGCGCCAGCACGATCCCGTCGCGGTCGATCAATGCCCCGAACCGCGCGTCGTCGGCAGGTAGGTCGTCGCCCTCGACCACGAGCGTCGACGCGGTTGACAAGCCGACCTGCTCTGCGATTGCCGCCGCGGTTGCGGGGTGGTCGCCCGTCACCATCGCCACCTTCATTCCGGCCCGCCGGCACGCCGCGATCGCGGCGGCGGCATGGCGGCGGGGCGGGTCTTCGAGCCCGAGCAATGCAAGCAGTGTGAGTCCTCGTTCGGCCGTGGTGGCATCGGGCGGCACCGGGCCGTCGAGGTCGCGGCGCGCGATGGCCAGAACGCGCAGGCCCTTTGCCGCCAGCGCGGCCACGGCTGCCTCGGCATTCCCCGAGTTCGTGCAACACGGGATCACCGCGTCTGGGGCACCCTTCACGAGTACCTCGCCGGGGGTGACGACCGCCATACGCCTCCGCCTCGGGTCGAACGGAAACCGCCTGACTACCGGGTGCTGCGCCTCGGCCTCGGCTTCGTCGACACCGGAACGCAGGGCCAGGGCGTGCACGGCGGCTTCCATCGGGTCTCCCTGCGCAACCCACTCGCCGTCGCGCTCGACGACGCGGCCGTTCGAGCATCGCAGCGCCGTCCGGGCGGCCACCTCGAGCGCGTCGCGCACCAGTGGCCGCGCGTCGATCGTCGCGGTCGGGTCGTATCCCGATCCGTCGATGCGCGCGCCACCCGAAGGTGTCCACGCTTCGACGACCGCCATCCGGTTTTCGGTCAGCGTTCCCGTCTTGTCCGTGCAGATGAACGTCGTGGACCCGAGCGTCTCCACGGCTTCGAGCCGCCGGACGAGTGCTTGGCGGCCCGCCATGCGCTGCGCGCCGATCGCCAGCGAAAGCGTCACCGTCGGGAGGAGGCCCTCGGGGACGAGCGCAACCGTCACACCGATCGCGAACACGAACCCGTCGCTCGTGGGCATGCCGACGAGGAGCGACAACACGAAGAACGACACACCCACACCGACTGCAATCGCTGCCATCGTGCGCACGACGCGGGTGAGTTCGTTGGCGAGCGGACCGGAGGGCCGCACGGTCGTGCGCGTGAGCTCGGCGAGTCCCGCGATACGGGTCGCCGAGCCGATCGCTTCGACGACTGCCGTCGCCTCCCCTTCGACGACGAACGTTCCGGCGGACACGAGCGATCCCGGTTCGACGGTGCTCGGGATGCTCTCGCCGGTCAGCATCGACGTGTCGACGCGGCAGTCGTGGCTCTCGACGACTCGCAAGTCGGCCGACACCCGGTCGCCGGGATCGAGCGCGACCAGGTCGTCGACGACGAGTTCGGCCGCGTCGATTTCGAAGCGGCGGCCGTCGCGTAACACGGTGGCGCGCCGCGGGAGGAGGTCGCGCAGCCGTTCGGCGGCGTGTTCGGCGCGGTACTGCTGCGCGAAAGCGAATACGCCGTTGAAGACGATGACGACGAAGATCGCGACGCCGAGTTGCGGGAGCCCGGCGACGAACGCCAGCACACCCGCGCGCGAGGCGCGCGGCCACCTCGCCTGCCGTGAGCCCGAGAGTACGGGAAGCGACGTTCCCGCCTGCCGCTCGCAGGGTTACGACGTCGGCCTCACCGTTTGCGTGGGGCACGACGGGGAAAATGCTCGATCACCGCGTCGTTGCCGGGAAAGAACAGGCCTTCGTGGCCGTCGTCCGACCAGCGGACGCGCCACGGCGGGGCTCCGTCTGCGCCCTCCACTTCGAGGATCTCCGCGTCACGGTCGGGTTCACCGACATGGTGACCCTTGATGACGAGCCGGTCGCCGACACTCGCTCGCATGGATGCCTCCCTCGTAGCGCGCGTTGTGCGCTTTCTCCCCCGATGATCCCCGGGGCGTCGGTTCCGCGGCCAGGGTCGAAGGTCCCGGCCCGGCATCGAGGGGGCGAATGGCTTGGGCACCGGGTCCTTCGGCCCTGCCACCCTCTGGGCGCACACGGGATGCTGAACCGGCCCGTGGCAATGAAAGTGGGATCAATGAAAGATCTTCTGCGCGTCGTCGACCTGAGTCGGCCCGGCCTGGCCCGACTCCTCAACATCGCCGCGGCCGCGAAACGCGACCCGCACACGTGGCGTGAGGTCTATCTGGGCGACACCGTCGCGTGCGCCTTCGAGCAACCGAGAACACGCGCCCGGTTGTCGTTCGGCTCGGCAATCACGCGCCTCGGCGGGATCGCCGAAGTCCTCGGGCCACTCGAGTTCGGGCTGGGAAGCGACGAGCTGATCGAGGACACCGCCCGCGCGGTCAGCCGCTACGCGGCCGCGTTCGTCATCGGTACCGCCGCCGACGCCGACGTCCGCCGCCTCGCGGCAGCAGCAACCATTCCGGTCGTCAACGCCCAGTCCGACATGCATAACCCGTGCCAGGCGCTGGCCGACCTGCTGACGCTCCAGGAGCGGTTCGGCGTCCTCCCCGGCTTGAAGGTCGCGTACGTGGGGCCCGCCAACAGCGTCGCGCACAGCCTGATGGAAGGGTGTGCGCTGGCGGGTATCGAGTTCGCGATCGCGACACCGCCGGGCTACGAACCGGACGCCGAAGTCGTGCTGACGGCCCAACGAGTGGCGCGGGACAACAGCGCGCACGTCGAGGTCGTGAACGACCCTGGGCGCGCTGTCGAGCGCGCGGACGCCGTCTACACCGGCGCGTGGCGGGCCGCGGGCATGTCCGAAGCCGAGCGTGTCGCCCGGGCCAGGGCATTGGCGCCCTACCGAGTCGACGCGGCACTCATGGCCGGGGCTGCCCCGCATGCGATCTTCATGCACCGCCTTCCCGCCCACCGCGACGACGAGGTCGCCGCCGAGGTGATCGACGGGTCGCGCTCGGTCGTGTTCGACCAGGCCGAGAACCGCGTGTACACCGACTTGGCCGTGCTGGTCGGTTTGCGCAACGGCAGCATCGCCGGCGAGACCGAGGACGCCGCACGCGCGATCTGGAGCGTGGCGTGAACACTCGCCCGGGATGACGGCGATGACCGCAAAGACCGCACCGGCCTCGGGCATCGGTCTGACCACCAGCGGGGCGAGCGCTCTTCGCCGGGCGATCGGACCCAACGAACTGCCCGAACGTCGCTCGCCCGGGCTGATTCGCCGGGCGGTCACGCAACTCCGCCATCCGCTGGTGCTCCTGCTGCTGGCCGCGGCCGTCACCGCGATCGTGATCTTGCGCGACCTGAAGGAAGGCATCGCGATTTTGGCGATCGTCGCGCTCGACGTGGTGGTCGGCGCGGCTCAGGAGCAACGGGCTGACCGTGCGATCGCAGCGCTGCGGGCCCTGACGGCGCCGACCGCGCGAGTGTGGCGCGATGGGGTCGTGGTCACGCTGCCCGCCGCCGATCTCGTGCCGGGCGACGCGGTCGAGATCGCGGCCGGCGACCGGGTCCCCGCTGATATGTGCCTCGTGGACGCACAGTCGCTCGCGGTCGACGAGGCGATCCTCACGGGCGAGTCGCTCTCGGTGGGTAAGGAGATCGACGCCGACGCGAACGCCTACGCGGGCACGCTCGTCGTCCGAGGTCACGGTCGCGGCGTCGTGGCCCACACGGGGCCGCGCAGCCGCCTCGGACGCATCGCGGCGGGGTTGACGCCGCCGCCGACACCACCGATCCAGCGCGAACTCGAGCAGGTCGGCCGGACGATGGCCGTGCTCGCGATCGCCGTGGGTGTGCTCCTTGTACCCGTTGCCGCGCTGCGGTCGACCGAGCACGACGCCTTCGTCGAGGCCGTACTGGCAGGCGTGGCGCTCGCCGTCGCCGCCATCCCCGAGGGGTTGCCGGCCGCGGTGACGGTTGCGCTCGCGCTCGGGGCGCAGCGTATGGCGCGCAAGGGTGCGATCGTCCGCCGCCTGGCCGCAATCGAAACGCTCGGATGCACCACCGTTCTTTGCACGGACAAGACCGGAACACTCACGACCGGCCGACTCGCACTCACTGCAACCGACGCCCTCGCGGGACGACAATCGGACCTGTGGCGCGCCGCGCTGATGTGCAACGACGCCCTGTCCGGCGGTTCCGACCCGATCGACCACGCGATCGTCGACGGCGCGCGCGTCGCAGGCATCCCACTGCCGGACGCGCCGCGTGTGCACGAGCGGCCGTTCGACTCCGAGAATCGGTACATGGCCACCGTGCACGGCGGCCCCGGCGGCCCGATCGTCTCGATGAAAGGTGCGCCCGAGGCCGTTCTTCCGCGCTGCGTCGTGTCCGACGAGCAACGCGAACAACTCCGGCTCGCCGTCCACGACGCGACGAGCGCGGGTGACCGAGTGCTGCTCGTCGCCGACGCGCGGAGCGACGACCTCGACGCGGACAACCTGCGCCCGCTCGGGTTGTTGCGCTTCTCCGACCCAATGCGTGACTCGGCCCCCGCCGCCGTCGCCGACTGCCGGCGCGCCGGTATCCGGCTCGTATTGGTCACTGGCGACCATCACGGCACCGCCGTGACGATCGCGAAGGCCGCGGGACTCGACCGCGAGCCGGCCGTGATCGGCGCCGATATGCGTGCACTCGACCCCGACGACCGGCGCGACGCCCTGGCGCGCGCCTCGATCGTGGCCCGCGTCGACCCCGACCTGAAGGTCGAGCTTGTCGAAGTGCACCGCGAACGGGGCGACGTCGTCGCCATGACCGGCGACGGCGTGAACGACGCGCCCGCGCTGCGGCGGGCCGATATCGGTGTCGCGATGGCCGGCGACGCGGGAACCGACGTCGCTCGCGAAGCCGCCGACCTGGTGGTGACGAACGGCGACCTCGGCACCATCGTCGGCGCGGTGCGAGAAGGACGCCGCATCTACCGCAACCTCTCGAACCTGGTCGCCTACCTCGTCACCGGCAACCTGTCGGAGATCATGGTCGTCGCGTTCGGCATGCTCCTCCTCCCCGAGCTTGCGGTGCCCCTCCTGCCGGTGCATCTGCTGTGGGTGAACCTCGTGACCGACGGGCTCCCGGCCCTGGCCCTCGGCGTCGACGACCCGCCCGGCGACCCGCTTGCCCTCCCGCCGCGCGATCCCGCGCAACGACTGCTCGGCCGCCGTCGGGTCGCGCGTCTGGCCGTGGCCGCACTCGCGATCGCGCTGCCCGTGCTCGCGTGCGGGCGTTACGCCTACGAGCAAGGGTGGTCGCCCGCAACGCAGCGAACGCAGCTCCTCCTCGCGCTCGTGCTCGCGCACTTGGCCCTCGCATATGTCGCGCGTGCGCAGCGTTTCACCCTCGAACGGGGCGCGTTGCGCAACCGGGCCCTGCTCGTTGCGGTCGGTGGGTCGATTGTCGTGCAGCTCGCCCTGATGTTCTTCACGTCGAGCCGGTCGTGGCTCGAACTGACGCCGCTCCCCGCGGCGGGCTGGATCGCGGCGCTGGCCGCGGTCACGTGTTCGGTCATCGTGCTCGATACCGCTCGGGCGCTCGAGCGCCGCTTCCGCCGCCGTTAACCGGTCGACGCGGGAACCCGCCATTCGAGCAACGTCCCGCCGGTGTCGTTGGCCGCGAGCGTGACGGAACCGTGCAGCCGCTCGGCCCGGGCGCGCAGGTTCGCGAGCCCGTGCCCACCCGACGGATCGGCGTCGGGCGGAATGCCGATGCCGTCGTCGGAGACACGCAACACGAACTCCTGACCGACCGCCAACTCGACGTCGACCCGGCTGGCAGCAGCATGGCGCACGACGTTCGACAGTGCTTCCTGCAAACTGGCAATCAGCTCGTCGGCGATCCGGTCGGGCACCGCGGCATCGACCGGACCGTCGAAGACAACCCTCGGCTCGAAGCCCAACATCCGGCCCGCTTCCCGGGTCATGCCGATGACGCGGTTGCGCAACCCGCCCTCGTCGGATGTCGCCGATGTTCCGACGTCGAAGATGACCGTACGAATGTGACGCACCGTGATGTCGAGTTCTTCGACCGCCGCTTCGACGCGGCGGCGCGCCTCGGGGTCGAGGATCAACCGGGTCGCACCCTGGAGCGACAGGCCGCACGCGAACAGCCGCTGGATGACGGTGTCATGCAGGTCGCGCGCGATGCGCTCTTGGTCTTCGAGCAGCGTCAGCTTCTGGGCCTGCTGGCGGCTGCGGTCGAGTTCGAGCACGACGCTGGCCTGCGCCGCGAACGACTGCACCAGCTCGATTTCGTTCGGCGCGAACGCGGGCTCACCCTTGCCGCGCGCGACCGCGAGGGTTCCGAACGGCCCGCCACCGGAGCGGAGCGCGACGAAGATCGCCGGCCCCGTACCGCCCGCGCTCACCTGGGGCTGACGGACGTGGTAGTCCTGGGACGCGTCTTCGAGGATCACCGTCTCGCCCGAGGAGAGCACCTCGCCGGAAACACTCCCCGAGCGCGGGAACCGGGCGCCGAGCAGATCCGTGGCGAGCGGTCCCTCCGCGACCTCGATCACCATCGAGTCGCCCGACGCGTCAGGGAGCGCGATGGTCGCGCTTTCGGCCCCGACGAGCTCGCCCGCCGCGCTCGCGACGAGCCGGATGCTCTCGTGGGAATCGGTGCCCGCGAGTAGTGCCGTGGCGACCTGGCGCATCGCGTCGAGCGCGGCCTCGCGGCGCCGGCCATACTCGTACAGCCGCGCGTTCTCGATCGCGACACCGGCCGCGGCGGCCAGCCCGAGAACGAGTTCCTCGTCGATGTCGGTGAACACCTCGGCCGACTGCTTGTCGGTGAGGTAGAGG
>JAWXCJ010000170.1:0-10495 GCA_034408875.1 Actinomycetota bacterium
AGCCGGCCGGAGCGGAGAGGTGGGGGCTCACCGCTTCGGCCGACTCCGCTACCAATTGTTACCAGACAAGTGGCGGCTCGACCACTCCGGGCGGTGGAAATGCCACGTTGTCCTGCCACAGGGCCCGCTCTGGGGCAGGATGGGGCCATGGAACCGACGTGGATCGACGAGCCCGCGGCGCTCGACGACCTCGTTGCCCAATTGGTGCACGAACCGCGGTACGCCGTCGACACGGAGTTCCACGGCGAGAAGACCTACTGGCCCCGGCTCGCGCTCGTGCAGATCGCGTGGCCCACGGGTCTGGCGCTCATCGATCCGCTGCAGCTCGACCTCACACCGCTGGCCGCGGTGTTCGGCGGACCGGGATGCATGGTCGCCCACGCCGCGGAACAGGACCTGACGATCCTCGCCCGCGCGACGGGCCGGGGCCCCACGCACCTCTTCGACACGCAGATCGCCGCCGGTTTCATCGGGCTCGGGTCGCCGTCGCTCGTGTTGCTCGTCGAGAAGCTGTTGGGCGCCAAGCTCGGCAAGGGCGACCGGTTGACCGACTGGACCCGGCGCCCGCTCAACGACAACCAGCGCGCGTACGCGGCCGCCGACGTCGAGCACCTGTTGGCACTGCACGACGTGCTCCTCGAACGCCTCGACGAAAACGGGCGCTCCGAATGGGCGCTCGACGAGTGCGAAGAACGGCGGGTACGTATCCGCACCCGGCCCGAACCCGAGTTGGCGTGGTGGAAGACAAAGGGCGCGCGCCAACTCCGCGGGAAGACGCGCGGTGTCGCGCAGGAGGTCGTGGCCTGGCGCGAGCGCAACGCCGAGCGCCTCGACGTGCCACCGCGATACGTCCTGTCCGAACTGGCGCTGACCGGCATCATCCACCGGCCGCCGAAGACGCGCGACGAGCTGTCGACAGTCCGCGGGCTCGACACCCGGTCCCTGCGAGACGGAACCGCGACCGAATTGCTCGCCGCGGTCGATCGGGGCCTGAACCTCGACCCGGCCGCGTTGCAACTGCCCGAGTCCGACAAGGTCGACCGGTCGTTGGCGCCCGCCGTCACCGTGCTCGGCGCGTGGCTGGCGCAGCGCGCGTCCGAACTGGGGCTCGACTCCGGGGTGCTGGCGACCCGGCACGATCTCTCGCAGTTGCTCCAAGGCAACGACAGCCGGCTCGCGTCGGGCTGGCGGGCCGAGTTGGTCGGCGAGCCGCTGCAACGGCTGTTGAAGGGGCAGGCGACGCTCACGCTGGCCGACGGCGGTCGTCGCATCGAGCTGATTGATCAGTAGCCTCCGGGCATGGGTCGATTTCGGGTCGGGGTGCAGTTGCACCCGCAGGCAACGACTGTCGCCGCGTTGCGCGACGCGTGGCGCGCGGCAGACGGTCTCGGTGTCGACAGCATCTGGATCTGGGATCACTTCTTCCCGCTGTACGGCGACCCGAATGCCGCACACTTCGAGGCGTACACGTTGCTCGGGGCCATGGCGGTCGAAACCGAACGGGCGCAGATCGGTGCGCTCGTGACGTGCAACCCGTACCGCAACGCGAACTTGCTGGCCGACATGGCCCGCACGATCGATCACCTGAGCGGCGGCCGCTTCGTGCTCGGTATCGGGTCGGGTTGGTTCGAGCGCGACTTCGACGAATACGGCTACGAGTTCGGCACCGCGCCGAGCCGCCTGCGCGACCTCGACGCCGCCCTGCCGGTGATCATGGACCGCTTCGCGATGCTGGAACCCGGGCCGACCGGGCGCCTGCCGATCCTCGTGGGTGGCGCGGGCGAGAAGGTGACGTTGCGCATCGTCGCCGAACACGCCGACGCGTGGAACTCATTCGGCCCACCGGCACGCTACGCCGAGAAGAACAAGGTCCTGAACGAGTGGTGCGCCCGCCTCGACCGCAACCCGCGCACGGTCGAGCGCACCGTCGCAATCAACGCGAGTGAAGTCGACGACTGGCAGGCCTACCTCGACGCGGGCGCCGAGCACATCATTGTGATGGCCGGCCCGCCGTTCGACCTCGAACCCGTCCGCGCCCTCGTCAAGATCGCGAACTCCTAACCCGTTCGAAATTGCGCCGTACGGCGACCGAAACGGTCGTCAGATGGCGCAATTTCGGCTCGTTACGCGGGTTCTTCGGCGAGGATCTTGCCGATGCGGAGCGCTTGCGGGGTCGCGGCGCCGAGCGAGAACTCGTACTGCTTGAGCCACAGGAAGTACCGGTGGATGGCGTAGTCGAGGTCGATGCTGACGCCGCCGTGGATGTGCAGCGCCGCGTGCCCGATGCGGTTGCCGCCGTCGGATGCCCAGAACTTCGCGGTCGCGACTTCGAGCGGGTCGTCACGGCCCTCGTCGAGGTGCGTTGCCGCGCACATCATCGTGAGCTCGATCGCCTGCGCGTCGATGAAGCAGTCGGCCATGCGCTGCCCGACCGCCTGGAACGTTCCGATGGCGCGGTCGAACTGCTTGCGGTCGCAGGTGTACTGCGCGGTGATGCGCAGCGCCTGTTCGGCGAGACCGGAAATGATGGCGCACGTCGCGACCGTGGTGCGGTTGAGCGTCCACGCGAGGATCTCGCGGCCCTCACCCGGCGCGCCGAGGCGGGCGTCGTCGCCGACCGTGACGCCGGCCAGTTGCACCTCGAACACCGGCTCGTGGTTCATCGTCACTTGCTTGGTCGCGGTGAGACCCGCGGCCCCGGCCGGGACGATGAACACCTCGACGCCGTCACTCGTACTCGCGGGGATCAAGACGCTCTCGGCGACGTGCATGGCGGGCACGTTCGACTTGGTGCCGGTGATACGCCAGCTGTCGCCGTCTTTCGTCGCGGTCGTCGCGGGCTGCAACGGATCGGCTCCGAGTTCGACGAGGGCGGCGGTGAGGATCACGTCGCCGGAGATCAGCTTCGAGAGCACCGCCTGTTGGGCGTCGCTTCCGAACCGGGCGATCGGGAGTCCGCCGGAGACGAGCGCCGCGACGGCCGGGAGCGGCGCGACGTTGCCGCCGACCTCGCGCAGCACGAGGCACAGGTCGAGGAAGCCGAAGCCGAGCCCGCCGACCGATTCGGGGAACGCGATGCCGAGCAGGTTCGCCTTGGCGAACTCGGCCCAGGTGTCGCGGTCGTACCAGTCGTCGGAGTTGTCGCGTTCTTTCAGGTGCGTCAGCGACATGCGGTCTTCGAGGATGCGCGCCGCAAGGCCGCGCAGTTCCTCTTGCGATTCGGTGAGTGAGAAGTCCACGATGTGTTCCTTACGCTCAGCGCGGGCTTCCGGGCATGCCGAGCCCGAAGATCGCGATCAGGTCACGCTGCATCTCGTTCGTGCCACCGCCGAACGTGAGGATGTGCATCGAGCGCAACAGCCGCTCGACCCGGCCCCGCAGCACGGCGCCGGGGGAATCGAGTGACAACGTGGCCGCGTCGCCCATGATCTCCATGAGCAGGCGGGCCGCTTCCATGTAGAACTCGGTGCCGAACACCTTGATGACCGACGCGTCGGCCGGGTTCAGCGGTGCGCCGCTCTGCGCGAGCCACGCGACCCGCCAGTTGGCGATGCGCAGGAACTCGAGCTTGGCGTGCACCTTGCCCAGGTTGACCTGCACCCACTCCTGGTCGATGACCCGGCGGCCGTCGGCCAGCTTGGTGTCCTGCGCCCACCGGCGTACGTCGCCGAGCACGCGCTCGATCACACCCGACGAACACAGCGTGACTCGCTCGTGGTTGAGCTGGTTGGTGATGAGGCTCCAGCCCTCGTTCTCGCCGCCGACCAGGTTGCCCGCCGGCACGCGCACGTCTTCGTAGTACGTCGTGGTCGTGTTCAGGCCGCCGAAGTTGTCGATCGGCACGGCGCTGAAGCCGGGGGTATCGGTGGGCACGATGATGATCGAGATGCCCTTGTGCTTTTTGACCTCTTTGTTCGTGCGCACCGCGAGCCACACGTAGTCGGAACCGGTCGCGAGACTCGTGAACACCTTCTGGCCGTTGATGATGTATTCGTCGCCGTCGCGCACCGCTTCGGTCTTGAGCGACGCGAGGTCGGTGCCCGCGTCGGGTTCGGTGTACCCGATCGCGAAGTGGATCTCGCCCGCGAGGATCTTCGGCACGTAGAACTGTTTCTGCTCCTCGCTGCCGTACCGCATGATCGTCGGCGCGACCGAGTTGATCGTGAGCATCGGCACCGGCGCACCCGCGCGCATCGACTCGTCGAAGAACACGAACTGCTCGATGGGTGTGAGGCCCTTGCCGCCCCACTCCTTGGGCCAGCCGACGCCGGACCAGCCGTCGGACGCCATTTTCTTCCACGTGTCCTTCGATGCCTGACCGATGCCTTCGCCTTCGCGCATCTGGTCTTCGATCTCGGGGGTGAGCAGTTGCTCGTAGTAGGCGCGCAGTTCGTCGCGCAGCGCCTCTTGTTCCTTCGAAAGCCCGACGTACATACCGCTCCCCTAGTTCTAGAACGTGTTCTATCTTTGCCGACCGGAGCCCCAAATCACAACTGGCGTACCTGAGGCAGGCGCCGTCTGCCTGAGTGACGCCAGTTGGAGCGGATCAGCCGCTCGGGGGCATCCGCAGATCGAAGTCGACTTGACCCGTGTACAGGGAACCGACGAAGCCGCCGTCGGCGTCGAGCGCGATGCCGGTCACGAACGACGCACGCGGGCTGCCAAGGAACACGAGTGGCCACGCCTGCTCGGCCGCGGTCGCGTGCCGTCCGAGCGGGATCGGGAAGTTGTCCATGAACGCCTTGCCGTTGGCCTTCTCGAACTCGGGCATCATCGGCGTGTCGGTGGGGCCCGGGTTGAGGCAGTTGATGCGAATGCCTTGTTGTGCGAGCGCGTGTGAGCGGTACGCCGTGTACGCGTTGATCGCTTCCTTCGACGTTCCGTAGGCGTTCGCGATGCGGGCCGGGTCCTCTTCGCACCATGCCCGTGCCGCGGCGAAGTCCGCGCTGGTTATCAGCGGCAGCAACGTCGGGAGGTTGGGGATCCATCCGATACCCGCCGTGGACGAGATGCTCGCGATCGCGGAACCTTCGGGCATCATCGGGATGACCTGCTCGGTGAGGTGACGCAGCCCGCAGAAATTCACGAGCATCACGTCGAGCCCGGGGAACGTGTTGGGCAGACCGGCACAGTTGAAGAGGTTGTTGACGATCTTGCCGATGCGATTGATCGCCGCGTCGATCTGCTCGGGATCGCGGAGGTCGCACTCGGTGAAGCTGGCGAGCCCGCTCATGTCCGGCTTCTTGATGTCGAGCGCGTGCACTTCGGCACCCAGGTCGACCAGGATCGCGGTCGTCGCGGCGCCCATGCCCGACGCCGCGCCCGAGACGATGATTCGCTTGCCCTCGTAGCCCAGGACATCCTTCACGAGGATCTCCTCACTCGGCGACGATGGCGCGTTCGGGGCAGTTCTCCGCGCCGATGCGGGCCTGATCGGCCCGGGCACCTTCCACCTCGGGCGCGATGACCTCGCAGTGCCCGAAGTCGTCGGGTGCGAACACGTCCGGGGCGAGCACGTAGCAGCGGCCGTGGCCAACACACAGATCGGGATCGACGCGGACCTTCATCACGCTGATCCTAGAGGCCGATGCGGCGTGACCATCGCGACTGCGTAGCATCCTCCACCGTGCGGCTCCAGCAGGCCGCCGCTGCGCTCGCGCTGGTGTTCGCGGTTTCGTGCAGCGGTGGTGACGACGACGCGTCCGAACCGGTCGACGAATCGACCACGACCACCGTGCCCGTCACGGTGCACCGGCTCGACGATGCACTTCGCCTCCACCAAGTGCAGACGCTCGGGTCGCACAACAGCTATCACGTGCAACCGCCGCCCGAAGTGCTCGCTGCGATCGCGGGAGTGAACGCGGCGTCGGCCGCGGGGCTCGAATACGGGCACCGGCCGTTGCCCGAGCAGTTCGACGAACTCGGCGTCCGCCAGATCGAACTCGACGTGTACGCGGACCCGGACGGTGGCCGGTACGCCGACCCCGGGCTCTTGACCACACTCGGGCTCGCGGGCGAAACCGACCCGCGCCTGCTCGAACCCGGCTACAAAGTGATCCACCAGGCGAGCATCGACACCCAGGCAACGTGCCCGACGCTGACGTCGTGTCTCGAAGAGATCGACTCGTGGTCGGCCGCGAACCCCGGGCACCTGCCGATCATGGTGTTGCTCGAGATGAAAGATGTCGAAGTCACGCCCGCAATGTTCGATGCGCTCGACGCCGAGATCCGCGCCGTGCTCGACCCCGAGCGGCTGGTCACGCCCGACGACGTACGCGGCGAGTTCGCGACGCTGGGCGAAGCCGTGCGCACCGACGGTTGGCCGACACTCGGTGCCGTACGAGGCAAGGTCATGTTCGGTCTCGACAACGGCGGGCTGCGCGACGTCTACCGCACCAACGCACCGTCGCTCGAAGGGCGGGTGCTGTTCACCCCGTCGAGTCCGGGCGAGCCCGATGCCGCGTTCGCGAAGCTCAACAATCCCGTCGACGACGCGGACGCCATCCGGGCCGCGCTCGACGCCAACATGCTCGTCCGCACCCGGGCCGACGCCGACACGATTCAGTCGCGGTCGAACGACACGACGATGCGCGACGCCGCACTCGCGAGCGGCGCGCAGTTCGTGAGCACCGACTACATGGAGCCCGACACCGACTTCTCGGACTACACGGTCGAGATTCCCGGGGGCACACCGGCGCGCTGCAACCCGGTGACGGCGCCGCGCGACTGCGTGCCAACCGACGTCGAGGATCCCGAGCGGCTCTGAGCGAACCGATCAGATCTCGGTAGCCCAGTCGCGTGTCTCGACGATTTCCTTCACGCGCGCGACAAAGGCGCCCGCGTACGAACCGTCGAGCGCGCGGTGGTCGAAGGTGAGGCAGAGACGGCCGACGGGCGCAATCGTGAGCTTGCCCTCGTCGTCGACGACCACCTGCTTCGACACGCCGTCGGTGGCGAGGATGCCGACCTGCGGTTGGTTGATGATCGGGAACGACAACCACGTTCCCGACGCACCCGGGTTCGTGATCGTGAACGTGCCACCGGCGAGGTCGTCGGGCGTGAGCCGCTTCGACCGGGCGCGGGTCGCGAGGTCGTACACCGCTCGCGCCAGCGCGCGGAGCCGCAAACCGTCGGCACCCCGGATGACCGGCACGACAAGGCCCTGGTAATCGAGGTCGACCGCGATTCCGAGGTTCACCTCGCGGCGCACGACGAGCGACTCACCGTCGACGGCCGCGTTCATCAATGGAAACTCGCGCAACGCGTCGACGAGTGCCCGCGCGATAAACGGGAGGTACGTGAGGGAGAAGCCTTCGCGTTCGCCCCACGCAACCCGTTCTGCGGCGCGCACGACTTCGACGCCCGAGTAGTCGGCTGCGACGGCGCACAAGGTGTGCGGCGACGTGTGTTTCGATGCGACGAGGAGCTTGGCGGCCCGTTTGCGCACGTTGTTGAACGGGACGATCTCGTCGCCCCGAACCACGGTGGCGCTCGCGAGGTCGGCCACGGTGACACGTCCGGCGGCGCCCGTTCCCGCAACAGTGTCGGGGTCGATGCCCTGCGCGGCAGCCCGGCGCCGTACCGCGGGAGAGACGAACCCCTGCGTGTCGCGCGGACCGCGAATGCGCCACGGAAACGGTTGGGGATAGGGCGCCTGAGTGTCCGTCACCGGCCATAAGGGTAGGCCGTACACTCCCACGACAGGCGCGAACACAACCCGGCGGAGGCGCGTGCATGCGCATGCTCGAGCGGCACGGAGAGATCGCACTCGAAGAGGCCATCGAAGATCTGCGACGAGCCCACGTCTCCCGGTTCCTCGACGACCGCGAGATCATCCTCCGCCAGCAGAGCAAAGCGTTCTTTCAGATCTCCGGTGCCGGGCACGAAGCGCTGTTGCTCGGCCTCGCGCGCGACCTGCGCGCCGGGTACGACTGGTTTTTCCCGTACTACCGCGACCGCGCCCTCGCACTGGCGTTGGGAGTGACGCCGCTCGAGATCCTGTTGCAGGCCGTCGGGTCGTCCGACGACCCCGCGTCCGGCGGCCGCCAGATGCCGGCCCACTGGGGCGCAAAGCCGCTCAACATCGTCAGCCAGACGTCGTGCACCGGCAGCCAGTGCCTGCCCGCCGTCGGATGCGCGGAAGCGTCGCGCTACATCAGCCGGCGTCCGCATCTGCCCGGCTGCGTCGCGCACGGCGACGAGATCACGTATGTGTCCCTCGGCGAGGGCGCCACGTCCGAGGGCGAGTTCTGGGAGTCGCTCAACACCGCGTGCCGGCTCCACCTGCCCGTGCTCTACGTCGTTGCCGACAATGGTTACGCCATCTCGGTGCGTTCGACCGATCAGCACCCGGCGCCGATCTCGGAGATGGTGCGGGGCATGCGCGGGTTGCACGTCGTGAAGATGGACGGCCGCGACTACTTCGAAGTGCGGCGCAAAGGCAAGGACGCGATCGCGCGCGTACGGGCCGGCACCGGTCCGTCACTCATCCACGCGTTGGTAACGCGCCCGTACTCGCACTCGCTCTCGGACGACCAGAAAAAGTACCGCGCTCCCGAAGAACTCGAGGACGAGCGCGAACACGACCCCATCACCGTGCTCGAACAGAAGCTGCTCGAACTCGGCGCGATCACCGAAGCCGCGATCGAAACGATCCGCGAGGAAGCAAAGGAAGAAGTGCGTGCCGCCGCCGAACAGGCGCTCGCTGCGCCCCGCCCCGACCCGCTTACCGTCCTCGACCACGTCGTCGGCCCCATGCCGGTCACGACCGATCCGGGTGACCCCACGGTGCCGGCCGACGCCGAGGTCGTCACGTTCGGCGAGGCGATCCGCCGCACGCTGCTCTCGGAAATGGAGCGCGACGAACGCATCCGCGTGTTCGGCGAAGACGTCGCCGACGCCGACCCCGAAGTGATGGACGAGGTGCCGGGCAAGGGCGGCGTGTTCGGCATCACGTTCGGGCTCCAACGCACGCACGGCGAGGCGCGGTGCTACAACACGCCGCTGGCCGAGGCCAACATCATCGGCCGCGCGGTCGGCCAGGCGATGCGCGGGCTGCGCCCGTCGCCCGAGATCCAGTTCTTCGACTACGTGTGGCCCGCGTTCCACCAGATCAAGTCGGAAGCCGCGACCACGCGCTGGCGCTCGAACGGCGAGTTCACGTGCCCGATGGTCGTGCGCATCCCGATCGGCGGCTACCTCCAGGGCGGCGCGATCTGGCACAGCCAGTGCGGCGAGTCGATCTTCGCCCACATCCCCGGCCTGCTCATCGCGTTCCCGTCGCGGGCACGCGACGCCGCGGGGCTGCTGCGCACGGCGTTTCGCATGGAGGACCCGGTGCTGTTCCTCGAGCACAAGCACCTGTACCGTCAGGGCTACAACCGCGACGCGATGCCGCCGGCCGACTGGATGCTGCCGTTCGGCACGGGCGCGACGGTTCGGCGCGGCGACCGCGTCACCGTTGTCACGTGGGGCGCGACTGTGCACCGCTCGGTACAGGCCGCGATTCAACTCGGCGACGACGCGGGCGTCGAGATCATCGACCTGCGCACGATCTCGCCGTGGGACAAGGACATCGTCGCCGCGTCGGTGCAGCGCACCGGCCGTGTCCTCGTCGTCCACGAAGACACACTCACGTGCGGCTTCGGCGCCGAAGTCGCCGCGTTCGTCGCCGACGAGTGTTTCGAATACCTCGACGCCCCCGTGTGGCGTCTCGCCGCGACCGACACCCCGGTCGGTTACGAACCCACCCTCGAAAACGCCACCCTCCCCCAGATCGCCGACATCGCCCGCGACCTCACCGCGCTGCTGGCCTACTGACCGTGCGTCGCTAGAGGGGAATTCTTACCCCCTAGCGACGCACCATTTGGGTGAGGAAGTCTTCACGGGTGGTGGGGCCGAGGACGGGAGGCGGCGGGTGGTTGTCCTTGTCCTGGAAGGCGGCCATCACGGTGTTGATGACGTCGGGGTCTTTCACCAGCGCGTCGGTCGGTGTGAGCAGGTTGAACCAGCGGAGGAACGCGCGGAACACGACCGGTGACGTGCGCAGCGCGGGCATGAGGCCGTCGCGGAAGATCGCGTCCATGAACGCGCGCGGGTCCTCGGCCGGGTACTCCTCGCCGGCGGCGCGCATGCGGGCCTGTTCGTCCTGAGCGACGGACACGGTGAACCAGGGCACGAGTTCGCGTTCGGTGAACGCCGAGAAGCTACGCGCGACGGCGTCGAGGTCGTCGCCGTGCTCGTGCAGGGTGTCGGCCAGACCGAACGCGTGCACCAATGCGAGCGAACACCCGCGCCCGTACAGCGGGTTCGTGCACACCGCCGCGTCGCCGACCGCGATGATGCCGGTGGCGACGGGTTCACCGTCGACGATGAGCGGGCGATACCGGTTGCGCAGGCCGGCCATGACGTGCACACCCGTGATCGGGCCGGATACACCCGGGGCGCGCCACGCGGCGATCGAGTCGACCACCCGGGCCGCCGCCTCGAACGCTTC
>JAWXCJ010000171.1:0-10525 GCA_034408875.1 Actinomycetota bacterium
GATGGCGAGCAGCGGTTCTTCGTGACGGTGCTCGGCGATCACCCATCGGGCGAGAAAGGTCAGCTCGGTGCGCAGGTCGACCTCGAACGCCGCGCCGTCCATGAGCACCGCAACGTGGTCGATCATCTCGACGTGGCGTTCGACTGCCGCGACCAGGAGCGCCTCCTTGCTCGGGAAGTGTTCGCCGAACGTGCCGGTGCCGGCACCGGCCTCCGCCTCGATCTCGGGGATCGGTGTCTCGGCGATGCCCTGACGGGCGAACAGTTCGACTGCGCCGGCGATCAGCGCATTGCGTGTCGCGCTGGTCGATTCCGCCCCCACGCTCATGTCAGTCACCACCCCATGATGTGAGCCCGCCCGGGGCTGCGCAAGGCCGCCCTGACACGCGTGTCAGGTAATGTCGTCGGAGATTCCCATTCCGTGGCGGAAGGACATGTCATGGGTGACGCCGTCATCGTTGCCGGCGCTCGTACCGCGATCGGCACCGCCCGCAAAGGCACGTTGGCCGACGTGAGCGCGTTCGACCTCGCCAAGTGGGCGGCCGGGGAAGCGTTGAAGCGCTCCGGAGTCCCCGGGGGTGACGTCGACGACCTCCACATGGGCGAGGTCCTCCAAGGCGGCGGCGACATCGCCCGCTACGCGGCCATCGAACTGGGGCTCATCGAAGTCCCCGGCCTCGCGTACAACCGGCACTGCGCGTCGGGCATGGCGCCGGTGCAGGGTGGGGCGGCCAGCATCATGGCCGGCATGGACAAGGTCGTCATCGCCGGCGGCGCCGAGTCGATCTCGACCTCGCCCTCGTCGATGAAACGCCAACTCCCCGGCGACGAGATGGCGCCGTGGATGTCGCCCAGCCACCCGGCCACCGACGACGCACCCGCGTTCGACATGTCGATCACCGTCGGGCACAACACCGCGTCGAAGATCGGCATCACGCGCGCCGACATGGACCAGTGGGCGTACACCACCCACCAGAACGCGATCAAGGCCATCGACGAGGGCCGCTTCGGCGAAGAGATCTTCCCGATCGAAGTGCCGATGCGCGACGGCACGATGAAGAAGTTCGACACCGACGAGCACCCGCGGCGCGAAACGACGCTCGAGAAGCTCGCGAGCCTGAACGTGCTGCACCCCGAGATCGACGGCTTCGGTATCACCGCGGGCAACTCGTCGGGGCTCAACGACGCGGGTGCCGCCCTCGTGCTCGTCGACAGTGAGTACGCCGAAGCGCACGGCTTGCGCCCACTGGCCAAGGTCGTGTCGTGGGCGTCGATGGGCCTCCAGCCGCGCGACACCGGTCTCGGTCCGATCGCCGCGATCCCGAAGGCGCTCGAACGGGCGGGCATGACGATCGGCGACATCGACCTCGCCGAGATCAACGAGGCGTTCTGCTCGGTGCCGATCGCGGCGTGTCGCGAACTCGGCCTCGACCCCGCCATCACCAACGTCAACGGCTCGGGCTGCTCACTCGGTCACCCGGTCGCCGCCACCGGCGCCCGCATGATCATCACCACCATGTACGAACTGCGCCGCCGCGGTGGCGGCATCGGCCTCGCCAGCATGTGCGCGGGTGGCGGCATGGGTTCTGCGACGATCTTCGAGGTCTATGCCTCCTGAGTTCGGGGCTCCCGACCTCGCCGACGATCTCGCACTCGCGCACCGCCTCGCCGACGCGTTCCTCGGCACGTACGCGTTCGTGCGCGCCAACCCGAAGTGGGCCGTGCTGCTCGACACCGAGACCGCGGTGTTCACCAACGGCCTCCTACACGACGCCGTGTTGGAACGGGTGCACGCGGTCGCTGCTACGCCAGGTTCCTGATCTCGCGTAGCGCGACGGACAACGTCGCGAGGTCGAACACGCCGTGGGCGCGGATGTCGTCGAGCAGTGCGAGCACGCGGGCCAGGTTCGGTTGCGCGGTCTTGGCCCACGTGTCGAAGTCGCCGCCCGCCGTGAGCGCCGCCGCGGTGACCGCACGGTGCTCGCCTTCGATGTCGTCGCGGAGCGCACCCCGGGCCAGCGCCTGCCAGCGGTCGCCGCGCGGCAACTCCACGATGCGTTCGCGCAGCCAGTCGATCTGGAGCCGGTCGCCGACGATCGCCCACAATTCCGACACCTCGGTGACCGACCGCGACGCCGTCGCGGCGAGGTCGGTGATGTCGAGCGCGCAGTAGATCGTGTCGAGAATCCCGACTCCGCGCGCCAGTTGCTCGGGCACACCGCGCGCGGTGAGTGCCGCGACGTAATCGTCGGCGGCAACCAGGGTGCGGGCGACCTCGTCGATGCCCGGCTGGAAGAACGCCACCGTCTCGGCCGGCGCGAGGGGCCGGGCCCGGCGCCGCAACAACCACCGGCTCGACCGCTCGATGAGCCGCCGGCTCTCCAGGTACATCTCGGTCTGCACGTCTGACGCGACGAGGTTGTCGAGTGCCTCGATGGTGTGCCAGAGGTCGGCCTGGCGGAACATCGTCCGGGCCGCTTCGTGGACACGGACGATGTCGTCGGCACCGGCGCCGGTCTCTTCGGCCAGGCGGAACGCGAGCGTGGTGCCGGCCCGGTTCACCAACCCGTTGACCAGCGCGGTCGTCACGATCTCGCGCCGCAGCGGATGCTCGGCGAGGCGGTCGGCGTAACGCTCCCGCAACGGCGTCGGGAAATACATGAGCAGTTCGCGTGCGAAGTCGGGGTCATCGGGGACCGACGACTCGAGCACGTCGTCTTCGAGCGCCATCTTGGCGTACGCGAGCAGCACCGCGAGTTCCGGAACGGTGAGCCCGATGCCGGCATTGCGCCGGTCCGCGAGGGTCTCGTCGTCGGGGAGCCGTTCGACAGTCCGGTCGAGCTGGCCGGTGAGTTCGAGCGAACGAATGAACCGGGTGTGGACGTCGACCATGCCCGGAGCCTGCGCCCGCGCGTTCGCGAGAGCCCGGTTCTGGCGGTAGTTGTCGCGCAGGACGAGCGCGCCGACCTCGTCGGTCATCTCACGCAGCAGCGTGTTTCGCGCCTCGGTGGTGAGGGCGCCCGATGCCACGACCCGGTCGAGGAGCACCTTGATGTTGACTTCGTGGTCCGACGCGTCGACGCCCGCGCTGTTGTCGATGGCGTCGGTGTTGATATGCCCACCGGCGAGTGCGTACTCGACGCGGCCGCGTTGCGTGAGTCCGAGGTTGCCGCCTTCGGCGACGACGCGGCAGCGCAGGTCGGCACCGTCGACGCGCACGGAGTCGGAGGCCTTGTCGCCGACATCGGCGTGGCTTTCGCTGCGGGCTTTCACGTAGGTGCCGATCCCGCCGTTCCACAAGAGGTCGACGGGTGCGCGCAGGATGCCGCGGATCAGGTCGGTGGGGGTGAGGGCGGTGACGTCGGCGTCGAAGCCGAGTCGGGCGCGCACCTCCGGTGTGATGGCGATCGACTTCGCCGACCGCGGATACACGCCACCGCCTTCGGAGAGCAGCGTCTTGTCGTAGTCGTCCCACGACGACCGGGGCACGTTGAACAGACGCTTGCGTTCGGCGAACGACATGGCGGCGGCGGGGTCGGGGTCGAGGAACACGTGGCGGTGGTCGAACGCGGCGACGAGGCGGATGTGTTGCGACAGGAGCATGCCGTTGCCGAACACGTCGCCCGACATGTCGCCGATGCCGACGACGGTGAAGTCGGTCTCGGCCACGTTGACGCCGAGCTCGCGGAAGTGGCGCGTCACCGACTCCCACGCGCCGCGGGCGGTGATGCCCATCTTCTTGTGGTCGTAGCCGACCGAACCGCCCGACGCGAATGCGTCGCCGAGCCAGAAGTCGCGCGCCACCGCGATCTCGTTCGCCACGTCGGAGAACGACGCGGTGCCCTTGTCGGCCGCGACGACCAGGTAGGGGTCGTCGCTGTCGTAACGCACGACGTCGTGGGGTGGGACGACGGTCCCGTCGACGAGGTTGTCGGTCACCTCGAGCAGCGCGGCGATGAAGATGCGGTAGCACGCTTCGACTTCGGCCATCAGCGCGGCCCGGTCAGACGCGGGTGGCGGGTTCTTGACGACGAAGCCGCCCTTGGCGCCGCCCGGCACGATGACGACGTTCTTCACCTTCTGGGCCTTCATGAGGCCGAGGACTTCGGTGCGGTAGTCCTCGCGGCGGTCCGACCAACGGATGCCACCGCGTGCGACTTTGCCCGCACGCAGGTGCACGCCCTCGACGCGCGGCGAGTACACGAACAACTCGAACATCGGGCGCGGCAACGGCATGTCGGGAACGCGCGTCGGGTCGAGCTTGATGACCAGCGTCGGCGACGGTTCGCCGGCATCGCCAAACTGGTCGAGGGTTGGACGGAACCAGTTCGTGCGCAGCGTGGCGAGCACGAGCGCGAGCAGCGCGCGGAGGATGCGGTCTTCGTCGAGGCTCGTCACCGCGTCGAGCCGTTCGGTGATGCCGTCGACCAGGTGATCGGGGTCGCCCTGGCCCGCGGCCCACGGGTCGAGCCGCGTCAAAAACAGTTCGACCAGCGACCGGGCGACGTCGGGGTGCGCGACGAGCGTGTCCTCGATGTACGTCTGGCTGTAGACGGTGCCGATCTGGCGCAGGTACCGGCTGTACGCGCGCAGCAACGTGACTTCGCGCCACGAGAGGCCGGCGCCGAGCACGAGCCGGTTGAACCCGTCGTCTTCGGCGTCGCCCCGGCCGACCGCGAGGAACGCTTCCTCGAACGTGCGTGCTGCCGCGGCGCTCGCAACCGCGCCCGGTGGGGCGTGTAACCGGAAGTGCTTGATCCAGCATCGATTCTCGGTCGCGGGAACGATGTCGAACGGCCGCTCGTCGTCGACGACGACACCCATGTTGGTGAGCCGGGGGAGGATGTCGGAGAGCGACGGTTGCGAGCCGACGCCGTACACCTTCAGCGCCAGATCGCCGCGCTCCTCGTCGAGCCGCACCGCGAGTGGCTCGTCGTCATCGAGGCGAACGAGGCGGTTGAGGTCGGCGAGTGCTTCGTCGGCTTCGAAGTCGTCCTGGTACGCGCCGGGAAACGCGCCGCCCCACTCGCGCAACAGGTCGAGTCCGGTTTCCTCGCCGTGGGCGGCGACGAGCGCGTCGCGCAGGTCGTCGACCCAGGCGCGGGCCGCACGCGCGATGTGTGCTTCGAGGGTCGCGACGTCGACTGCGCGCGAGTCGCGCGGGTCGACGTGCAGCACGAAGTGGAGGCGGGCGAGCAGCGACTCCGACAGCCGTGTGTTCCACTCGTGGCTTCGGGCGCCGAATGTCTCGGTCAGAATTGCGGCGACGCGTTCGCGGACCGGCGTCGTGTACCGGTCGCGCGGGAGGAACACGAGGCACGACACGAACCGCCCGAACGTTTCGCGGTGCACGAAGATCCGGACCCGCCGTCGCTCCTGGAGCTGCAGGATGCCGAGCGCGGTTTCGTACAGCGTCTCCTCGTCGACCCAGAACAGGTCGTCGCGGGGATACGTCTCGAGAATGGCGATGAGGTCCTTCTGGTCGTGGCTCGCGGGCTGGAAGCCGGCGCGGTCGACCACGGCGGCGACCTTGCGGCGCAGGACGGGCACGTCGATCGGGCTCAGGTTGTACGCGGTCGAGGTGAACAACCCGACGAACCGGTGCTCACCGACGACTTCGCCGTTCTCGCCGAACTTCCGCACGCCTACATAGTCGAGGTACGTCGGGCGGTGCACCGTCGACCGCCGGTTCGCTTTCGTGAGCACGAGAAGCTCGCGGTCGCGTGCGTGGGCGCGTACGTCGGGCGGGAGCTGCGCAAAGCTGCGCGACGCGCTCTCCGAGGCGTTGCGGAGCAGGCCGAGCGCGGTGCCCGGTATCGGGAGCAGCTCGTCGGCTTCGCCACGCGCCTTCAGTTCGTACTCTCGATAGCCCAAGAACGTGAAGTGCTGGTCACCCATCCATTCGAGCAGCGCCCGGCCCTCACTGACATCGTCGGGGTCGATAGCGGGCGGGTGGTCGGCGAGCGCGTCGACCACCCGGCGGAGCTGGGCGAGCATCTTCAGCCAATCGCCGGTCGCGGCGCGGACGTCGGCCAGCACTCGCACCAGGTCCTCGCGAATCGACGCCAGCACGTGCGGCGTGGTTTCGCGGTCGATCTCGACGTGCACGAACGACTCGGCCCGCACCTCCGTCCCGCGGGCGTCGCCCGCCATTCCCGTGAGGGTGCCGTTCTCGTCGCGCGTGACCCGCATCACCGGGTGCACGACGAGGTGGACGCCGAGGCCGTGGCGGGCGAGTTCCATCGTGACCGAGTCGACGAGGAACGGCATGTCGTCGTTCACGATCTCGACGACCGTGTGCGGCGCGTCGGGGGGCGACTCGATCGACACGATCGGTGTCGCGCGGGGCCGTGCCTTGGCCAGGCGCCAGTGCCCGGTCGCGACTCGGGCCAGGTACGCGGCCGACCGAGTGAGCAGGTCGTCGTCGGGAACCTGGGTGAAGTAGCGGCCGACGAAGGCGTCGATACCCGGCGGATCCGCGGGTTCGGCCGCGGCGCCGGCGCGGGCCATGACGTCGGTGAGTAGTTCGGCGCGAGCGGAACTCGGACGCGCGTCGGGCACGATTCGGACCATACCCTTCCCTATCGGCAGGTCCGCGGCGTTCCTCGTACGCTGCCGAGATGGCCGCCGCAGACGACGTCGAAGCCCACCTGGCCCTGGCTCTGGAGCTGGCCGATCTCGCCGACGGCATCACCGTCCCCCGCTTCCGGGCCGTCGACCTGCAGGTCTCGACCAAGCCGGACCTGACGCCGGTGTCCGAGGCCGACCAGGCCGTCGAGCGTGGGCTGCGGGCCCGTATCGCCGAGGTGACCAGTCACACGTTCGTCGGCGAGGAATTCGGCGTCACCGCGGCCTCGTCCGATGTGGACGGTGAGTACCGCTGGATCGTCGACCCGATCGACGGCACCAAGAACTACGTACGCGGCGTGCCGATCTGGGCGACCCTCATCGGGCTCGAACACGCGGGCCGCATGGTCGTCGGCGTCGTCTCGGCCCCGGCGCTGCACACCCGGTGGTGGGCGGGGCGCGGCCTCGGCGCGTTTCGCAACGGTGAGCGCATCCGTGCGTCGTCGGTCGCGACGCTCGCCGATGCGCACGTGTCGTTCGCGTGGGACGGCTCCGACAACTTCGAGCCGGGCGGGATCGGGCCGCGATTGCTCGCACTCTCGCAACGCTGCCGGCGCACCCGCGGTCTCGGCGACTTCTGGCAGCACATGCTCGTCGCCGAAGGCGCGTTCGACATCGCGATCGACCCCGTGGTCGCGCTCTGGGATATCGCCGCGCTGGTCCCGATCATCGAAGAGGCCGGGGGCCGGTGGAGCTCGCTCCACGGACACCCCGACCTCGACGGTGGAAGTTTCGTGACGACGAACGGCCGTGTGCACGACGCCGTCGTCACCGCGTTGGGGTCTCCCTAGCAACTCTCCAGGGTGTCCATGCCGCGGTCGTACTGAATGCTCGACGGCCGCACACCGTTGCAGTCGAGCGTGTCCTTCATGCCGGACCGTGAGCCGGAACCGGCACTCACGTTGCGGATGTTGATGCGGTCCCGTTCATTCTTTTCGCTCTCCGAGGAGATCCACAGGTTCCCCAGCGACGTGACGAGGTCGCGCCCGCCGGAGGTGTAGACGTACACGGTCGTCGATGCCGTGCCCCCCGCGACGATCTTGTCGCCGGCCGGCGAGTCGAAGATGGTCTCGAGGTTACGGAGCTGGTCGACGCTGCCGCCTTCACGTGCAGTGCCGGACGGGTACGTGTACTTCACTTCGATCTTGCCCGCTACGTCGGCGTAGGACACGGAGTCGTCGGAGTTCCACTCGTCGTTGCCGCCGTCGACGAAGTCGGAACCGGTGCCCGGGTGCAGCTCGTCGCCGTCCTCGTCACCGTAGAGCTCGTCGTCGCCGCCGTAGCCCCACAGCTCGTCGGAGTCCGCGCCGCCGTGCACGACGTCGGTGCCGTCGGTGCCGTAGTAGTAGTCGCCGTCGGTGCCGAGGTCGAACGTCGCGGTGAGCGGACCGGGCGAGTCGCGGAAGTCGACGGTGTCGTAGCCCTCGCCCATGTTGCCGCGGACGTGGTCGTTGTCCCAGCCCGCGCACACGACGTACGAGTAGTCGTAGTGCTCGAACTGCGGGTGCCAGATCTCCCCGTCTACGTCGCGGCAGCCGGGACCAACCGAGTAGGCGCCGCTGTCACTGTCGAGGATGAGCTTGTAGTCCTGCACGACGTACAGGTAGCCGCTGTTGGTGTCGTGGTCGGTCACGACCAACGTGCCGCCGTCGAGCGAGACGACGAGATCCTCGGTCGCGGCTTCGGCGGCAGTGGCGCCGGCGATCGGAGCAGCAACGGCGAGCGCGGCCATGAAGAGAACGATTCGGGAGATTCGCATCTGGATTCCTTCCGTGGCCGGATGCGATTTCGATGCGACTCGATGGATCGAAACCTAAGGGATTCTCCGTCCAGCTGTCTGTAGGCCGAACACCCAGGAAATGTCTGGATGCTCCGGAGACTGTGTCCCGTTCCTATCGGTGGAGGCCGTGACGACTGTAGGAATTGACGTCGACGCGACGGCACGCGCCGGGATCGGGACTCGACCTTCTGGTCGGTCTTTGTCGACCTCGGCCCGCGCGGGCCGCCCGTTCCCGACGCATGCGACTCAGCTGCGACTCGACTCCGACACGTACCATTCGGCCCAATGAGCGACCTCACGGTGGGTATCGACATCGGGACCTCGTCAGTGAAGGCAGTGGCCGCCGATCCCGACGGAAATGTCGTCGCTCGGTCGCGCGTGCCCCATCAGTTCCTGGTGCCGCAACCGCTGCAGTTCGAACACGACGCCACGAGGGCGTGGAGCGAAGGCCCGAAACAGGCGCTCGAAGCGCTCGGCGCGGTGCAGCCGAGAGGTCTCGCGGTCGCGGCGATGGTGCCGTCGCTCACGGCGGTCGACGACGCCGGTGTCCCGATCACGCCGGGGCTGCTGTACGGCGACGAACGCGGCCACACCGGGTCGGCGGGCAGTCCGGTCGAGACGGGGGAGTTGCAACAGTTCCTACGGTGGACCTCGGCGCAGCGGCCCGACGCGCGCGGCTACTGGATGGCGCAAGCGGTTGCCAACCACGCGCTGTGCGGCGAAGCGCTCGTGTCGACGACGGTCGCGGCGACCGCGCACCCGTTGTTCGACTGGACCGGCTGGGATGCCTCGTTGCTCGCGGCCTGTGGCGCCCGCCCGGACCAGATGCCGCGCATCGTTGCCTCCGGTCAGGCCGTGGGTCAGGTGCACGGTTTCGCGTCGTGCGCGCTCGAAGCGGGCACGATCGACGCCCTGGCGGAGCAGATCGTCGCCGGCGCCGACGAGGTCGGTGACGTACTCGTCATTCTCGGCACGACCTTGATCGTGTGGGTCGTGCTCCCCGATGTCGTCGAGGCCGGTCCCCACTTCTGCATCCCGCACACCGCGGGCGGCGGCAAATGGCTGTTCGGCGGCCCGAGCAACGCGGGTGGGCTGTTCCTCGACTGGGCGACACGCATGCTCGCGACCGACGACCGGCCCGCCGACCCGGGCGCCGTACCAATGTGGATTCCGTATCCGCGCGGCGAGCGGGTACCGCTGCACGACTCATCGCGGCGCGGTCGGCTGGTCGACCTCGATCTCACCCACGGCGCGGCCGCGGTGCGCCGCGCCGCGTTCGAGTCATCGGCGTTCGTGGCACGGCGCATGATCGACGCGGCCCCCGTGCGCGCGCGCCGCATCGTCGCCACCGGCGGCGGCACCCGTGTCGACGCGTGGGTCTCGGCGCTGGCCGACGGGACCGGCCTGCCGGTCCACGTGTGCGAAACGCCGGAGGGCGGAGCGTTGGGCGCCGCGTTCCTCGGGCGCATGGCCGCCGGGCTCGAGACCTCGATGGCCGACGCCGGCCGATGGGCGCGGATCGCGCGCGTTGTCGACCCGGATCCGGTCTGGGTCGGCGCGACGGCGGAGCGCTACGCCCGATTCGTCGAAGCCGCGGTGTAGGTTCCCGTCTCATGCGCACAACTCGGATCCTTGCTCTCGCGTTCGCGGGCGCCGAAGGACTCTTCGGCGAAGGCTTCGAAGCCCAGATCGACGAAGACGCATCGACGCCGGCCGGGCAAGCCGCCGACCGCATGTAGCTCATGGCACCGTGCGGACGCAGCGAGCAGCCCTCGTGCCGGAGGCCCCGGTGCTGTTCGGGAGGGAGCCATAGTGATCGACATCGCGATCAATCGCGAGTTGTGCATGGGTTCGGGCAACTGCGCGTTCTGGGCGCCGGGCGTGTTCGACCTCGACGAAGACGGCATCGCGATCGTCGTTGACGCGGCCGCGCAACCCGAAGACAAGATCGTCCTCGCCGCGCAGGGGTGCCCGACGCAGGCCATCTCCATCGTGCGCGACGGCGAACGCCTCGTCTAGACGTGCGGACGCAGCGAGTTGCCCTCGGGCCGAAGGCCCCTCGCAGCGAGTGAGGGAGCCATGGTGATCGTGCGGACGCAGCGAGTTGCCCTCGGGCCGA
>JAWXCJ010000172.1:0-2547 GCA_034408875.1 Actinomycetota bacterium
CGCCCGACAACACCCCGACCGCGAGCGCCAACGCCACCCCGGTCCGCTTCCAACCCCGCATCCCCGTCATGTTTGCCCTCCCTCGGTACCCAGCATGCCCCCGTGCGGCGCCCGCTTCCATTGGCCGGGGCGGCCAGTTCGCGTAGGTGCTCGTAGCCTCACGCAACGTGGTAGCCGAGTGTCAAAAAAAGCGGCGGCGTTCCGTTCCCAACCGGAACGTGAGCGCGGGCATACGGGTGGTCAGAAACGGGCGGCCGTCGATGGAGCTGACGCGCTTGCGGTACACGAAGTGCTCGGTGACGACGAGCTCGACCCGGCCGTCGATGAGCGCCTCGATGCAGGCCATGCGCAACGCGGAACGGCGGCGTTCGCTGCTGCAGGGCACGTTGTACCTGTGGCCGACAACGTGGTCGGGTGCCGACGCGACGATGGGCGCACTGATGAGCGACGTCGACTCCGCCCTGATCGTGGTCCGCGCCTCCGACGCCTTCACCGAAGACAACATCGTCCAGTTCATGAGTTCGCTCGCCATCGTCTGGCCCGAACTCAGCACCTGATCATCTCGTGGTCACCGATGTGCCCGTCAGGGCGCCGTTTCGGTGACCACGGAGCTCTCGGGCTCACGGTACGGACGCATCTGCTCGAAACCGGTTGGCTCGCACGGCGAATCGTCGAACTCGGCGAGGCCGGAGATACCGTCGCCGGCGAAGGTGATCGGCTCGTGATCGCGGGAGTACTCACACACGCCTCGAGGGAGTCCGGTGTAGCGCGGATTCTCGATCTCGCCGCCGAGCCAGATCGCGCACGAATCGCCGTTCGGTTCGACGATGACGAACACGCTGCCGAGTGCCAGCCAGGTGAACCATCTTTCTGGGTCGCACTCGCCGAGATCGACGGTGAATGCGTCGCTCTGCACCACGGCGGCAGTGGCTGCGGCGATCTCGAACCGAGCGAGCAGCGGGTCCGTCCGTGCTGCCACCGACGTGGTTGGCGTAGTTGTCGTCGTCGAAGGGGCCGTGGTGGACGGCTCGTCGCGATGGCTGCACGCGACGCTCGAAAGTGAGAGCGCCGCGAGCGAGGCGGCCAGAAGTGTGCGACTCATGAACATGACACTTGGACGACAGCCGATCGGTTCCGAGTTCCAGCCGTGACAGGGGCCACATTCGGACCGTCTCCGCCTTCTGGACGCGCGTATCTGTTGCCAGGAACAGATACGCGCGTCCAGAAGCGGTGAGGTGATTCGTCGCGACCGACTTCAGCTTGATCGGCCAGGTGGCCAGTTCACGATGGGTGCTCTAATCCTCACGCAACGTGAGGAACCAAGTCTCAGAAGAAGCGGCGGCGTTCCGTTCCCGACCGGAACGTGAGCGCGGGCATGCGGGTGGTGAGGAACAGGCGGCCGTCGATGGAGCTGCACCGCTTGCGGTACACGAAGTGCTCGGTGACGACGAGTTCGACCCGGCCGTCGAGGAGCGCCTCGATGACCCGGAGCGCGTCGTCGTAGCCGGTGACCCTTTGGCGCTCCGGTGTCCACGTCACGAACACGTACCGCTCGCCGACCTCGATCTCGATGCCGGGCTGGTCCGGTTCGCGATGCGGGATCACCACCCGGGCCTCGGTGTCGTGGGTCGTCACCTCGATGTGGTCACGGTCGACGAGGGGACGCTCCGACCCGTCGAGCATCTGGTGCAGCCGGTCGAGGAACTCTCTGATGGCGGGAATCACGAGGCTGCTAGTCTGCCCAGCCGATCAACCCACCGAAGACCTCCGGTCTCTTTACGAGGTAATGGGCGCAGCCCGCCGGACGAGGTGACCCCGGGAAGCACGACGCTGTCGTGCTCGCGCCGTGGCCGTCTCGCCCACGTGAGCGCACCCCGAGGGGAAGCACATGCCGACCAAGGCACCTGAGACGAGTCAGCAGCTCCAACGCAAAGCTGCCGTCATCGACGAGATCAAGCGGCGGCTCACCGACTCCGACGCGGCCGTGCTCACCGAGTACCGCGGGCTCACGGTCCACCAGATCGCCGAGCTGCGCGCCGCGCTGCGTCCGGCCGCGACCGACTACAAGGTCTTCAAGAACACGCTGGCCCGGCGCGCCGTCTCCGACGTGGGCATGGACGACGTCGCCTCGATGCTCGAAGGCCCCGTCGCCATTGCCTTCGTGCGCAAAGACGGCGGCGACGCCGTCACCGCGGCCAAGGCGCTGCGCGACTTCGCCAAGGCCCACCCCGCGCTCGTCCTCAAGGGCGGCATGCTCGGCGTCCGCCCGCTCACCAGCTCCGAGATCGAAGCCCTGGCCGACGTTCCGCCCCGCGAAGTCATCCTCGCCCGCCTCGCGGGTGGCTTCCAGGCGCCGCTCGTGAAGGCCGCCGGGCTGTTCCAGGCGTTCACCCGCAACTTCGCGTACGCCTTGTTGGCCTACGCCGACCAACGTGCGGACGCAGAGGAGCCACGGACGGCGGAGCGAGGGAGCCATCAGCAAGGGGCCGAGTCCGAGTCCGAGCCCACGGCGGCGGAACCCGAGCCCGCGCCCGCGCCCGAAGAGAC
>JAWXCJ010000173.1:0-20902 GCA_034408875.1 Actinomycetota bacterium
CTAGCGACGCACTGTCAGACGTCGAACTGTTTGCGGACGGTTTCGTCTTTGGCGCGGATGGTTGCGGCGAGGTCGCTTTGGAAGCGGGTCATTGCGGAACGGAGTTGCTCGTCGGACGCGCCGAGGATGCGCACCGCGAGCAAACCCGCGTTGCGGCCGTTGCCGACCGCGACGGTCGCGACGGGAATGCCGGCCGGCATCTGCACGATCGAGAGCAGCGAATCGAGGCCGTCGAGGTGCTTGAGCGGCACGGGCACACCGATGACGGGGAGCGGGGTCATGGACGCGGTCATGCCGGGCAGGTGCGCGGCGCCGCCCGCCCCGGCGATGATCACCCGCAGGCCCCGGTCGGCGGCGGAGCGGGCGTACTCGTACATGACGTCGGGTGTGCGGTGCGCCGACACGATCCGCACTTCGTGGGCAACGTCGAACTCGTCGAGCACGTCGATGGCGCCCTGCATGACACCCAGGTCGGAGTCGCTGCCCATGATCACGCCCACCAGGATCGGTTCGGCCGGTGGCTGGGTCATGGGGACAACGGTAGTGGTAACACTTACGCCTATGCGGACACGACTCACCGAGATGCTCGGTATCGAACACCCCGTCATGCTGGCCGGAATGGGCGGCGTTTCCTACCACCGGCTCGTCGCCGCCGTGTCCGACGCCGGCGGCATCGGCACCTTGGGCGCCGCGACGATGCAGTCCGACGAGATGGTCGCCGAGATGGAGCAGGTGCGCGCGCTCACCGACAAGCCGTTCGGCGTCGACCTGCTCGCGGCGATGCCCGACCGCATGGTCGAAGACGCGAAGCGCATCGTGAAGGGCGGCGCGTCGCTCTTCGTTGCCGGTCTCGGTGTGCCGCGCGATGTCATCAAGATCCTCCACGACGGCAACGCCCTCGTCGCGAGCATGTGCGGGAAGGTGCGCCACGCGATCGCGGCCGTCGAAGCCGGCTGCGACTTCGTCATCGCGCAGGGAACCGAAGCGGGCGGCCACACCGGCACCGTCGCGACGATGCCGCTCGTGCCGCAGATCGTCGACGCGGTCGAAGGGTGCGTCCCGGTGGTCGCGGCCGGCGGCATCTTCGACGGGCGCGGGCTCGCCGCAGCCCTGAGCCTCGGCGCCGACGGCGTGTGGCTCGGTACGCGCTTCATCGCCACGCCCGAGGCCCGCACCGTGCCCGGTTACAAGGACGCACTGCTGCGAACCATGGAAGACGGCACCGTCATCAGCCGCGGCTTCACGGGTAAGACGCTGCGCGCCGTGCGCAACGAATGGACGCAGTACATCGAAGAGCATCCCGAAGAGCTGCGCCCGTTCCCCGAGCAGATGGGGCGCGCGGTCGCGGCCAAGGCGTTGCACCTCGGCGGCGACGAGAACGCCGACGTCGACGAAGACAAAGAGTGCTACCCGGCCGGGCAGGGCGTGGGCGCGATCCACCAGCTCGAAGCCGCGGGCGACATCGTGCGCCGCATCGTGGCTGAAGCCGAAGTGGCACTGGGGCGGGCGGCCGGCTCCCTCTCGTGACCCCCCAGCGGCTCGTCGTCGTCGGGGGCGACGCCGCGGGCATGAGCGCGGCCGCGACGGCCCGGCGGCGCCGTTCGGCTGACGAACTCGAGATCGTCGCCTTCGAGCGGGGGAGCTACACCTCGTACTCGGCGTGCGGGCTCCCGTACTTCGTCGCCGACCAGGTCGAGTCGGTCGACCAGTTGATTGCACGGACGCCCGCCGAACACCGCGAGCGCGGCATCGACATGCGCACCGAGCACGAGGTCACGTCGATCGACATCGAAGCTCGCGTGCTCACGGCCACCGATCGCAAGGGCAACGAGCACGTCGTCGACTTCGACGAGCTCGTCATCGCGACCGGCGCGACGCCGATCCGGCCCGACCTCCCCGGCGTCGATGCCACAGGCGTGCACGGGATCCAGACCGTGTACGACGGCATCGCGTTACGCGAGCACATCGAAGCGGAACACCTCACCGAGGGGCACCGCGCTGTCGTCGTCGGTGGTGGCTACGTCGGGCTCGAGATGGCCGAAGCCATGAAGCTTCGAGGACTCGAGGTCACGATCGTCGACGCCGCTCCGCAACCCATGGCGACCCTCGACCCGGACATGGGCGAGCTCGTGGCGTCCGCCGTGCGCGGGCTCGGTATCGAGCTCCGCAGCGAGACCAAGTGCGAGGGCTTCGTCGTCGACGACTCGGGTCACGTGCGCGGTGTCGTCACGCCCGACGGTGACATTCCCGCCGACGTCGTCGTGCTCGGCATCGGTGTGCGCCCCAACAGCGTGCTGGCGAGAAACGCGGGCATCGTGGTCGGCGAGACCGGCGGCATCGCGACCGACGTGCACATGGCGACCAGCGAGAAAGGTGTGTGGGCCGCGGGCGACTGCGTGGAGACGCGGCACCGGGTGAGCGGTGCTCGGGTCGCGATCGCGCTCGGGACGCACGCCAACAAGCAGGGCCGGATCGTCGGCATCAACGTCACCGGCGGCAACGCGACATTCCCGGGCGTGGTCGGCACCGCGGTCACCAAGGTGTGCGCGTACGAGATCGGCCGCACCGGACTCACCGAACGCGAAGCCAAGGAAGCGGGCTTCGACTTCGTCGCGGGCACGATCGAGAGCACGACCCGTGCCGGCTATTACCCGGGCGCGCAACCGATCACGGTGAAGATGGTGGCCGAGCGCGGGTCGGGCCGCATTCTCGGCGCCCAGATCATCGGACGAGAAGGCGCGGCCAAGCGCATCGACGTTCTGGCCGCGGCGATATGGAACGAGATGACCGTCGACGACTTCTGGCTCGTCGACCTCGGCTACGCCCCGCCGTTCTCCCCCGTGTGGGACCCCACGTTGGTAGCCGCCTACGCGCTGGCGTCAAAGGTGCGGCGTTAGCCGCGGCTGGCGCGTTCGCTTTCTTCCTTGAGGTCGTTCTCGTACATCATCTGCACGAGTTCCGGGAAGCCCACCTTCGGAGTCCAACCGAGCTTCTCGCGCGCCTTGGTCGCATCGCCGATGAGCAAGTCGACTTCCGCGGGACGGTAGAAGCGCGGGTCCTGCGTGACGTACGGCTCCCAGTTGTCGATGCCCGCGAGCCCGAACGCGCGGTCGAGGAAGTCGCGATTGGTATGCGTCTCACCGGTTGCGATCACGTAGTCGTCGGGCTCGTCCTGTTGGAGCATCATCCACATGGCTTCGACGTAGTCGCCCGCGTAGCCCCAGTCGCGCGACGAGTCGAGGTTGCCGAGGCTGATGCCTTCTTGCAACCCGAGCTTGATGCGCGCCACGGCGTTGGTGATCTTGCGGGTGACGAACTCCATGCCGCGCTTCGGGCCCTCGTGGTTGAAGAGGATCCCGCTGCTCGCGTGCATGCCGTACGACTCGCGGTAGTTGACCGTCATGTCATGGCCGAACACCTTGGCGACGCCGTACGGCGAGCGCGGGTGGAACGGTGTCGTCTCGGTCTGCGGCGTCTCGCGCACCTTGCCGAACATCTCCGACGACGACGCTTGGTAGAAGCGGATCGGATTGTTCTCGGCGCCACCGACCATGCGCACCGCTTCGAGCATGCGCAGCACGCCGAGGCCGGTGATCTCCGCGGTGAGCTCGGCCTGCTTGAACGAGAGCTGCACGAAGCTGATCGCGCCGAGGTTGTACACCTCGTCGGGCTGGACCTGCTCCACGACTGCGATGAGCGACGCGAGGTCGCGCAGGTCGCCGTCGACGAGCTCGAGCGCGGGGTTCTCCCCGAGGATCATTTCGGATTTCGGGTTCGCTTGACCGCGGACCAATCCGAAGACTTGGTACCCGTTCGCCGTCAGGAACTGCGACAGGTGCCGCCCGTCCTGGCCGGTGATGCCGGTGATGAGAGCGCGTTTCACGGCGCGAACGCTAGCCGTCGCGGCGGTCCCAACCGGGGTCGAGCTGGTGCACAAACTCGTCGCACCGTTGCGCTTCGTCGGCTTCGCCGATGGCCTCGGCCGACCGGCGCAGGCCGTCGAGGGCCCTGAGGAAGCCGCGATTCGTCTCGTGGCGCCACCGGACGTAGCCCACGCCCCGCCAACCCGACTGCCGGAGCCGGTCGAGACCCCGGTGATATCCGACCCGGAAGTACGCGTAGGCCTCGACTTCGTCGCGGGCGAGCAGACCGAGCTGCGCCCACGCGTCGAGAAAGCGCGGCCAGCGGCCGCACACGTCGGCCACGGCGTCGCGCCGACCCGCGGGCGGTGCCGAGAGCGCGGCGCGCAGCGCATCGAGCGCATCGGCCGGCTCGGGATCGAGCACCGTTTCGGGAGGCCCGGAAGCTGAGAGGTGAACGTCTGTCATGAGCCCCTATCTTGTTCGCTATGACGCAGCCCGCAACGGAGGCGGACGCGGCGGCCGCCGAGACCACGGAGCCCAAGCCACCGACCCGGCTCGTCCTCGTGCGCCATGCCGTCACCGAACATACCGGCCCGTTGCTCTCGGGCCGCATGCCGGGCATCGATTTGTCCGACAAGGGTGTCGAGCAGGCCGAAGCGACTGCGAAGCGGCTCGCGAACCTACCCGTCGGCGTCATCTACGCGAGCCCGATCGAACGCACGACCCAGACCGCGCAACGCATCGCCGCGCACCACAGCCTCGAGGTCGTCCCGCTGCCCGGCGTGATCGAGGCCGACTACGGCGATTGGACGGGCGGGAAGATCGCGGAGCTCGCGAAGACCGACATCTGGAAGGTCGTGCAGGCGGCGCCGTCGCGCGCGCGGTTCCCCGGGGGCGAGACCATCACCGAAATGCAGGCGCGTACCGTTGCGGCGCTCGACGCGGTCGTTGCCGAACACCCGTACACGACGATCGTCGTCGTGAGTCACGCCGACCCGATCAAGTCGGCGATCGCGCACTACACGGGGGTGCACCTCGACCTCTTCCAGCGCGTGCACGTGAGCCCCGCGTCGGTGACGGTGTTCGATTTTCACACCTACGGCGTGATGATGGTGAAGTGCAACGACACCGGCGGCCTCGACGACTTGCTGCCGCCCGACCCACCAGCTGAAGACGCGAAATGATGCGCGCACGATGCGGTGAGCGCAGCGAACTCGCCGGAGTCTGTGAGCGGCCGCGAGCCGCTCCTCGCGCATCTGTGCTACAGACGCGGCGAGCGCTGTCGTGCATGACCGGCTCGCAGCGAACAGCGACAAAGAGATCATGACCGAGCCGATTGAGTTCGATCCGGTCGACAAGATCGGTGCGGGCGCGTTCGGCCGTCCCGGCGAGCGCACGTTCGTGATCCAGGCCCACAAGGGCGCGGCGGTCCTGTCGATCCTCGTCGAGAAGGAGCAGGTCGCGTTGCTGGTCGCCGAAGCCGAGCAGTTTCTCGACCGCATCGCCGACGACGAACCCGAAGAAGCAGCCACGACAGTCGAACTCGAGGTGAACGGACCCGTCACCGAGGACGAACCGCTGTTCCGCGCCCGGCTGATCGGCATCGGCTACGACCCCGACCGCCGGCTCGTGCTCATCGAACTGCGCGAGGAAGCGGTCGAGGAAGGCGAGCAGCCCCCGTCGTTCGAGACGAGCGAGGGTCATATCGCCCGGTTGTACGCGACGCGCGCGCAGGTGCGCGCGATGGTGACCCACGGCGCCGCGTCGGTGGCCGCGGGCCGGCCCCGCTGCCAACTCTGCGACTTCCCGATGGATCCCGACGGGCACGTCTGCCCGCGTTGGAACTGACATCGCGTGTCGGAGGGTTGGCCGTCGTCACCTCTGCCCGTCGAAGACTCCGTCGCCCGCGAGATCTTGCGCGACGGCGAGACGGAAGTGCTCGGGCGCATGCCGTGGTCGTCGAACGCGACCTACCTCGTCATGGTGACCCGTGGCGACGACCAGATGTTCGCGGTGTACAAGCCACAAAAGGGCGAGCGACCGCTGTGGGACTTCGCCCGCGGCACGTTGTGCATGCGTGAGGTCGCGGCGTACGAAGTGTCAGCTGCGCTCGGTTGGGACATCGTGCCCGACACGGTGCTACGCGACGGCCCGGCCGGACTCGGGAGCATGCAACGGTTTGTCGAGCACGACCCCGAGGAGCATTACTTCACGCTGCTCGCCGACCACGAAGACGACTTCCGCCGCATGGCTGCATTCGATGTCGTCATCAACAACACCGACCGCAAGGGCGGGCACTGCCTCCGCACGGCCGACGGCCGCATCGTGGGCATCGACCACGGTGTCACGTTCCACGCGCAGTGGAAGTTGCGCACCGCCATCTGGGACTTCGAAGGCGAGTCGATCGCGCCGCCCGTATGCGCCGACCTCCACCGTCTCGTCGACGAGTTGCACGGCGACCTCGGCGACCGCCTGGAACCGCTCCTCGACCGTTTCGAGCGAGACGCCCTCCGTGCCCGCACCGAGCACCTGCTCGCGACCGGCGTGCTACCGCGCCCCGACGCCGGCCACCACAGCGTCCCCTGGCCCCTCGTGTAGAGGGATGCGTCGATAGCCCACACCACGTGTGGGCTATCGACGCATCCCTACGCACCTAGAGGCGTTCGAGTTCGGCGTCGAGGTAGCGGGTGCGGCAGAGGTTGCGTTGCAACTTGCCTGACGACGTCTTGGGCAGGGTGCCGGCTCGCACCAACACCACTTCTTCGGGCGGGGCGCCGACGACGGCCCGTACTCGATCCGCGACCTCGGCCCGGGTGCCCGCGCCGCCTTCGCGAGCTTCGGCGACGACGATCAGGGCTTCGCGACCCTTGCGGCCTTCGGTTCCGAACGCGATGACGTTGCCCGTTCGCACCCCTTCGATGCCGGAGACGGCGCGCTCTACGTCCTGCGGGTACACGTTTCTGCCACCGAGGATGATGACGTCCTTGATGCGCCCGCAGATCACGAGTTCGCCGTCGACGAGGTAGCCGAGGTCGCCGGTGCGGAGCCAGCCATCGTTGAATACCTCGCGTGTCGCGTCGGGCTGCTTGTAGTAGCCGGGCGTCACCGACGCGCCACTGATCTCGACTTCGCCGACTTCGCGGTCGCGCATCGGCTTGTCGGTCGCGGGGTCGCAGACGCGCACGTGCAATCCCAGAACCGGGCGGCCGAGTTTCGTGAGGCGCCGGGCGCCCGGGTCGGACTCCATGACCGCGGCGGCGTACTTGTCGGTTTCGAGGACGCGACCGTCGACGATGTCGACCGCGAGACCCGCGTTGGGTTCGGGGAACGTGACCGCGAGCGTTGCTTCGGCCATGCCGAACGCGGGGAACACCGCGCCCGGGTCGAGTCCGTGCCGCGCGCCCGCTTCGACGAAGTTCTCGACCGCGTCGGGGTCGACTGGTTCGGCACCGTTGAGGGCAATGCGCCAGCTCGACAGGTCCAAGTCCTCGAGCCGGCGCAGCGCGCGGGCGGCGAGTGCGTACGAGAAGTTGGGGCCGGCCGTGGCCGTGCCGCCCGCGTCCGACATCCACTGCATCCATTGTGCGGGTGCGGCGAGAAAGTCCTGCGGGGCCGCGAGCGAGAGGTTCAACCCCATCGTCATGGGAATCGTCAGCAGCCCGATGAGCCCCATGTCGTGGTACAGCGGCAGCCACGAAACGGCGACGTCGTCGGACTTGAGGGCCATACCGTGCGCGATCGCGTCGAGGTTCGCGGTGACGCACCGGTGCGGGAGCATCACGCCCTTGGGCTCCGAGGTCGATCCGCTCGTGTACTGGAGGATCGCAAGCGCGTCGGGGTCGTCGGCAGGCCGGTCGTAACGGTCGGACCGGATCGGGGCCGCGAACAGTTCGTCGAGAAGCGCGACGGGAGGATCGCCCGGCTGCCGGTCGAGGAACTCGGCGAGTTGCCCGTCGATGATGACGAGCGCGCTGTCGGCCGCGAGGATGCGCGCTCGCGTCTGGGCCACGAACTCGTCGATCGACCCGAGTCGCATCGGCAGGGGCAGCATCACCGTCGCCGCACCGCAGAGCCAGGTTGCCTGGATGGCGGTCACGAGCGGACGCGTGGTCGGCCCGAGGATCGCGACGTGGCTTCCTGGCGCGACACCGCGGGCCTGCAACGTACCGGCGAGGGAGCGAGCCTCGTCGTGGAGCTGAGCCCACGGGACCCACGCCTTGTGGTCTCCCGCGGCCGAACCGAGGAAGGTGACGGCGGCCGACGTGCCGGCGGCCGCTTCGAGGCGCGTCAGGAGTGAGGACGAGGCAGACGTCATGCCCGTCCGACCCACCCGGGCGCGCCGGGGTTACATCGAGGTTCGCAGGTTCGGCTATGCGCTGGTCAGCGCCGCGGCGACGTCACGGAAGAACCTCGACCTCGGCATCACGATGTCGGCTCCGGCCGCTCGGGCTGCGTCCATCGCGGCGTTGTCGACGTGGGGCGCAAACGCCACGATGCGGACATCGGGGAGTGCGGCCCGGACGGACGCGACTGCTTCGCTGCGGCGGCCGAGATCGACGACGACGACATCGACCGGGCTACCGGCGCCGGTACAGGGCGACGAGTCGTCGGCGAACTCGACCTGATCGCCGAGGGCAGCGGCGACGCGGGAGCGATCGAGCAGATCGGGAACGATCGCAACGACGCGCACTCGTGCTCCGGCCTACGGAAGTTCGTAGCCGACGACCACAAGAGCTTGTGGTTCGGACCTCGGATCGCGTACGACGCCATGGTGGGCGGCGATCGCGACGGCCTCGCCGTCGCGCACGAGCGTGCGGTGCACGTCGATGTACGGCAGTTCGCCCACGAGAAGGCGCTTGACCACGTGGGCTTGTGCGTCCTGCTCGTCGGGGATGGCGAGGGTCGGGAGTTCGCGGCCGATGATCTCGGAGCGAGGAATCGAGCTCAAGGACAGGCACGCTTCGTTGACTGCCACTACGCGCGCGGCCGCGTCGCAGAGGACTTCGGCCATGCAGTCTTCGTCGAGGGCGCGATCGAGTGGGTCGCCGCCGGCGACGCGTTCCATGACCGCTTGGCGCCGTTCGTGGGCTTCCTGCACGAGGTGGGCCCGGTCGAGGGCGGTACCGACCATCTGGGTGAGTCGGCGCACGAGACCGACGTCGTCGTCGGTGTACGGACGCCCGGGCGCGTCGCGTGTCACGCTGACGACAGCGCGGGCGACGCCGCTCGAGATCGCGGGCGCGACCACGAGGCTGTGGACACCACCGCCGTCGAGGTGTTGCAGCATTTCCGGCGGGATCTTGGCGCGTACACCGTCCTGAGGTACGTGGGCCATGACGACGATGTCGCCCGATGCCACGGCGAGGCCCGCCGGTTGCCGGTTGAGCGGAAGGGTGTGCCGGGCCGCGGCCGCGGCCGCGATGGCCCGGCGCCGAGGATCGACGTGACGAACCGGGCCGCCGACGAAGTGGCATCCGTCGCGGGACAGCGGCCGCACCATGACGACGTCGCCGAGATGCTCGGCGAGTGCGTCGGCGACCATCTCGAGAACGGGTTCGGCGCCGGCGCCCGGAGTGTCGAGTGCGATCCGGATGTCGCGGATCATGTCGTCGAGTGTGCGGGCGGTGCCGCGGGCGACGGGTTCCTCGGGAACCCGACGGATGGCGTCGCGTTCGGCGAGGTAACGGGCGATCGCGGCGTCGGAGATCTCGTAGCCGCCCCCGACCCGAACCGCGGCGAGGCGACCCGACCGCACGAGCTTGTACGCGGTCTGGTAGTGGACTCCGAGGTGGCGGGCGGCTTGCTTCAGGTTCACGACAAATTCCAGACCAACGCCGGGCGACAGCCCATGTTGCCGTATCCGGGCCCACGGAAACAGACCAAACCGGCCTGTCGCAAATGACGCGAGCGTGTCATGGTGCCCAGACCGTCCAATGACCATCCTCAAGAGGGCCCGATCCGACTACGCGACTGTGGATCCCTCACTCGTCAGGCGGGTCGGTTGCGTTGGGCCCTCCCCACAGGATCGCGACGGCGATCACGCCACTCGCGATCGAACCCAGCAGCACTCCGATCTTCGCATCGGCGAGCGGCCCTCGGCCAGACCCGAACGCGAGATCGGCGACGAACAGCGAAACGGTGAACCCGATCCCGGCCAGGGCACCCGCCCCGAGAACGTGCCGGCGAGTGAGCCCGGCCGGCATTCGGCCGATGCCGATGCGCGCCGCGGCCACGGTCGCGCCCGTGACACCGACGAACTTGCCGACCACGAGGCCGGTGATGACCGCCCACGTCAGCGTCTCGCCCAGCGCATCCTGCAAGCCCCCGCCGGTTACGACGACGCCGGCGTTGGCCAGCGCGAACAACGGAATGACGGCGAAACTCGTCACCGGATGCAGCTTGTGCTCGAGCGATTCAACCTCGCGAACGGGCATGCACAGCGCGAGGATGACGCCCGCGATCGTCGCGTGGATGCCCGACTCGTGGACGCAGAACCAGAGCGCGAGACCGGGTAACACGTAGGCGAGCGGATTCGTGACGCGCGCGAGGCGCAACGCGAGCACGACGAGCAGCACGACTGCGGAGGCGGCGAACCATTCGGGGTGCAGGCCGTGTCCGTAGAACAGCGCGATCACAACGATGGCACCGATGTCGTCGATGATCGCGAGCGTGAGGACGAACAGCTTCAGCGCCGCCGGTGCGCGCCGCCCGAGCACCGCCATGATGCCGACGACGAACGCGATGTCGGTCGCGATCGGAATGCCCCAGCCGTCGGCCGCGTCGGTTCCGGCGGTCCACGCCAGGTAGACGAGTGCGGGGACGACCATGCCCCCGGCGGCCGCGATCGCGGGTAGCGCGGCCGTACGAGGGTCGCGTAGCTCGCCGACCGTCAGCTCCCGCTTGATCTCGAGGCCGACGACGAAGAAGAACAACGCCATCAGCCCGTCGTTGATCCACACGCGGCTGTCGTCGGTCCACACGTCGGCGTAGGAGCCCGACGCAGTATTGGCCCAGATCAGGGCTGTGATCGTCGCCGCGAGCAGGGCGACGCCGCCGGCCGCCTCGGTGCGGAGAAACTCGCGTACCGCAGTGGCGCGGGTCATGACCCTCCGTTGCCGACCAGTCTTCCCGGCGCGCCGCTTGTCGGTTGTGGACTTACTTGCTCGGTAGTACTCGCGGTTCGGGGAGTGCGAACTCGGGCCAACGCTTGCGCGACTTCGCAGACAGCTTGTGCATGAGCGCGATCGCGTCGGGGTCGTCGTCGCCGGGGCGAACCTCGATGACACCGTCGTCGAGCATGCGTTGCATCAGTTCGCGGCCGGCGTCGGTGCGCACGATCGTCAGTGTCCAGTCGTTGTACTTGCCGATGCCGCCGGTCGAGATGTCGGCGTGCTCGGCCGCGAAGTCGGGACACATCTTGCACCCCTCACGCGTCCACGCGTGGCACTCCTTCAGCGGTACCTCGTGGTAATCGCCGTTCTTCATCCAGATCTGGAAGACGCCCTTGATGTTCATCTTCTTCATCTCGGACTTCTTGAGCCCGTACTTCCCCTCGAAGAGCTCCTCGAAGATCGCGTCGTCGAACGTCTTCGAACACAACAACCCGATGTTGAGCGAGAGCCGGCGTCCGACCTTGCCCGCCTTGCGTTGCTTC
Organism: Actinomycetota bacterium; assembly: GCA_034408875.1. Taxonomy (GTDB): domain Bacteria; phylum Actinomycetota; class Acidimicrobiia; order IMCC26256; family PALSA-610; genus JANNHK01. The sequence goes on from JAWXCJ010000173.1 coordinate 11,518, forward strand.
ATCGCCGGCGGCACCGACGACTGGCATGACATGCCGACGAGCGCGATGCGCTCGTCTTCCTTCTCGAGGTCCTGGTACGCGAGCGTGTTGGCCGAATAGGTGTAGCGACTCCCGGCCGACGCGATGACTTCCGCGCGAGTCCGAGCGATACCGGGAATCGCCTTCCAGCTCGTCCCGTCGCCTTCGAGATACGACACGAGCGCGGCGTCGATGATGTCGTGCTCGAGCGCGTACACGAGCAGAGCCGACACGAGACCGCCGTCCTGGCCGACCTCGTGCAGTTCACCGTCAGACGCGCGTGCGAGGCAGATGTCCTTGAAGACACCCGACACTTCGTCCTGTGTCCGTTCGCGTCCGAACAAGAAGGTGTCGATCTCGGGTTCCCAGGCGCGAAAGCGTGGGCACGCCCGAGTGCACGACGTGCACGCCTTGTCGCCGTGACTGCAGTCGGCCGGCCCGCCGTACTCCTCGATCTGGATCGGCTTGTACCTGCCGCCCTCGTCGTCGTATCCGAGGACGTCGTGCGGACACGCGATCACGCATCCCGCGCACCCGGTGCACAACCCGCTCGTGACGACCTCGTCGTAGAGGTGTTTCCACGAGAACGTCCAGCGTTCCTTCTTGGGTTCGACCTCGGCCGCGGTCACGGGCGGCGAGTCTAGGGGGTACGCCTCCGCCGCTTCCTGGGCGTGACTTCGGCGTACGCGGGTGACGACCCGGGCGTGCGGGTCGCAAGGACGATCATGCCGCCGATGATCAAGAGCGCCGCCGCGGTGAGCCCGATTTCGCGGCTGCTGTCGCCGGTCATTGCCAGCCCGTCGCTTGTCTGCTGGTCGAACGCGGTCTGGTCGAACTCGCCGGAGGTCTCGGAGAGCCCGAGCTCCTCGTCGTAGCTCTCGTCGAAACTTTCGTCCTCGGTGAAGCCGTCGTCGAACTCTTCGTCGTAGTCGCAGAACCCGCCCGAGCCGACCTCTTTGGTACCACCACATGTATCGGCGTACGCCTCGAGTGCGCTGCCGAAGTTGGATCCGGCGTAGAGGTCGTCACACGCCACCATGTCACCCGCCTGGCACTGCTGCGCGAGCGGGTACAGCGGGTCGTTCGGGTCGAGCTGCTCGAACGTGACGGTCTGACCGGTGAAGTCGGGGTCTTCGAGGTCCTCGGGCGGAAGCGTGGTCGTGGTTTCGACGCTCTCCTGTTGCGCCAGCGCCGCCGGGGCGACGACGGCGCGGGCCGCGGCGGCGACTTCGGGGTCCGGCTCGGGTTGGCGACCGGTCGAGCCGAGGCGGCACGGCTGGCCGCGCAGCGAGCCGCACGCGGGAGCGGTGTCGGCAACGGCGATGTTCGGCACCACCGGCAGCGTGACGCGTGATGCGTGCCCGACCGAGTGGCCGACGTCGACGCCGACGGCGGGCGATGCGCCGAAGCCCCACAGCGGTTGGTTGCCGCCGGGCGCTTCGACGGCGATGCGGATGCGGGAACCGGCCCGGAATGCGTGCGCGAACGGGAGGAACTCGACCCGGGCGGCGGTGAACTCGCCTGCGGGCAGCGGCGCGTTGTCGGCCTCGGCGTGGCTGGTGCGGTGACTCGCGCGCAGCCAGCCGCTCTGCACGTACGTGACGCTGCCGTCGGCTGCGACCTCGGTGAGCGTGACTTCGAGGTCGACGTCGGTGGCCGCGGTGCGAACCCACAGGTCCACCGCGCCGGCTCCGGCCATCACCGTGTCGCCGGCGAGCGGTGCGCTGTCGAACGCGAGGGCGGAACCCGCGGGCGTGGCGCGCCACTCGGTGATGCCGGACCCGAGTTTGGTGGCCGGGTCGTGCGTGAATGTGGACGACGCCTGCGCGTCGGCATCGTCGACCTGCGGTGCTTCGGTTCCGAGTGCGGCGCCCGGGTGGAACCACCAGTCGGTGGCCTGCGCCTCGGTCGGGGGCCACGCCGCGAAGTTCAGCGCGGTCGGCTGGTCGCTGCCGTTCTCGAGCACCACGCGCACGCGCGCTTCTGCTTCGTACGCCGCGAGGGCTTCCTCGTACGTCGTGTAGTCGGCAAACCGGTCGGGCCCGAGTTGCACTCCGGCGGTTCCGAGTTTGCTCTCGATGACGAGCGGCGCGAGCGCGCGCACGTCGTCGGAGACGGTCGGGATACGACGCGCGATGTAAAACTCGAGGAAGTCGTGCCAGCCCGTGACATCAGCCAGGAGACTGTCGAGCTGCGGACCATTGGTGGCGACCATGCGACCGTTCGCGAGCCGGCTCCACACCGCGGCGAATCCGGCGCCGTTGAGTTCGTCCTGCCACGTTCCGCTGACGTACGTCGGGATGTCGATGGCCTCGGCGACCGCGACGGGTGCGAGCGGATTGGTTCCCGTCGCGTCGTCGAAGGGATACGTGGCGATGACCTCGGCGAGGTCCTGGTTCTGGAGGCGCAACAGTTGGTTCTGCGCGCACTGGGTACCGGTCGCGCCGCCTGCGTCGACGATCGCCTGCTCCCAGCCGAGTCCGAACGGCTTGGCCTGCTCGGCGCGCGCCTTCGCCCACCACGTGACCAAACCGGTGTTGGGGATGCCGCCGGGGTACAGCGACCGCCACGGGTCGGCGGCCGCGGCCAGCGGCGCGACCGCGGCCAGGTGCGGCGGCTGCGTCGCGGCGACGGAGAGGTCGGTGCCGGCGGGGTCGGCGATACCGACGAGTCCGACGGCGCCGTTCGCGACCCACGGCTGCGCTGCGACGACTTCGACGACGTCGTAGCCGTCGGTGGCGAGGATTTGTTCGAAGTAGGAGAGCGCGCCACCGGAGCAGCCGGTGCCGCGCACGTTGACCGAGACGGTCGCGTAGCCGAGCGACTGCGCGACGAGCGTGCTTGCGGGCGGATTGTTCGGGTCGGACGCGGTCGCCGAGTACTCGACGACGGTGGGGTAGGGGCCGGCGTCGGCCGGACCGGGCAGGTGGACGGTCGCGCTGAGCGTCGTGCCGTCGCGGGCGGTGATGTAGCCGAAGCCTTCGGCGAGCTTCTGCGCGGTGTAATGCGCAGTGTCGGGTGTCGTCGTCGGGGCGAGCACGGTCACGGGCGCGCCGACGGTCGTGGTGCCGTCGTGCTGCGCTTTGACGCGGTACTTCGTGTCGGGTGCAAGGTCGCGCCACAGCGCGCTCCCGAACTCGTCGGCTACCGCGCTCCCCACCACGGCGCCGGATTCGTTCTCGAGGTCGAGTTGTGCGCCGGGAGCCGCGTGGACGACGGATACCTGTCCGACGCTGCCGCGCGTGTCGAAGGCGCCGTCGATCGCGGGCGCGCGCGACGTCGGAGCGGCCGCAACCGCCACGACGAGAAGGAGCGCCGGAACGCCCCAGTACCACTTTCCCCTACTGCGCACTCCGCCTCCTGGCCGCGTCCCTCTCCTAGCGTACGCGGCCTTACAGAACGTGACAATCGCGAAGTTCGTCCGAATAGTTCGTACGACTCATCCGAACCTAGCGAATGATTCGTTCGACTCTCACGCGCGCAGCAGACGTTCGACGGCCTGTACCGCTTCGTGCACCTTGTTGTCACCTTCGTCACTGTCTGGCCGGGCGGCCTCGCGCACGCAGGGCCGCAGGTGCTCGTCGAGGAGACCCAAGCCGACACCCCGGAGGGCCTTCGAGACCGACGCGATCTGGATGAGACGTCGATGCAATAGGCCTCTTCGCCCCGCGTCGTCGCCGACGCGATTGCGTTGTCGCGGCGATCCCGCCGGCCGCGTTCGGCATGCTCGATCCGATGATCGCGGCGGGGGCCATGGCATTCTTGTCGGTGTTGGTCGTCACGAACTCGCTGCGCCTCCGGTTCCGAGGTGTGACCGCGCGCGGTCGCCGGTAGCCTCCCCGGCCGTGACGAAGATCGTCGAGATCCTCGCGGCGGGGCCGAGTTACTCGTTCGAGTTCTTCCCGCCCAAGAACCCGGCCGCCGAAGCCCAGCTCGATCAGACGCTGCGCGACCTCGAGCCGTTGGCTCCGTCGTTCGTGTCGGTGACCTACGGAGCCGGGGGAACGACCCGCGAGCGTACGCACGACCTGGTCGTGAAGATCAACCGCGAAACGTCGATGACGGCGATGGCGCACCTCACGTGTGCCGCGCACACGCGTGCCGAACTGGTCGACATCGTCGGCCGGTATCACGACGCGGGTGTCGAGAACATCCTGGCCCTGCGCGGTGATCCGCCCAAGGACCTCGACCTCCCGCCCGGCGAACTCGACCACGCGACCGATCTCGCCGACCTCGTGCGCGAGATCGGCCCGTTCTCGGTCGGCGTGGCCGTGCACCCCGAAGGCCACCCCGCGTCGACGCAGCGCGACGAAGATCGCGAACGCCAGGCGCAGAAGCTCGCAGGTGCCGACTTCGGCGTGTCGCAGTTCTTCTTCGAGGCCGATGTCTGGTTCGCGTTCCTCGCCGACCTCGCCCGCCGCGGTGTTACCACGCCGGTGATCCCCGGCATCATGCCGGTCACGAACGTGAAGTCGGTGAAGCGCATGGCCGAGATGTCGGGCGCCGCCTTTCCTCCCGCGCTCGACCAGCGCCTGCGCGCCGTCGAAGACGACGCCGAGGCGATGCACCGAGTCGGCATCGAGGCGGCAACCGAGTTGTGCGAGGAGCTGCGCGCGGGCGGCGTGCGCAGCTTCCACTTCTACACACTCAACCGTTCGCCCGCGACGCGCGAGATCTACGAGAACCTCGGCCTGGGCGCGTAGACAAGAAAGCGGGCCCCGCCGAAGCGGGGCCCGAACGCGGAGGGAGTGGGATTTGAACCCACGGTGACTTGCGCCACAATGGTTTTCGAGACCATCCGATTCGGCCGCTCTCGCATCCCTCCGGGTGCGATGTTACGGCAGGCGCAGATTGGCGAAGAACGCGTGTAACAGCGCGGCCGACTCTTCGGCGCGTACGCCCCGTATCACCTGCATCTCGTGGTTCAAGCGGGGATCGGCGGCGATGTTGTAGAGCGTGCCTGCGGCCCCCGCCTTCGGATCGGCCGCGCCGAACACCAGCGTTCGCACTCGGGCGGCCCACAGCGCGCCCGCGCACATCGGGCACGGCTCCAGCGTGACGACAACCGCGTGGTGGTCGAGGCGCCAACTCCCGACCCGCGCCGCGGTGTCGCGCACTGCGAGGAGTTCGGCATGGGCGGTCGGGTCGCCGGTCAGCTCTCGCTCGTTGTGGCGCCGGGCCACTACCTCGCCCGAGTCGAGGTCGACGACGATCGCTCCGACGGGGACGTCGCCGTGCCCGGGGGCGAGCCCGGCCTCGCCGAGCGCGAGCCCCATCAGGGCGTCGTGGTCGGCCGGCATGGGCCGGAGGGTACAGGGACCCTCGAAGGTGCCGACAGAAATTGGACATTGGTGCAACGGCGACGGCCAGGGCGGCATCAGGTGGCCATGGAAACGATCACGCACGACTTCGACTCGACTCCCCGGCGCCGGCCGAGCCGGCTGACCGTCACCCTTGTGGCTGCGGCAGCTGCGGCACTTGTGCTCGGCGGCTGCGGCGGCGGCGACGACGACGATGACTCGGCTTCCGAATCCGGACCCGCGTCGGAAACGAGTACGAGCGCCGAAGCAAACGCGGCCGCCGACGTGGACATCCGCGAGGTGCTCGATGTCGCGCCCGAGGAACTGGTCACCGTTTTCATCGACGCGACCTACGGCGACGGGTGGGGCGGCCCGGACGATGATCCCAACACCTTCGTCAGCGACGTTACGCATCTGCCTGGCTTGTACACGATCGTGACGGACGCGTCCTCGCCCAAGCAGGCGAACGTCTACTGCGAACTGTCTGCGCCGGTACTGGCGTACTTCCTCGGGGACAGCGGCTACTCGCTCTTTGTCCGGGGTGAGGATCCGCTGTCGAAATTCGTATTGGTTGAAGCGTTCCCGTGTGCGCCCGCCGAAGTCCCGACCGACATCGCTGCCGCGACGGCGCCCGACGACGCGGGCGACGTTGCGTCCCGGGCCAACTACTTCGTGCGGGACGTCGTCGAGGACGCCGACTGGTACTCGGGCGGCGGCTACGTCCAGTTCGGCGATTCCGACTTCGAGTTCGACTGCACGAGTGTCGACGGTGTCGTGCCGTGTGCGGAGATCCAGGCGATGCTCGAGTGGCTCATGGTCGACGCCGACGGCGAGACCGTGCCGTACTCGCTGACCGCGAACCAAAAGCCCTGCACCTGACCCACGAGCCCCCTCCCGTGCGGCCGGGACGGGGCAGGGGTGGCGGTCGGGCGAGTCCCGCCGATGAGCAGGGATGGGTCCGCAACCCCCGAGCCGCCGGTGGCATCAGCAGGACGTGGGGGCATTGCAAGTGGCAGAGGGCAACGAGGTGGCGGAGGTTCGTCCGTCGACCATCGAGGACCTGTTCGAGGAGACCTACCGGCCCATGGTTCGGCTCGCGCTCGTCATGACCGGATCGAACGAAGTGGCCGAGGATCTGGTCCAGGATTGTTTCGCCCGCCTGCACGGCCGCTGGGAACACGTGGAGAACCCGGGCGGATACACGCGCATATCAGTTGTGAACGCATGCAAGCAGTGGTTCCGGTCTCGCGACCGGGAGCGCAAGCGAATGCGACTCGTCGGCGCGGGTGAGCAAGTGCTCTCGCTTGAAACCCAGGAGATGCTCGACGAACTCGAGGAAGACCGGTTGCGGGCCGCGTTCGACGAGCTGGCCACCACAGCCACATTCGCGCCCGATGCGTGGGCACAGGTGCGCAAGCGGCGCGCGGCGCGCACCGGCCAACGATTCCTGTCCGGAGTCGGCGCGCTCGCATTGGCCGCGGCAGCGATCGCGGGCCTGCTGTTGGTGACGGGCGAAACAGCGCAGGACAAGGTGCCGGAAGCGCACGTCGGGGACGGCGGCGATGGCGACGTTTCGTTCGGTCACCGCCCGACGACGGCGAATGGCGCTTACGAGTTCACCACCGCGTTCTTCTTCGCGACGTACCCGCTTGGGTCGACGGCGCCGAACGGCACTCCCCACTGGTTCGCGGGCGTCACCTTGGGAGCAACTGGTGACGACGCGGCCTCGTTCGACCTCGTGTCCTCGGCCGCGACGCCGGAGGCACTCGAGGCGAACTGTGTCGAGGCCGCCCCGATCGTGGAGTCGATTTTCGGCGACCTCAATTACGGGATCGGTGTCGTACCGTCGGGCGCGAGCGGGTCGAGCACGACCGCCGAACGGGTGCCGTGCGCGAGGGCGCCGGCGGAGGATCCCGTCCGTCTGACCGCACCGGCGACGGGAGAGGAGATCGCGACCCGCGCCGTGAACTTCCTTGCCGAGATGAACGACAGCAAGGAATGGGCCCTCGACTTCGTCGGCTCGGGGCGCGACGACGTGTTCAAGATGTCGGACGACGGCCTCCGGGTCGACTTCGAGCTGACCACGGCCGACGGCAAACCGCGATGCGCCGAGTTCGTCGACTACCTCGATTGGCTGATGCGGACCGCCGACGGGTTGTCCGTTCCGTACACGCTCACGGTGAACGAGAACTTCTGCTGAGTCATGGGGTCGGCCGGGCCGAACCGGCCCGGCACATCTGGCGGAGGGAGTGGGATTCGAACCCACGGAGGGTTGCCCCTCACACGCTTTCCAAGCGTGCCGATTCGGCCGCTCTCGCACCCCTCCTGGTGGCCCGCTCGCAGCCGAGCCAGGCAACCCGGCGGCACCCAAGCGGCACCGCTGAGAGCTGCTTCCTTCCGGACCTGACTCGGTTCACGGGCGCTCGTCGCGCCGGACCCGGCCAGGCGCGAGCGGGCCGTCGGGCAGGCTAGCGCGGGCCGGACACGACGCCTTCCGTCGCTCGCGGCCGGTAGCGTCGGGGTCAGTGGCTTCGCAGAGTCTGTACCGCAAATACCGGCCGCAGCAGTTTGCGGAACTCGTCGCGCAGGACCACATCACGACCGCGTTGCGCAATGCGGTCACCGAGGATCGCGTCGGCCATGCCTATCTGTTCTCCGGACCCCGCGGCACCGGGAAGACGACGACGGCGCGTCTGCTCGCGAAGGCGCTGAACTGCCTGAACCTCGGGCCCGACGGCGAGCCGTGCGGCACCTGCGAGAACTGCGTTGCCGTCGCCGCGGGCTCGTTCTACGACCTCGTCGAACTCGACGCCGCGTCGAACCGGGGCATCGAGGCGATGCGCGACCTCATCCAGAAGGTGCACCTGGGTATCGGCGCGAGCAGCCGCCGCAAGGTCTACGTCATCGACGAAGTCCATATGCTCACGAACGAAGCCTCGAACACGTTGCTGAAGACGCTCGAGGAGCCGCCGCAGCACGTCGTGTTCATCCTCGCGACGACCGATCCGCAGAAGGTTCTGCCGACGATCCGCTCGCGTACGCAGCACTTCGAGTTCTCGTTGTTCTCGCGCGACCAGCTCATCTCGCATATGGCCGACATCCTCCTGCGCGAAGACGTCAAGACCGACGACGACGTGCTCGACCTTGTCGCTCGGCGCGCGGCCGGTTCGTCGCGCGACGCGTTGTCGCTACTCGACCAGGCGCTCGCGATCGGTGGCGGCCGGATCGATGCCGACATCGTGCAGGCCGCGCTGGGAGGAGCCCCGTTCGACCAGCGACTCGGTGTGCTCGAAGCCGCCGCGGTCGAAGACGTCGCGGGCGCGCTCTCCGGGCTGCACGAGATGCTGGCTTCCGGCCACGAAGTCCGGCGCATCGCCGACGACCTGCTTCGCACATTGCGCGACGCGTTCATGGTGGCCAACGCTCGCGGGCGGGTGCCCTACGAAGGACCCGACGAGGAGGCCGCCGCACTCGATGTCCTCGCGCAGTCGATGGGCAACGCCGCGCTCGTGCGCGCCATCGAGTTGCTCGGCCGGGCAATCGTCGACGTACGCCAACAGACGGTTGCCGATCCGCGCCTCGTGCTCGAAGTTGTCGTCGTTCGTATCGCGCGCCGTGAAGCGCGCACCAGTGTCGAGACGCTGCTCGAACGGGTCGAACGCCTGGAGCGCCAACTCGCGGGCGCGCCGGTGGCGGCGGCACCGGGCGCACCGACCCCGGCACTGGGCGCGCCGACTCCGGCACCCGCGAAGGAACGTCGTTCGGGTGCGGTCCTCGCGGCGCGCGGCACACCGAAGGCCGCGCCCGCGCCCGCGGCCGAAACCGCAACCGAGCCGGTCGAGGACGCGGCGCCGGCGCCCGCCGCAGCCGAGGTCGACCTCAACCTCGACGACGTGATCGACGCGTGGCCGGCCGTACTCGCGGCCTTGAAGACGCCGGTCGCGGCGGCCATCCAGGAGGCGCAACCGATCGGCATCGAACGGAACTCGATCGTGTTCGGCGTCTCCCGCACGCGCTACGAAGCGACGAACAAGCGGTTTCGCGGCGAGGCCGACGCGATCAAGCAG
>JAWXCJ010000174.1:0-3979 GCA_034408875.1 Actinomycetota bacterium
ACCGAGTTGATCTGGTCGTCGATGTACTTCGTGATCGCCGACTGCGCCTCGGTCGCTTTGGCCTTGGCACTCGACGTGAACCCGGAGACGGCCGACACCGCGCTGTCCTTCGCGGCACCGACCCAGTCGGTCCCCTGCAGACGCCGCAGGTGATCGTCGAACTGCGCGTTGATGCTTTCGAAGCGCTGCTGCACCGGGGACCGCAGGTTCTCGAGTCCCGAGACGTCGACGTCGACGGCACCGTCACCGGCCGGAGGAGCCGGCGGGCTGATCGGCGAACCGTTCACTTCGATGATGATCGGCGCTCCCCCGAGCGACGCGGCGATGTTGCTCGTCGACACGCGCACGGCCTCGGCGATCGCACCGAGATCCTGGCTCAGTCGGTTCGCGAAATCGGCGGCCATCTCGCCACACCGCGTCTTGAAATCGGTGGCGTTCGGACCGAAGTACCGGACGTTTACGATGTCGTTCACGAGCTGTTCGAGCGACGTGCGCACGCTGCCGAACGACTCCTGCGCGTGGCTTGCGTAATTGTGAATGCTTTCCGGATGAACCCTGACTACTGACACCGCGTTCCTCCCTGCTGACCCCGCGCCCTGGGAGTGGTGCACGCCGCTCGCGACGTCGAGAAATACGGAGCGTGGCATTCGCAGCCCGCCTGGATCCCCCGCGCGTCTCGTCCGACGCCCACCCCCCACTGCCGAGGACCGACGAGTACCAGGTCATCGTAACCCCCCGGCGCACGAATTGAACCAAGCTCATCGAAAATAGGTCATCTGGACGATGACCACTCCTCGCGTCGGGCCAGTACCCTGGTTTGGTCGGCGGGGGTGGTGAGCGCGCGGGGGGCGGCCATGGAATTGCTGCTGCGCATCGATGTCAGTGCCGGGCGCGGCCTGACGCACGATGTCCGGGCCGATGTCGACCCGACCCATACCGTCGCCCAGTTCGCGGCGGCCGCGGTCGAATTCGCCGGACTCGCCACCGACCCGGGAGTGTTGACAGTCGTCCGCCGCAGTACGGGCGAGATCCTGGCGGCCGACCGGACCGTTCGAGACTGCGCGTTCCTTTCGGGCGAGGTGCTGCACCTCGGCGCGTACAGCGCGAACCCGACCCGGGTTCGGACCGAACGCGGCGTCAGTGTCGACGTGCTCGCCGGACCCGATGCCGGCCAGTCGGTCGTCCTCGCGCCCGGGCGGTACTCCGTCGGTCGCGATCCGGCGGCCGGAGTCGCGCTCACCGACCCGACGGTGTCGACTTTCCACGCGACGATCGAAGTCGACGACGACTTCGCCGTCCGGCTCGTGCCGAGTCCCGAGGCGACGAACCCGGTGCGCGTCGACGGTGCGCTCGTCACCGAATCCGAAACGTTGGGCGGCGCCGCGATCGTCCAACTCGGCGCGAGCGCGATCGCGTTCCGGCAGTACGAGCCGGCTTCGCTCGACGAACGCGACCTGCTCGGCCAGGTTCCGTTCCACCGCACGCCGTACCGCGCGGCCCCACCGGCCGAGCGCAGTTTCAAGGCGATCGGCGACGTGCCGACGAGCCCCGAACCGCAACGCTTCACCGTCCTCAGCGCGATCCTGCCCGCGGCGTCGGGCGTGATGCTCGCGCTCGTCATGGGCGACCCGCGTTTCCTCTTACTCACGGCACTGACACCGGTCACGATCGCGGCGAATCACTTCGAGCAGCGGCGATCGACCGGCCGCCGCCACGCGCGTGCACTCGCCCGTTTCGCCGGTCGTCTCGACCGCCGGCGAGCCGACCTCGACGCGGCATTGCTCGACGAGCGGGCGCAACGCGTGCGGGCCGCGCCCGACGTCGCCGACCTGGCCCGGCGGGCCGAGTTGCGCACCGGCGACCTCTGGCCCCGCGACCGGGCTGCGACAGACTTCCTCGACCTGCGCGTCGGCATCGGGAATGTCACGCCGCTGGTCGACGTCGCGCCCGAACAGACGGGCGACGACGAACTGCGCGACGAGGTCCAGGCGGCGACCGACGCGCACGCCGAGCTGGCGGGCGTTCCCGTTTCCCTCGACCTCCACGAGCTCGGGGTGGTCGCGGTTGTGGGTGCCGCGGCCGACGTGTCGGCGCTCGCCACCTCGTTGGCCGTGCAGGCGGCGTGCCTGCACAGTCCCGAAGACCTGGTGATGGTCGCCGCCGTCGACGAGTCACGCGGGCTCGCCGACTGGTTGAAGTGGGTTCCCCACACGCGGTCGAGCACGTCGCCGTTCGCGGTTCCACACCTCGCAACCGACGCCACATCGACCGACGCGTTGTTGCACGCGTTGATCGAAGTCGCGCACATGCGCACCGCGTCGGTCGACCGCAACCTCGACCGCCGGTGGCCGTGGGTGCTGTGCTTCCTCGACCGCCTCGTCGACCCCGACCCCTCACTGCTGTCGCAGTTACTCGACCGTTGCCCGACAGCGGGGATCTCGGTCGTGTGGATCACCGACGAACAACACCGCGTCGTCCGCCAGGCCCAGGCCGTGGTGCACTGCGAGCCGCTCAAGTCGGGCCGGTTGTCGGAATTGTGGTTCGTCGACCCGGCGGTTCCCTCGCAACGGATCGACGTCGAGCGCGTGAGCGGCGCCGTCGCCGACCGCGTCGCACGCGCCCTCGCGCCTATCCGCGACGCGTCGGCGGCCACGGCGACCACTGCGATCCCGAGGGTCGTGCCCCTGTTCGAAGCGCTGGGTGTCGACCGGCCGTCGGCGCAATGGGTTGCCGAGCAGTGGCTCGTCGACCGCGGTTACTCGCTCGCCGCGCCGGTAGGCATGAAAGCCGACGGTCCCTTCGTGCTCGACCTCGTGCGCCAAGGCCCCCACGGGCTCATCGGCGGCACGAGCGGCGCGGGCAAGAGCGAGCTGTTGCAGTCGATCGTCGTGGCGCTGATGGCGCACTACCCGCCGACGCGACTCAACTTCTTGTTCGTCGACTACAAGGGCGGCGCGTCGAGCAGTGCGTTCCAACCGGTGCCGCACACCGTCGGCTACGTCACGAACCTCGACGCGGCCCTGTCGCTGCGGGCGCTGACTTCGCTGCGGGCCGAGTTGAACCGGCGGATGCAACTGATGGAGGGCCGGGCCAAGGACCTCGAGGAGATGCTGGAGCTGTATCCGAACGAAGCGCCACCGTCGCTCGTGATCGTCGTCGACGAGTTCGCCACGCTCGTCAAGGAAGTGCCCGAGTTCGTCGCGGGCGTCGTCGACATCGCGCAGCGCGGCCGCAGCCTCGGCATCCACCTCATTCTGGCGACGCAGCGGCCGTCGGGTTCGGTCAACGACAACATCCTCGCCAACACGAACCTGCGCATCTCATTGCGCATGCTCGACAGCTCCGAGTCGGCCAGCATCATCGGCTCACCCGATGCCGCCTCGATCCCCGTACCCCTCATCGGGCGCGGGCTGGCCCGCCTCGGCCCCGGCGATCTCGTCGCGTTCCAGTCCGCGTACTCGGGCGCTCCGGTCGCGCACCATCAGAGCGCGGCACCCGTCGCGATCGAGCCGTTCGAGCCGGGGCAAACGGCCGGAGCATCGGTACGCGCGCCCGCACCGTCGGCGCGTGGCACAGAGGGCACGCACCTGTCGGTGTTGATCGAGTCGATCGTGGAGGCCGCTGCGCAGTTGCACATGCCCGCCGGGCGCCGCCCGTGGCTCGACGTCCTCGCCGACGAGATCGCGCTCGACGACGTACGCGCCGATGCCGGCGCCCGCACCGACGATCCCGGACGCGTTGTCACCATCGGCACCGCCGACGACCCGGCCGCCCAGAACCAGCACCCGGCCGTCGTCGACCTCGAGACGGGCGGCGGGTTGGTGCTGTTCGGCACGGGCGGCACCGGCAAGTCCACCGCGCTGCGCACCATCGCGGCGGCAATCGCGCTCGACGACGCAGCGGCCGGCGGCGGCTGCACCGTCATCTACGCGATCGACTTCACCTCGCGCGCACTCGCGTCGTTGGCGGCACTCCCCCA
>JAWXCJ010000175.1:0-14867 GCA_034408875.1 Actinomycetota bacterium
CGCCAACACCGAACTCAAATGCTGGCGCCACCACCGCAACCACCACGAAGGCAAAGGCCACGACCCACCCCGCGCATGAACACGCCCAACCCGACTGTTCGCTGCAAACTTACGGGCGTTCGACGTCGAAGGTGATGCGGCCGCCGTCGCCGTCGCCGGGGTCGCGTACGCCCTCCTGCTTGCCGTTCGCTCGTGGAACAAGCCCATCTGGCCGGAACGGGCCGCGCCTGCGTCGCGCGGCCACGCGATGCTCGACGGTTCGAGACCGACGCGAACGAAACCGTCGGCGAGATCACCGTCGGAGGAACGATCAGCCTCATGCTCTTCGTCGGGCTGGGCGGCGGCTTGCTCGGTGCCACCCGACAACAGTGACTTCACGATCCTCGAACCGACCTGGCTCGCGCTGGTGCTCGTCGCCTACGACGGGCTCGCGTTCGTGATCATCGTCCCCGCCGCCGTCGCGAGCGTCCTGTATCTGGGCGGGCGCGCCCTGTTCTACGGAACCCTTTCGGGAGAACGGGCCCAGCGCATTGTCCTCGTGGGCGGTCGGGTCGTGGGCGGCATCGTCACCCTGGCCGCCGCCGTCAGTGCCGGTGCCGCCATCGTCGACATCGCCACGGCCTAGTGCCCGGGCACCGCGCCGAACTCACGCCCATCGCGTGCCACACTCGGTGACGGTGCGTTGGTCGAAGATCCTTGCCGCGCTGAGCGGGCTCGTTGCCGCCGGGGTCGTCCTCGGCGTGGGTGAGTTCTTGGCCGGGCTGACCAGCGACGTGCAGTCACCGGTCGACGCGGTCGGGTCGGAGTTCATCGACCAGACGCCGCGGTGGCTCAAAGACTTCGCCATCGACAACTTCGGGACGAACGACAAGACGGCGCTGCGCGTCGGCATGTTCCTCGTCATCGCACTCCTCGCGCTCGGGCTCGGCCTCTGGGCGCGCCGCACACCGGCTGTCGGGACCGTCGCGTTTCTGGCTTTCGGTGGCGCGGGTGCGGTCATCGCCGTACAGCGACCGGACGGACGGCTGATCGACGCGTTCCCGCCGTTGATCGGTGCGCTGGCCGGCATCGTCGTGCTGCGGGTATTGCTTTCACGTGTGCCGGAAACCGCGCCGGAGATCGAGGTGGACGAGCCCGCTGTCGGCGGCGGGGAACGACCCGAGCGCGACCGCATCGAGGACGCGCGCGCCCGGATGATGTCGACCAACCGCAAGGGCGCGCTCGACCGCCGCGACTTCTTCGCCGCGAGTGGAATCGCGGTCGTCGCGGCCGCGGCCGCAGGCGGTCTCGGACGTTCGCTGCGGCACCGTTTCGACGCGAGTGCGAGCCGGAGCGCGGTCGTACTCCCCCGCCCGTCGTCAGCGGCGCCGGTGATCCCGGCGGGCGCCGACCTCAAACTGGGGGGACTGTCGCCCTACATCACACCCAACCGCGACTTCTACCGAATCGACACCGCGTTCTCGACGCCGCAGGTGAACGCGGAGTCGTGGGTGCTGCGCGTGCACGGCATGGTCGACAACGAGTTGGTGCTGTCGTACGACGAACTGCTCGAGCGGCGCGTCGTCGAGCGCACGGTGACGCTCGCGTGCGTGTCGAACGAAGTCGGCGACGACCTGATCGGCAACGCCACGTGGCTCGGCGTTCCGATCGCCGACATTCTCGACGAAGCCGGGGTGCATCCCGGCGCCGACCAGCTGAAGAGCACGTCGGCTGACGGCTGGACGTGCGGCACACCGGTCGCGGCACTGACCGACGGGCGCGACGCGCTCCTCGCGTTCGGCATGAATGGCGTACCGCTCCCGGTCGCGCACGGCTTCCCGGTGCGCATGGTCGTTCCCGGCCTGTACGGCTACGTATCGGCGACGAAATGGCTCGTCGACATGAAACTCACGACCTTCGCGAAATACGACGCGTACTGGATCGATCGCGGGTGGGCCGTCGAAGGACCGGTCAAGACGCAGTCGCGCATCGACACGCCTTCGGCGAATGCTCGGTTCGCGGCCGGACGGGTGGCAGTGGCCGGCGTCGCGTGGGCGCAACACCTCGGCATCGAAGCCGTCGAAGTCCGGGTCGACGAAGGTCCGTGGGAGCAGGCGACGCTCGCAACGGAGCCCACCGTCGACGCGTGGCGGCAATGGGTCTGGCAGTGGGATGCAACGCCCGGCACCCATGTCATCCAGGTCCGGGCGACCGATGCCGACGGGGAGACTCAGACCGAGCGGGAGCGGCCACCGTTCCCGGACGGGGCCACGGGCCGGCACACGATCGCGGTGCGGGTGGACTGACGGGCTGAGGGCGGCGAAGGCTTCAGCACGCTCCGTGGCCGCCGATGGAGAGGCCGATGCGGAGATTGGCGGCTCTCGTCGCGCTCGCGCTGGTGGCACTGGTCTTGGCCGCGTCGCCAGTGGCCTCACGCGTCGCGCGCGCGGCCGCGGCCGAAGCTGACGACCTGACATTGCTCGCCGGACCGGACGCAGTGCTCGACACCGAGACGGGCGGCGTGCGCGTGTCCGTACAACCCGGTGGTGGCGTCTGGCAGTCAGCGGTCGTCACGAACCGCGGCCGGCAACGCTTCGCCGTGCACTTTGGCGGGAGTGATTGGCTACAACCCGCGGTCGGCAGCGTGCTCCTCGAACCGGGCGCGTCGGAAACCGTTCGGTTCACCGTCGCGCCGCCGGTCGGGACCGAGGCCGGCGAAACGCACGCGACCCTGCTCGTCGAAGTCGAAGGGCAACCCGACATACGCAGAGAACTGATCGTCGTCGTCACGGTGCTCGACAGCGTGAGCCCGACTCCGATACCCGGCGCCGACGCCGCGCCGGAGTCGCCCGCTGAGGTCGCAGGCACCGGGACGCCGCGGAGCGAACAGTCTCGTACGGCCGACATCATTCTGTTGATCGCGATCGTCGGCGGCATCGCCTTCCTCGTGATGAGAATGATCGTGCCGTCGATCGTGCGGGCCGTGAAGGAGCGTCGCCGCGTCCAGCTCGCGATGACCCAGATGAGCGCCAAATTCCTCTCTCGCATCGACGCGCGACGGATTCGTCGCATCGTCGACGCGTCGGCCGCGACCAATGCTGTTGCGATGCCGACCGTCCGGGCCAAGCCGACGCGAGCCGACGTGCGCCGGGCCGAACGCCGGCGGCGGGTCGCCGCGCGGCGAAAAGCCACGCGGGCCGCGGACGCCCGCGTCCGCGACGAAGCCCGCCGGCTGGCGTCGACGCTGTGGGCGGATCGCATACGTGACGCCCGAGAACTCGCAGAGCAGGAAGCCGCCGAACGGACCGGACGTATCGAGACCGCCCGGCGCGAGCGGGCCGAGCTCGCGGCCACGCTCACCGAGGAACGCCAGGTCGCCGAAGGCCGTCGAGTGGCGCGCCAACGCGAGATCGACGAGACGCGCCGGGCCGAGGCCGCGGTGCGCGCGCAGGAACGCGACGAGCAGAGCGCGCAGCGACGCATGGAGCGCACCACCGCCGCCCAGCAAGCCGCGATCGACGCGCTCGAGCAGGCCATGAAGCAGCAGCGCGAAGCGGAGTCGCAACGGGGCCGATTCATTCGCGGCCGGAGCCTCAGCGCGCGGAGACTCGCGAACGCGTGGGGCGGCGCGTTCGAAGCCGCATCCCGCGCGCAGGCCACGCGCACCGCACCCCTACCGGGCGAGGACGGGACACTTCCGCCGCCGGAACTTCGTGCGCCCGTCGCGTTCCTCGACCCGTTGACGGGACAGGTCGTGCGCCCCGATCGACCGCCGCTTCCCGTTCCCGCCGAAGCGGTCGACGATCACATCGACGTCACCGCCCTCGACATCGAGGCGCTGAACCGTCAGCTCGCTTCGGCGCCTTCCCAGGGCACGCGTTCCGCGTCGGCCCAGAGGCGTTCCAGTCCGTAGAACTCGCGCGTCTCTTCCAGGAAAACGTGGATCACGACGTCGCCGTAGTCGACGAGTACCCACGACGCGTCGTCCAGACCTTCGACGCTGCGCGCCTTCGTCTGGGTCCGCTCGCGTATGTGCTTCTGGACCGCGTCGACGATCGTGCGGACGAGGCGGGTGTTCGGCGCGCTCGCGATGACGAAGACGTCGACGATTCCGAGGATGTCACCCACGTCGAGGACGACGATGTCGGTCGCCTGCTTGTCGTCGGCGGCGGTTGCCGCGATCCGTGCCTTGTCGCGTGCGTCCGTGGTCACTCCTCGGATGGTGGTTCGAAGTTCGGCAGCGGCAATGTCGCCGTCGTCCTGGTAGACGACTTGGGTCACGCCCACGCCGAAGCCCTGCACGTTACCCGTCGAGGTGATCTTTCCTTCGGCCGGGACGAGCACAGCCGCCACCAGCGGTGCCGGTCCGAACGCACCCGTACCGTCTCGCACCGCAACTCGGGCCCGGGGATCGCCGCCGTTCAGGAGCGCGAATCCGAGCGCGTTCCGCATCAGCGTGTCGGCCGCGTCGGCGAGCACGTCGTACCGGACGGTTCCCTCGATGCTGAACGATTCGACGGGCAACGCCTCGTATGTGAGCGCCGCGCCCGCGCGTTCGACGAGGACGGCAACACGCAGGTCGATCGCGCGGTGGTCGCCTGCGCGATCGTCGGGTCGCGCAGCGCCGTACGCCACGACGCGAGCGCGTTCTCGATGCTCGTTTACAACAGCTCGGCAGATCCGAGTCGCACGATGTCGGCAACCGCTTGTCGTCCGAGCGACGGAACGTCGAGCAAGGTCTCCGGTGCCACCGACAATGAGCGTCACCTGACCGCCGGCGCCTCCCGCTTCGGGCTCGGCCGCGGGTTCGGCGGGTGCTTCCTCGACGTCGACGTCGACGACGCCCGCATCGACCGGGGCACCCAGCGCCGCCGTAATCAGGCCTGCGACGACGGCGAGCACGACCACGATGAGTTGCGCCCTGAGGTCGTGCCCGCGGGCGCGACGCTCCGAGACATCGGTCATCACGCGGGAGTGTAGAGACGTCGTGCCGCCAGGATGCGGACTGCGCCGGGTGGTACGAGCGCGTCGATCGGCGCGCCGCGACCGATGCGCGCCCGGATGTCGCTCGACGACACGTCGAGGCGCGGCATCGTGACCCCCGCCGTCGACCAGCCGACAGGGGGTTCGGCGCCCGCGCCCCGCCCCACTACCGCGAGCGACACGAGTTCGCGAAGGTCCGCGCCGCGGTGCCAACCGTCGATCCGGGCGGCGACGTCTTCGCCCACGATCAGCACGATCTCACGGCCAGGTTTCGACAGCGTTTCGACCGTGTCGACGGTGTAGGTCGGTCCGCCGCGGTCGATCTCGATGCGCGAGGGGTCGAGGCCGTCGATCTCGTCGACCGCGGCCGCAACCATGTCGAACCTGTCGGCCGCGGCGGCGATGACGTGACCTTCCTTTTGCCACGGTTCGGCCGCGACGACCAAGAGCACCCGGTCGAGCCCGAGCTGGTGGCGCGCTTCGAGCGCGGCCAACAGATGGCCGACATGTACGGGGTCGAATGTGCCCCCGAGGATCCCAAGGCGCTCGGTCACGACGCGGCATCGTACGCTCCCCCAGATGGAGACTCACGTTGTTGTCCGCGTGTGGCTACCCGACCGGCCGGGCGCGCTCGGGCTGGTCGCCTCTCGCATCGGTGCGACCGGTGCCGACATCGTCGGTATCGACGTGCTCGAACGGAGTGAGCACGTCGCAGTCGACGAGTTCGCCGTCGTGCTCCAGCGCGAGGATCTCGTGCATCTGCTGGTGCGCGAGGTCGAAGAAGTCGACGGCGCGTCGGTCGAGGAGTGGCGCATCGTCGAACGATTCCCCGACCCGCGCATCGACGCGCTCGAATCGGTCGAGTACATCTGCGACGCATCCGGTCTCGACGACCTTCGCCGGCGCCTCGTCGAGCGGGTGCACCGTGAGTTCGACGCCGACTGGGCTGCGCTCCTCCGTGACGAAACGCTGCTCGCCACCGCCGGAACCGACCCGCCACTCGCGCCGGTGCTGCACGCGCTCGCGACGGGCACGGCCGCGTCGCCGACGGTCGCCGCCGGTGAGCACGGTCCCGACGATCTCGCCATCGCACCCCTCTCCGCGCACGGCGCGGTCCTGCTCGTCGGGCGCGAGGGCCACCCGTTTCGCACACGCGAACGCGGGCAACTCATGGTGCTCGCCCGCATCGCCGACCGCCTCGTGAAGTTCGTCGGTTAGCGACCCTTGTAGAACTTCTTCACGACCTTGCTGCCCAGTCGGGCGTCGCGCCGTTTGACGGCCGCGTCGAGTTCGCCGTCGAGGCGCAAGTAGTTCTCGAACCGGCCGCGGTCGAGGTCGCCGCGTTCGACGGCGGCCCTGACGGCACAGCCCGGTTCGGTTTCGTGCGCGCAGTCGCGGAACTTGCATTGGGCCGCGAACGCTTCGACATCGGCGAACGCCTGCGCGAACCCTTCCTCGGCATCCCAGAGCGAGACGGCGCGCAGGCCCGGGGTGTCGACAAGCACTCCCCCGCCCGGGAGCATGACGAGCTCGCGCGCGGTCGTCGTATGGCGGCCGCGCTGGTCACCCTCGCGAACCGCGGCTGTCTCCTGCACGTCTTCGCCGACCAACCGGTTGACGAGCGTCGACTTTCCGACACCCGACGCGCCGATGAGCGCGATGGTCCGGTTGCCGGCCGCGTACGCACGGATTTCGTCGATGCCGCGGCCGTCGGTCGAACTGGTGACGACGATGTCGATGCCGGGCGCCACGGTGGCGTACTCGGCCACCACCTCGTCGGGATCGTCGGCGAGATCGGCCTTGGTGAGCACGACGACCGGCATCGCCCCGCTCTCGTAGGTGAGTACGAGTTCGCGTTCGAGCCGGCGCAAGTTCGGCCGGTTCGTCAACGCGTGCACGACGAAGACGGTGTCGATGTTCGCGGCGAGCACCTGCGCGCCGGTCACCCTGCCCTCGATCGACGCGCCGCGCACGAACGACGACTTCCGCGGCAGGATCTCGGTCACGTGGACCTCGTCCTCGACGGGTTCGACCAGCACCCAGTCGCCGGTTGCGACCGAACCGGCGCTCGGCACCGCCCGGACCGTCTCGTCGGCCGTCCAGACCGTGACCAACCCGAAGTCGACGCGCGCGACTCGGCCCGGGCGCGCCTGCGGGCGCTCCGCCGCCGCCGCGGCGAGCTCCGCGTCCCATCCGAGGGCGTCGAGATCGGTCACTCCTCCTAGCCTGCCACCCGTGACCGTCACCGTGGCTCTCTTTACCCGCGACCTCCGCGTCCGGGACAACCCCGTGCTCGCGGCGGCAGTAGCGGCGGCCGATGCCGTGATCCCTTTGTTCGTATTCGACGACGCGATCCTCGCGACGAGCCACGGCAGCCCGAACCGGGTGGGATTCCTGATCCAAGCACTTGCAGACCTGGACGCATCGCTTCAGGACCGCGGCGGTGCCCTTGCCGTTCGGCACGGCGACTGGGTCGGGGAAGTCGTGCGTCTTGTCGAGGAGACGGGCGCGATCTCAGTCCACGTCGCCCGCGACGTGAGTGCGTTTGCGCAGCAGCGCGCCGCCCGCCTCGCCGAACACGTTCCTGTGCCTGTTGTGTTCCATGACGCGCTCGCGGTGGTAGCACCGGGCACGTTCAAGCCGTACCAGGTGTTCACGCCGTACTGGAACAAGTGGTCGGACACCGCGTGGCGGCAGCCGGTCCCGATGGTGCGCCGCCTGATCATCCCGCCCGATTTCGACCGGGGCGCACTCCCGGGGTCGCCCGCGCACCGAGCACCGGATGTCATGCGCGGCGGGGAGACCGAGGGGCTGCGGCGAATGAAGGCGTGGACGGCACGCACGCTCGCCCGTTACGCGGAGGTCCACGACGACGTCGCGGCCGACGCGACGTCTCGCATTTCCCCCTACCTGCATTTCGGCTGCCTCTCCCCGCTCGAAGTCGCGACTCGCCTGCGCGGGCGCGCCGGCGGTGAGGCATTCGTGCGTCAGCTGTGCTGGCGCGACTTTTTCATGCAGTTCCTCGCGGCACGACCCGACACGGCGCACCGGAGCGTGCGCCGCGAGCCGGAGTGGATCGACGACGACGAAGGCCTCGCGGCGTGGCAGCAGGGCACGACCGGGTTCCCGCTCGTCGACGCGGGCATGCGGCAGCTCGCGCGCGAAGGCTTCGTGCACAACCGCGTGCGTATGGTCGTCGCGTCGTTCCTCACCAAAGATCTCCTCGTCGACTGGCGAACAGGCGCGGCCTTCTTCATGCAGCACTTGGTCGACGGCGACCTGGCCGTCAACCAACTCAACTGGCAATGGGTCGCGGGAACAGGTACCGACACGAACCCGCATCGGGTATACAACCCGACGCTGCAAGCGCAGAAGTTCGACCCCGCGGGAACGTACATCCGCCGCTACGTCGACGAGCTACGCGACGTGCACGCGCCCGACGTGCACGATCCCCCACCGGAGGTACGAGAGAAGGTCGGCTACCCGCCTCCGATGGTCGACCACAAGGCGGCCATCGAACGCCGGCGGGCCCGCCGCGCGTCCTAACTCTCGACGACGTCGGCGACGAACTTGGAGAGTTGGCGGAGGTTGCGGCACTCGTACACGCCGTCGCAGTGCGGGGCGTAGTCCGAGACGATGGAATCGCCGGTGTCCCAGTAGCCGCGCGGCTCGGGGTCGAGCCAGAACAGCTTGCGGGCGCGCTTGCGGGCTTCGGCGAGGACCCACGCCTGCGACGCGTGGTAGTTGTTGCGGGCGTCGCCGAGCACGATGACGGTCGACTTCTTCGTGACCTCGCGGATGTGGCGCTCGTGCCACATTTCGAACGCGTGGCCGTAGTCGGAGTGGCCGTCGACCCACACGACGTCGGCTTCGGTGTTCACCCGCTGGATTGCCTGGGCCAGTTCGTCGGCCTCGTCGAAAAAGCGGGTCACTTCGTCGATGCCGTCGATGAACACCCACGAACGCACCTTCGAGAACTCGCTCTGCATCGCGTACACGAACTGCAATGTGAACCGGGCGAACGACGCCACGGAGCCCGAGATGTCGGCGACGACCATGATCTCGGGCTTCGACGGGCGCGGCTTCTTGAACTTGGGCTCGGCCGGAATACCGCCGTAGGCCATCGAGTGCCGGATCGTCTGACGGAAGTCGAGCGTGCCGCGGTGGCGGTGGCGGCGCTTTTGGGCGAGGCGCGCCGCGAGCGCACGCGTGAGCGGATAGATCGCGCGCTGGAGCTGTTGCATCTCCTCGCGTGACGCGTGCATGAAGTCGACGTCCTCGGGCAGCGGCTTGCGCAGCGTTCGGGCCATGGCCTCGACACCGCGGTCGGCGACGAGGCGGCGGCGGATCTCGGCCTCGATCATTTCCTTGAGGACCTTCAGGCGGCCTTCGAAATCTTCGCGCGCGAGGCGCTCGTCGAATGCGCCCTCGCCGATGCTCTCGTCGTCGCGCGCCTGGTTCATCATCTTGGTGACGAGGCCGTCGGCATCGAGCTGGCGGAGCGTGCGGTACAAGTAATACGCGCCGCCCACGGGCCGGCCCGGTTCCATGCCCGCGAACCGCGCCACCGCGGCGGCGGCGAGCATGCGCATCTGGTCCTCGTCCATGTTCATCAGCGCGTTGAGGAGCATCTGCGCGAGCTCTTCGTTCGACACCTGACCCATGGCGCCCGCTGCGTCCATGGCGGCGCGCAACGCTTCGAAGTCGGCCTCGCTCGCCTCACCGCCTTCTGCGTCGTCGCCGTCGGGGTTGATGCCCGGCCCGAACAGCGAGAAGTACACGTCGAAGACCGTCTCGAACACCTTGTGGTGCCCGTGGTTCTTCACGAGCGTCGAACCCAACGCCGACTTCAGGGAATCGCGGTCGGCGAACGGCACGTGCTCCATCGCTCGCATCGCGTCGAGGTTCTCGGTCATCGACACGGGCAGACCCGCCTCGCGCAGCTCGTGCACGAAACCCTGGAGCACGTCGATCATCGTCGCGTCACCCGCGAGCGACGTCATCGGCTGAGCCCCCTGCCCGAATGCGTGATCGGCTTTCTGCCACTGCAACTCCCCTACCGGCCGCGAGTCGTGGCCGGCGGGCCGTCGACACCCAGTTCCTTGCGGGCCTTGGCGATGTCGGTCTGGTACTTGAGCAGCACGTTGAGCGACTCGCCCAACACTTCGGGGGTGATCTCGTTGCGACCGAGGTACAGCAGGGTGCGGGCCCAGTCGATTGTCTCCGAGATCGACGGTGCCTTCTTCAGGTCGATGTTGCGGATCGTGCCCACGACCTTCGCCACCTGCTCGGCCAGCGCGTCGTCGATCTCGGGGACGCGGACCCGGACGATGTCCTTCTCGCGCTCGAGGTCGGGGTAGTCGATATGCAGGTACAGGCACCGGCGCTTGAGCGCCTCGGACAGTTCACGCGTGTTGTTCGACGTCAGGAACACGATCGGGATCTGCTTGCCGACGATCGTGCCCAGTTCGGGCACCGACACCTGGAAGTCGGAAAGCACTTCGAGCAACAACGCCTCGGTCTCGATCTCGACGCGATCGACCTCGTCGATGAGCAACACGACCGGCTCGTCGGCGCGAATGGCTTCGAGCAGCGGGCGCGTCAGCAGGAACTGCTCCGAGAAGATGTCGGACTCGACGGTCTCCCAGTCGCGCTCGTGTTCACGGTCGGCCTGGATGCGCAGCAGCTGCTTCTTGTAGTTCCACTCGTAGATGGCCTTCGACTCGTCGAGGCCCTCGTAGCACTGGAGCCGAATGAGGCGGCTGCCCGTCGTCGCGGCGACGGCCTTGGCCAGCTCGGTCTTGCCGACACCGGCGGGGCCCTCGACGAGTACCGGCTTCTCGAGCCGGTCGGCGAGGTACACGACGCCCGCGATGGACGCGTCGGAGAGATAGTCGACACTGCGAAGGCGGTCGAGGACCTCGGATACGGATGCGAAACGTTCGGCCAATGGAACTCCAGTGCGAGTGGGACTCAGCCGCGAACTTGGCCGTCGCCCCAGATGACGTACTTGTACGTGGTCAACTCGCGCAGGCCCATCGGGCCGCGCGCGTGCAGCTTCTGCGTCGAGATACCGATCTCGGCACCGAAACCGAACTCTTCTCCGTCGGTAAAGCGGGTCGACGCGTTCACGACGACGGCCGCGGCGTCGACTTCGCCGGTGAACCGGCGGGCGGCGTCGAGGTCGCGAGTGAGGATCGCTTCGGTATGTCCGGTGCCGTACCGGTTGACGTGCGCGATCGCCGCGTCGAGGTCGGCGACAACGGCGACGCTCATCTTGAGGTCGGAGAACTCGCGCCCGAAGTCGTCGTCGGTCGCCACACCGATGTGCGCCGACCGTTGTTGCGCGCCGTCGTCGCCGACGAGTTCCACGCCGTGCGCCACGAGTGCGTCGGCGACCCGAGGAACGAAGGCGTCGGCGACGGCCGCGTGCACGACCAGCGACTCGGCCGCGTTGCACACACTCGGCCGTTGCGTCTTCGCGTTGACCGCGATGGCGAGCGCCTCGTCCAGATCGGCGGCGGCGTCGACGTAGACATGGCAGTTGCCGTCGCCGTCGATGATGACCGGAACGCGCGCGTTCTCGAGAACGCTCTTGATGAGCGACGGCCCACCCCGCGGGATCAGGCAGTCGACGTACTCGGTGAGCTGCATCACCTCGACGGCAGTCTCGTACGCGGTGTCTTCGACCAGCGTGATGGCGTCCTCGGGGAGGCCGTGCTTCGTGAGCGCGTCGCGCAGGACCGTCACGATTGCGATGTTCGACCGCACCGCCGACGACGACCCCCGCAACAACACCGCGTTGCCCGACTTCAGACACAGTCCGGCCGCGTCGCTCGTGACGTTGGGCCGGTTCTCGTAGATGATCGCCACGACGCCGAGCGGCACGCGCACCCGCGTGATCTGGAGCCCGTTGGGCCGGGTCCAGCCGTCGAGCACCTCGCCGATCGGGTCGGGCAGCGCCGCGACCGTGCGCAGACCGTTCGCCATTGCCTGGAGGCGAGCGTCGGTGAGCCGCAGCCGGTCGAGCGGACCGGCGGCCATCCCGCCCGCGGCCGCGGCTTCGAGGTCGGCGTCGTTGGCGGCCTGGATCTCGGCGCCGCGCTCGGCCAGCAGGTCAGCGGCGGTGAGGAGCGCACCGTTCTTCGACGCGGTGCCGGCCGTCGCGATTACCCGGCTCGCGGCCTTCGCCCTCGCCCCCAGCTCGGTTACCGCGCTCATCCGGGGAAGGATATCCCTTGACCGCTCGGTCAAGTCCCCCCGTTTCCCGTGCGTCGCTAGAGGGGAATATTCACCCCCTAGCGACGCATCGGTCGTTAGGGGAGGACGACGAGGTCGTCTCGGTGGACTACTTCGTGGGGCAGGCCCTCGGCGAGTTCGGCTGTGCGCTTGCCCGCTACCGAGCGCAACGACGCGGCCGAGTAGCGGCAGAGGCCCTTGGCGAACGGTTTGCCGTCTTCGCCGATGATCTCGACCGCGCCGTCGGCGTCGAACGCGCCCTCGACGCCCTTCACGCCCGCGGGGAGCAACGACTTGCCGCCGTTGACGAGCGCGCGCTTCGCGCCGTCGTCGACGACGATGCGGCCGACCGCGCCCTGCGCGAACGCGATCCAGAGCTTGCGGCTCGACAACCGCTGCGGCCGGGGCGCAATCGCGGTACCCACCGGCTTGCCCGCAAGGGCATCGGCGACGACGTCGGGAACATTCGCCGCCGCGATCACCACCCGAACGCCCGACCACGCTGCGATCTTGGCCGCGGCAACCTTGCTCGCCATGCCGCCGCTCCCCCGATCGCTTCCGGCTCCCCCCGCGACCTGTTCGAGGGCTTCGTCGACTTCGACGATCTCCTCGATGAGCGACGCGCCCTCGTCGAGGCGGGGGTCGGCGGTGAACAAACCACCCGTGTCGGTGAGGATCACGAGTGCGTCGGCGTTCAAGAGGTGGGAGACAAGCGCGGAGAGGCGGTCGTTGTCGCCGTAGCGGATTTCGTCGTCGGCCACGGTGTCGTTTTCGTTGACGATCGGGAGCACCCCGAGATCGAGGAGCCGTTGCAGGGTTTCGCGCGCGTGCAGGTACTGGCTCCGGTGCACGAAGTCGTACGGAGTCAGCAGCACCTGACCGGCGACGACCTCGTGCGTCGAGAGCATCGCGTTCATGCGTTCGAGAAGACGAGGCTGGCCGATCGCGGCCAGTGCCTGGAGCGTGCCCATGTCGGTCGGCCGGGTCTCGAACCCGAGCGCGGGCATCCCCGCCGCAATCGCGCCCGACATGACGAGCACCACGCGATGCCCCGCCGCCCGCGCCGCCGCGACGTCGCTGCACAACTTCAACAGGGCGGCGTCGACCAACTCGCCGCGGTCGTTCGTGATCGACGACGTCCCGATCTTCACGACGGCGAGCACTCTCTATCCCGCCCAGTTGATCGCGCTGCGGGCCTTCGGCAGTCGGCGCTCACGGCGTTCCCACCCCATGGGTTAGTACCCCTCTTCGAAGGTGAGCTCGACCTCGCCGATGCGCACGGTGTCGCCCTCGGAGACCCCGGCCCGCACGAGCGCGCGCTCGACGCCCATGCGTTTGAGCCGCTCCTGCACGAAGGCCATCGCTTCGACGTTGGTCAGGTCGGCGAGCGCGACGGCGCGCTCGGCGGACCGGCCGCTGACACGCCACGAGTGTGCCCCTTCGCGCACAACCGAAAATCCCTGTTCCTCGGGGCGCAGCACCACGTACGGCTCGACTTCGCCCTCGGCGAGCCGCGCTTCGTCGACCAGCGTGCCGATGCGGCCGAGGAACTCGTCGAGCCCATCGCGTGTGACGCCGGAAATTTGCAGGCCGTCGAACGGCTGCGTCGCGACATCGGCCTTGCTGCCGACCACGAGACGCGGACGCTCGAGCAGTTCCGGCCGATACCGGCCGAGCTCGGCGAGCAGGATCTCTTCTTGTTCCGCCGGGGAGCGATCGTCGACGGGCGCGAGGTCGCAGAGGATGATCATGACGCGCGCCCGTTCGACGTGGCGGAGGAACTGATGCCCGAGTCCGCGCCCTTCGGCGGCGCCCTCGATGAGGCCGGGGATATCGGCGACGACAAACTCGTGATCCTGGAAGCGGACCACGCCGAGATTCGGTACGAGCGTGGTGAAGGGGTAGTCGGCGATCTTGGGCTTGGCCGCGCTCACGGCCGAGATCAGTGTCGACTTACCCGAGTTCGGGAACCCGACGAGCGCCGCGTCGGCGAGCAGCTTTAGTTCGAGACGAAGCCAGAGCTCCTCGCCGTATTCGCCTTGCTCCGCGAACGACGGCGCTCGGCGCGCATTCGACAAGAAGCTCGCGTTGCCGCGCCCGCCCCGCCCGCCGCGGGCTGCCAACCAGCGGTCACCGTGCGCGACGAGGTCCGCGGCCAGCGCTCCGTCGCGCAATCGGATCGTGGTGCCTTCCGGCACGTCGACGACGAGATCGGCACCCGACGCTCCGCTCTTCTTCTTCCCGGCGCCGTGGGTGCCCGAAGGCGCCTTGCGGTGGGGATGGTCACGAAACGCGAGGAGTGACGCCACGTTGCGGTTGGCCCGCAACCACACGTCGCCGCCTTTGCCGCCGTCGCCGCCGTCGGGACCGCCCTTGGGCACGTGTGCCTCGCGCCGGAACGACACGGACCCCGCGCCGCCGTCGCCGCCTTTCACGTTCAGTTGGGCGTCGTCGACGAATTGAGACATCCGAGCCAGGATACGGACCGCGACCTAGCCTCCCCGATAAGGCACGGCGCAGGACCGCAGGTCGGAGGGCACAACCGCATGAACATGACCGATCCGCCAGACCAGCCGGACCCGGCCGACGCCACGACGAGGATGCCCACCGTCGCCGGCGCTGCGCCTCCCCCGCCGCCGGGGCCACCACCCGGCGCGAGCGGCGCG
>JAWXCJ010000176.1:0-6185 GCA_034408875.1 Actinomycetota bacterium
CTCAAGGGCGACGTCCCCGCCGTGACCGACGGACGGATCCTCGGCCACGAAGCCGTCGGCACAGTCGACGCCATCGGCACCGGCGTGAAGACCGTGCACGTCGGCGACCGGGTCCTCGTCTCCTGCGTGAGCGCCTGCGGAGCCTGCCGGTTCTGCCGGGAGGGCCGCTACGGGCAGTGCCAGGGCGGCGGCGGCTGGATCCTCGGCCACACCATCGACGGCACCCAGGCCGAGTACGTCCGGGTCCCCTTCGCGGACAGATCCACCTACCCCGTGCCCGTCGGCGCGACCGACGAGCAGATCCTCATGCTCGCCGACATCCTCCCCACCTCTTACGAGGTCGGCGTCCTCAACGGCGCCGTCCAACCCGGCGACGTCGTCGCCGTCGTCGGTGCCGGCCCCATCGGGCTCGCCGCCATCATGGGCGCAAGGCTCTTCAGCCCCAGCCACATTGTCGCGATCGACCTCAACGACACCCGCCTCGACGCCGCCAAGCAGTTCGGCGCCGACATCGTCGTCAACCCATCTCGCGAAGACGCCGAGGCGGTCATCGGCGAGCTCACCGGCGGCCTCGGCGCCGACGTCGCCATCGAAGCCGTCGGCGTCCCCGCCACCTTCGAACAGGCCGTCCGCCTCGCCCGGCCCGGTGGCCACGTCGCCAACATCGGCGTCCACGGCACCCCTGCCACCCTCCACCTCGAGGACATCTGGAGCCGAGACCTCACCATCACCACCGGCCTCGTTGATACCTACGCCGTCCCGACGCTGCTGCGCCTGGTCATGAGCCGGCAGCTCGACGCCGCCCGGTTCGTCACCCACCACTTCACGCTCGACCAGATGGACGACGCTTACGCCGTGTTCGGCGACGCCGCCAACACCGGCGCCCTCAAGGTGGTCCTCACCCGGAAATGACAGCCGCGCACACCCACCGGCCCGCCGTAGCCGTGGCGACGGTCTCTCTGGGATTGCCGTCCACCGCGAACACCCGGCTCGAACGTCACTTCGACCCCAGTGCGGTACACGACCTGAAAGCAGCCGCCAGTAGGGATCTCCTTGTGGGTGGCCCGAACCTCGCAGCACAGGCTCTCGTGGCCGGACTGGTCGACGAGCTTCAACTGTTCGTCTGGCCAGTCGTCCTCGGTGGGCGCAAGCCCGCACTGCCGACCGACATGCGCGCCAACCTCGAGCTCCTCGATGAGCACCGATTCAGCAACGGCGTCGTACAACTCCGCTACCGGCTTGTGTAACGAGGGAGAGAATCGCGGCGTCGAGCAGTGGGACGCGCGCCGGTTCGTTTGACACTACATGTGGTCGATCATCGTGGGTTGCCCCGCCGGGCACGTGCCGCGGTAGTAGTCGAACTGGCGTGGCGGATCGAACACGGGCTCGAGTTCCCAATGATCTCGACAGTACGACCGTCGGCACGGGCGGCACCAGAACGGAGCGAACTCTTCATGCACGGCGTACACCGCGTCGAAGTCGCCGCCGCGAATCGCTTCCGCGAGGATCGGGATGGTTTCGGCCTGTAGCACGCTCCAGATCCCGTCCACGAACATGTCGAAGTCCTTCATGCCGTACGCGAACTCGACGCCGACCAGCGTGAACACCGGCGGGTCGACCGACGAGGGCGCCGCCTCGACGAGAGCCGTGAGCAGTTCGAGAAGGCGGCGTCGATGCTCTCGGTCGACAGCGATCCCGCGGCCGCGCCCGTGTTCGCGGGGCTCGCCCAGGCCGAACTCATGGCGGCTCGCTACGAAGACGCGGAACGATCCTGCCTGAAGGTCTTCGATCTCGTCGCCACACCGGACGCCGATCGGCCGGCTTGAGTGATGGCCCGCCGGGTGCTCGGCGTCCTGCGGAGCCAGCTCGGCGATCCCGAGGAAGGCGTCGACCTCTGCGGTGAGTCGTTCGCGGAGGCACCGAATGCCCAAACCCGCGCGTTGGCGACGCTGTATCTCTGCACCGTTCTGCCGGACGCGGCAAGGAACCGCGAAGCCGTGAGCGTCGCGCTCGACGCCGTCGCCGAAGTCCTGGCGCTGGTCGCCGCCGGCCGCACGAACCGCCAGATCGGTGAGGAACTCTTCGTTTCCGAGAAGACGGCAAGCGTGCACGTGTCGAATATTTTGCGGAAGCTCGGTGTGACCAGCCGCGTGGACGCCGCCGCCGTCGCCCAACGCCTCGGCGTCGTCTGACCGCCGACGTCGTGGAGACGCGCCGAGGCCTTGCCTTCACATGGCGAGTTCGCCGTATGAGCGCGCCGACGGACCACCTTTCGTACGGGTCAACGTCGATCGGCGCCCGAGAACACACGCGTCGACGGTTCGGCGGCGCGCTCGATGCGGAGGAGCATCGCCGCCGACGGCGTGACCTTCCCGCTGAGGTAGGTACTGAGGCGGGACGCGCTGGTTCCAACGTGCTCGGCGAAGCGCGCCTTCGTCAATCCGGATCGCTTCACCGCATCCCGAACCCGCGTGGCCACTTCCTCCCTGTCGGAGCGGTCCGCGTTGTCGCGGGCGCGGTCGACCGCCAGCCGGAACAGCGCGCCGACGCCGTCGTGCCCGCGCATCGCGACGACCCGCTCGACTCGCCGCGCGACCGAACCCCATGGCGAACGCCGGATCTCCGCGAAGATCGGCCGCCAATCGGGGACGAGACCGCGGTCGATCGCCGTGACGAGCGCCTCGAACGGCCATGTCCGGACGTCGTCGTCGGGGGTGGCGTCGACGTTGCGAAACTGCAACGGCATCAGACCGCTCCCGCGAGCCGAACGGCGAGGTCGCGGCACACCTCGACGACGTCGCGCCACTCGTGCCAGCGCGCGGCAAGACCCTTGTAGCGCGCAAGCTCGGTGGTTACCTCGGAGTCACGGGGTGACGGATCGGCGAGCGAGACGACGAGCGAGGTGAGCACCGACGCGGGCTCGCCGGACCGGTCGACGTAGTACACGTCGATGTCGGCCAGCACCTCGACGGCGCGGTCGCGGCCGACGTGCTCGGACAGCGCCACGACGTCGAGGTAGTCGCGCACGGCGTTGCGCTGTACGACGAGATACGCCTTCACGCGCAGCGCTTCCGCCGCGGTCGGCGCCACCACGGTGACGCCCGGCTCGACCTCGACCTCGATGGTCTCGAGCGGTCGCGTCCGCCGCATCTGACGCAGACCCGCTTCCACCCCGCCGAGACTGCCCATGATGGTGAACGGGGGCTTCGACGCCCGTACCGATGTGGCCCACCCCTCGGTCGCCTCGACTGCGTCGAGCACCGTCTCGTAGCGGTCGGCCAGGTCGGGCAGCACGTGGTCGTGGTCGAAGGAGTCGCGGTGGCCCGCGTGGAGCGCGGCCGCGGCGCCGCCCACCAGCACTGCGTCGGGAACCGCCTCCTGCAGGCGCGCCGCCGAGGCCAGCACCTGACGCAGGGTCGGAGAGAAGTCGGTCATCGACTTATCATAACTGATAAGTAAGCTACCTTCGGGCAGCACCGCGGTCGTTTCAGAAACGCCCTGCGCATAGATACCGAAGCTCTCATGGAACATCGAGGCCTCACCGATCGAGCCGTCGATCAAGTCAGCCTTCTCGTTGAACTCGTCGTCAAAGGGCACAATGTCAACCTCGACCGATCGCTGAGCCTCAGGCGGTAGACCGGTGGCAAGCGTGCCGTGAAGAGCCTGGCTCCCGATAACGCAATTCCTTCACGCCCAACACACCCCCGGCAGCGCGGACGGCATGGTCGAAGTCCGAACGGCTTCACACGGCCGCCTCAGAATCCGACGCCACTCCGACAAGAGCGACTCCGCGTCCGGATTCGTTTCGGCCATCCGCCGAAGGTTCACTCGCGCGCGGCGCAGCACGTCGACAGGATCCGCTACGAGTCGAACGCCGATCGCTTCGTGGAGGTACAAGCTGCGACGCTCCTCACGAGCCATTGGCTCGACGCCAGTTCGACCCGGCGCGGGTTCAGCCCGCGGCTTCCATGGCGGGCGGCTCGGGTTCGGGGTGGTCGGCTCCCCGCTCGACGTGCAGGTGCGCATGCGCGATCGCGTCGTCGAGGTTCGTGAACAAGTGGTTCTCGTGCGCGAGGCGGTCGAGCGCGCCGACGGCCCGCAGCACCCGCACGTGCTCGGGCCGGGGGCCTTTCAACAACACGGTGATCCCGCGCCCTTCGAGTTCGCTCGTGATCTCGCCGAGGGCCTGGGCGCCCGTGGCGTCGAGCACCTGGATCTGCGGCAACCGCAAGATGACGACCCGCACGTCGGACACGGCCGTCAGCTCGGTGAGGAACCGCTGCGCCGCACCGAAGAACAGGGCGCCGTCGAGGCGGTAGGCGACGATGTGCTCGGACATGAGCGTGTGCTCGTCGAGCGCGGTGAGGTGGTCGGAGCCGCGAGCCGCGGCCACAGGTTCCTCGACGATCGCCGCGGTCCGCGCCACCATGCGCAGCGCCAGGATCGCGGCCGCGACGAGTCCGATCTCAACCGCAACGATGAGGTCGAATGCGACCGTCGCCGCGGCGGTAACGAGCATGACCGCGCCGTCGGAGCGCGTCGCCCGCCACACCGCGCGCACGTTGTGCGGCTCGACCATCCGCACTGCGGTAACCATCAGAACACCGGCCAGCGCGGCGAGCGGGATGTCGGCAACGAGACCACCGGCCATGTACACGACACCGATCAGGACGAGCGCGTGTACGACAGACGCGAGACGCGTACGGGCGCCGGCGCGCACGTTCACAGCCGTGCGCGCTATTGCGCCGGTCGCCGGCATCCCGCCGAACAGCGGCGAGACGATGTTGGCCAGGCCCTGGCCGAACAGCTCGCGGTCGGGATCGTGGCGCTCGCCGTCGGCCATGCCGTCGGCGACGCGGGCCGACAGCAACGATTCGAGCGCGGCCAGCACCGCGACCGCGATCGCGGCCGTGAACAATGAGCTGAACTCTCCCGCGTCCAACGCGGGGAGCGCGGGCGCGGGCAGCGACGACGGCAACGCGCCGATGTGAGCGATGTCGAGCCCCGCGGCCTCCGCGACCACCGTTGCTCCGACCACTGCGAGCAGCGACGCCGGCAGCGAACGGTGCAGCCGCGGCGCGACGACCATCACGGCCACGACGAGAGCGACGATGCCGAGCGCCGCCGCGCTCCCCGCTCCCCGTCGGGCTTCGGCACGCCGAGCGCGGCGGGGACCTGCTGCAAGAAGATGATGACCGCGATGCCGATCGTGAACCCTTCGACGACTGGCCACGGCATGTATTCGAGGTAGCGGCCCAACCGCGCAAACGCCGCGATCGTCACGAGGATCCCGGCCACGATGCCGACCACGAACACCGCGTCGGCGCCGTAGCGCGCCACGATCGGCACGAGCACGACGGTCATCGCCCCGGTCGGGCCCGAAACCTGCACGTTCGACCCGCCGAAGATCGCGGCGACCAGCCCGGCAATGATCGCCGTCGTCAGCCCGGCCGCGGCACCGAGCCCGGTGGTGATGCCGAACGCCAGCGCGAGCGGCAGCGCGACGATCCCGACTGTGACCCCGGCGACAACATCGGCACGCCAGGACGTTCGCCAGCCGCGGTAGTCGGCGCGGCGCGGCAAAAGCTTCGGCCGGTTCACGTGGGTTCGGCCGCGACCTGCAACTCCGCGAGGAGTTCTTGTGACTCGGACAGCGAGTTGATCAAGACGCGCTTCGCCGCGTCGAGCAACCGCACGACTTCCGGGTCACGAATCGCGTAGATCACCGACGTCGCCTCTTTGCGGGTCGTGACCAAGCCGGCCCGGCGCAAAACCCCGAGTTGCTGCGAAAGGTGCGACGCCTCGATGCCCACCTGGGGTTGAAGTTCGCCCACCGAGCACTCGCCGCCGGCCAGGATCTCGAGCACCCGGATCCGCGCCGGATGCGCGAGCGCGCGGAACAGGTCGGCCTTAATCGCCGCGAGCGGCCGGCGCATGGCGGCTTCGAGCGCGCGGGCGGGCATCGTGCTCCTCCGGGGGATGTGGTGGTCGATTCCTCGACGGCCAAGCATTAGAACTTTACAATCTTAACAGATAGGCAGGGATGCGTGGTGCCCCCGAACTCGACGACGCGCACGGGGTACGCGTGAACAAGAAGTTGATCCAGCACGTCAGGGGCGAGCTGGGTATCAGCGGCCTCCCGGCCCGCCGACGAGCGCAACCGAATCTGATCAACCGGGCGACCA
>JAWXCJ010000177.1:0-4880 GCA_034408875.1 Actinomycetota bacterium
CCTGGAACTCAGTCGCGGCCTTCTCGCGTGCGGCGTCGGGCGCGTCGGTGACACACACCGGCAGGCTCGCACTGATGCGCGGCGCGGGCCGGCCCGCGCGTTCCGCCGCGGCCGAAATGGTGGGCACCGTGTACGAGCGCAACGTCGCAGGCCCCGTCATCCAGGTCGCGGTGCCGTCGGCGACGGAACCGGCGAGGTCGAGCATTTTCGGGCCGAGCGCGGCGACAATCACGGCGGGCGCGGCGCGCCCGGCAACGTCGATCGTGCCCTGCATGCTCATGGTCTCGCCCGTGAACGCGACCGTGCCCTCGTGGAGGAGCGGTATCAGGATCGCGAGGTACTCGCGCATGTGCCGCAGCGGCTTCTCGAAGGACAGGCCCCACATCGTTTCGACGACGACCTGGTGCGATAGCCCGATGCCGAGCGTGAACCGGTTGCCGCTGGCCTGCTGCACCGTGAGCGCCTGTTGCGCCATCGTGATCGGCAGGCGCGAGTAGGTCGGCACGACGCCGGTCCCCAACTCGATGCGGGAAAGCTCACGGCCGATGATTGCGAGCACCGTCATGTTGTCGAGCCCGAAGATCTGCGGCAGGACGAACGTCGCAAACCCGTCCGCCTCGGCCTGCCGCGCGTCGGCGACGACCTGGTCGATTGTGCGGCCGGCGGTGTCCCCGCCGAAGACCCCGATACGCATTGTGTCCCCCTCCGCCGTACCGGCCGCGAACCTAGCGCCCTCGGTATACTGACCGCTTCACGCGGACGTGGCTCAGCTGGTAGAGCACAACCTTGCCAAGGTTGGGGTCGCGGGTTCGAATCCCGTCGTCCGCTCTCGGAAACGACGAACAGCGGCCCGCACGGGTCGCTGTTTCGCGTTTGCCCCCGGCAACCGGGAGTCTGCCCGGCGACACGGGCGCCGCCCGGTCGTACGGTTGCACGGTCGTACGGTTGCACGACCACACTCTGGCGGGAGGTTTCTCATGGCCGACGACGACATCGAGTCCGAACGGGAAGCCGAACGCCGAGTCGCGGAGGGCGGAGGCTTCGGCGAGGCTTCGGCGATGCCGGCCTGTCTCCCGAGCAGGAGGCGATGACCGAGCAGGCGTTCAACGCGCTCGGCTCCGGGGCCGGGCGCTCGCAGGAACAGGTCGGCCAAGCCGACAACGACGCACGCGACGAGTTCCGCAACATTAACGACTCGATGGAACCGTCGGAGCGCGCCGTTCCCGAAGACATGCGCTGGGAGCAGGCGCAGAACGAAGGCGACTCGCTCGCGCCGGGCGCGTCGAACGAGGAGCCGTCGACGTTCGACGACCCGTCCGGCGACGCGTGGGGTGAGACCGATGAAGGCGGGTTCGACAATCGTTCGCCCGCGGACCTCGACCCGGGTTTTCCCAACCGGGCAACGACGACAGCGGCTTCGACCCGGCCGATATGGACCGCGGGTTTACTCCGAATCCGACCCGGCAAATGGACTTCGACGAGAGCGAAGTCGAGCCGATCACGGCGCACAACGATGATGCTGACCTCTTCGGAGAGTGACCCGCGTAGCCTGCGCCGATGAGGCTTTCCGGCCAGGTCGTGTTCATCACCGGCGCCGAGAGCGGCATCGGGCGCGCGACCGCGCTGCGAGCCGCGAGTGAGGGCGCCGACATCGGCGCGGTGGGACTCGACGCCGACGCGCTCGACACGCTCGTCGCCGACGTTCACAGACTCGGTCGGCGCGCCGCGGCACGGGTTGCCGACGTTTCGGATGCGGAGTCGGTACGCGTCGCCGTTGCCGACCTTGTCGGCGAGTTGGGAACCCTGCACGTGGCGCACGCCAACGCGGGCATTCTCCCCGCGACCACCACGCTCGAGCAGCTCGACCTCGACGAGTGGAACCGCGTGCTCGCCGTCAATCTCACCGGCGTGCTCAACACGTTTCGCGCGTCGGTTCCGCACTTCGGTGAAGACGGGGGAGTGTTGCTCGCCACCGGCTCGTCCCTGGCCGTGCGCCCCGGCATCGGCTTGCTTCCCTACGTCGCGGCCAAGGCCGGCGTGCACGCGATCGCCCGCAGCCTGGCGCTGGAACTCGCCCCCCGGAACATCCGCGTCAATGTGATCGCGCCCGGCCTCACCGAGACGCCGATGACCACGGCCGGCGCCGGGCACATCGAACGCGGGCTTCCGGCCGTGCCCCTCGGCGCGCTCGTGCAACCTGACGAAGTCGCCGCGCTCGCGGTCCACCTCATGAGTGACGACGCCCGCTCAGTGACCGGCAGCGTCTACACCGTCGACGGCGGTCGCACCGCGGTCTGACCGTGGTGGTCAGTTCGGATGCGTCGGGAATCGGGACACGAGCGCCGTAACCGCGCAGTCGAGGTCGAGCCGGCCGCCTTCGGCAGTTGCGATCGTGGTCGCGTCGACTGAGGGTCCGGGTAGCGACCCCTTGCCCGAAAGGGGTCGCGGTTGCTCAGCAACAGTTCGCCCATTCGGAGCGGTGAACACCAACTCCGCGTCGGCGCGTCCGCGGACGCGCCAAAATCCTAGGTGCACGAGCCGGTGGTGGAAGGTACAGAGCAACACGAGATTGTCGGCGGTGGTCGCTCCGCCGTGGGCCCAGTGGTCAATGTGGTGCGCGTGCACGAAGCGCCGGTTTGTGCACCCGGGAAAGCGGCACGTGCCGCCGTCGCGCCGATGGAGTGCCCGCCGGACTGCGGACGGCGGTCGGCGAGTGCGCCTTCCGACATCGGGCGTGCGCCCCTGGTCCTCGACGTGCAGCACGAGGCCCGCGTCGCACGCGAGCATGCGAAGGGGTTCGCCGCCCTCCGTATCGCAGAGCATCGCCAGGTCGGCGTGGACAACAACTTCGGCGGTTGATGTGCTCACCGGGTCACCGGTCCCATACGACCGCATGATCAGCTCGAAGGCGTCGGCGCGGCGAGCGGAGATCGGATCGTGCGCGTCCGCGGACGCGTCGGAGGGTACCTCGGCGAGTGCGTGCTCGACGTTCGTCACGAACACGGCACCGACATCGGCGGTCAGGCGCATGGTCACCGTCAGCGATCCGTCGCCTTCGGGGTGCCAACGGACCGCGCGTCGATCAAGTTGGGACTCCGCAGCCGTCCGCGAGGTGCCAACCAACACTCCGATGACGCGTTCGAGCTGCGCCGCGGTCGACACCTGGCCGAGCTCGACCAGGTCGGCTTCGGTCTCCGGCGTGGCAACCCGCACCAGCGCGCGCACCTTCGAATAGCTCAACGCACCCGAGGCGAAGGTCTCGGTGATCACGGGCAGTTCGTCCAGCGCGAGCCCGACGCGCACCTGTTCACGAGCAGTGGAGATCGACACGCCGCACCGGTACGACAACCAGTACGCCATCGACCGACAGCCCCACTCCTTCCAGGCTTCGCGCCGATCGAGTTCGGCGACCAGCAATACGAAGCGACACGTCGCCGCGGCGAGCTGTGCGGCGAGCGTGCACACCTCCGCTTCGAGTCGTTCCGTCGGCGTCTCGATTGCAGTTGTCACTGCCGCCATCCAGCCCACTCAAGAGGCGAACGTACGTACGCATTCTACGGCAAGGGTGCGACAACTACTCCTGGTGCGTCGTCGTCCGGTAGTCGCCGAAGGGCTTGTCGCGTTCCTGCAACGCGGTCGTCAGACCCTTCTCGCGCGCGGTGCCGATGAAGTCGCGCATCGTCTGGGTGTGCGTGCCGAGCGCGCACAGTTCCGTTCCGGCGCGAATGCCGGCGCGCAGGCCCATGATGTCCATCTGGCGGTGCACGACCCGCTTGTTGAGCTGTACGAGTTCCGTCGGGATCTGCGCAATGCGATGCGCGATCTCCAACACGCGATCGTCGAGCTCCTCGACCGGGTACGCGGCGTTCGCCCACCCGAGTTCAACGGCTTCGGTGCCGGAGATCGAGTCGCCCGTGAGCATCATTTCCATCGCTTTGCGCATGCCGAGGAACCACGCGTGAAAGTGCATGTCGGGGACACCGAACCGCACCGCGGGGTACCCCATCTGCGCGTCTTCCGCCATGTACACGAGGTCGCAGCCGGTCGCGAGTTCGCTGGCGCCGGCAAGGCAGTACCCGTGCACCTGCGCGATGACAGGTTTGGCAAGATCCCAGATGCTCATCCATCCCTCGGTGACGTGGCGCGGCCACGATCCTTCGCCACCCGGCGTGTAGTACGGCATGTCGAGCCCGGCGTTGCCGTCACCGAGGTCGTACCCGGCCGAGAACGACGGCCCCGCGCCTCGGATGATGGTGACGCGCACGGCCGCGTCCTGGTCGTGCTCGCGCAGCGTATCGAGAATCGCGCCGCGCAGCGGGTGGATCAGGCTGTTGCGCTTTTCGGGCCGGTTCATGGTGATGCGCCGCACCATGGGTGCCGGTTCGTCGACCAGAACGAGTTCAGGTGTGCTCATCGGCCGAACGCTAGCCAGGGCGCCTTCGGCCCGGCACGTTCAGGCGTTCGCGATGATGCGGACCGGGATCGTGAGGCCGAAGAGGGACAATGTGTAGTCGCCCGCGTCGATCTTGCCGTTTCCCGCTCGCATGCGAACGAGTTGCACCGAACTGATGATCTCGCCCGGTCCAATCGCCTGCACGGTCGTGACGCACTCCGACGCATCGACGTCGCTGACGAGGACGTTGCCTTCGATGCGTACGCGTTTCACGCGCGGTGTGCAGACGACGAGCGTGTACTCCTGAGCGACCGAGGCGGCATTCTGGACACGGAGCGTCACCGGGTACGAGACCTCGCCCGTCTGGCTCTCGGCCGGGCCGGAAGCCTTCCAGATCAACGGCGGCGGGATCGCCTCGGGTTCGGGTTCGGGGACGGTCGGCGGCGCCGACGTCGCCACCGCCCACGGTGCCACCGACGACGACGAC
>JAWXCJ010000178.1:0-7515 GCA_034408875.1 Actinomycetota bacterium
CCGAAGCCGCACGGGCGATAGAGCATCGGGGTCCGCAGCGACCAAGAAAGAAGAAGGAGCGGAGGTGCCCCGATGCGGACAGTCATCCGGTTCCGCACGGGCGATAGGGGGCCGGAGGTGCAGCGACCAATAAAAGTCGACGGCCCGCCGGCAGGGTGGTCCGGCGGGCCGTCTCGCCTCGGAGCCCCTGGGGGGTGGGGGCAAGGCGGTACCTGCATCCCATCGGCGTGGGGGCTAGGGAGATGAGAATTCGCCCCTGGGGGCGGAGCGAATAGGTTCCTGGCCCATGCGCTACGCCCGCTTCCGCACCAGTGCCGGGGTCCGACACGGCTTCGTCGAGGGGGACGAGGTCGTTGACCTGGGCCCGGCGCCGGCCGAGTTTTCCGGTGTTCTTCAACAAGCAGTCGACGTGTGTCATCGGGCCGGGCGTCGTGAGCGCGTAGGGTCGGCGCGTGCCCCGGCGTCCCCCGCTTCGATCGGTCGGTGCCGAGCCCGACCCCCGTTTCTCCTACGCGAACGAACGCACGTTCCTCGCGTGGAACCGGACCGCACTTGCGCTCATCGCGGCGGGACTCGCGGTCGTGGCCCTGCTTCCGGAATTTGAGCTCGAGTACGGCCGCCGCATCATCGGCGTCCCGCTCATCGCGCTCGGCGCCGTGCTCGCGTACACGTCGTATTCGCGCTGGGACGCCAACGAACGGGCGATGCGGCTCGGTGAACCGCTCCCGGCGTCGCGGCTGCCGCTGGTCCTCGCCATCGGCATCACCGTGTGCTCGGTCCTCGCCGCGATCGTGGCCGCGTTCGGCAGCCCCGACTGATGGCGGTCCCGTTCGACGACGAGGAGCTACCGGGCCTGGCGGGTGAGCGGACCGATCTGGCTTGGAGCCGCAGCGGCCTCGCCGCGGTCGCGGCGGTGGCGACGATCGCCAAACGCGCCTTCGACGTCGAATCCCTGACTGCCCCGGCGCTCGTCTACGTGGTGATTGCCGCGGGCGTCGTCGCCTGGGCCGTCGCCCTCGCGTACGGGAGCGTGCTGGCCGACCCAATCGCGGGGCGGCCCTCCGCTCGCCCGCATTGCGTCCGATATGTGGCATACGGAACGACGTTGCTCGCGCTCGGCGCACTGGTATTGGCCCTGCTCCCCGACTGACGGGAACCAGGCCGGGACCGGCCACCGTCAGATGGGCGTGACGATCCGGAGGAACACGATGCGTGCAGTGCACAAGATCGCAGCCGCGGTGGCCGTTCTCGCCCTCGTGGCCGCGGGCTGTTCGGGTGACGACAACGACAGCAAGCCCGACGCCGACGGCGACTCCGGCGAGCCGGTCGAGGTCGAAATCCCCGACCTGACCCTGGCGGCCGCGCTCACACCGTTCGACTCGTGCGACGCGCTGCTCGGCTGGATCAAGGCCGAAGCCGGCGCGCGCGTGGGGCCGTACGGGCTCGGCGGCAGCAACTACTACTACGGCAACGACGTCATACTCACCGAAGACGCACTCGAAGCGGCGCCGCGCGAGGAGGCGTTTGCCGGCTCGGAGGGTGACGCCTCGTCCGGCTTGGCCGCGACCGGCGGTGACGAGGACGGGTCGAGTTTCTCGGGCACGAACGTGCAGGTCGAGGGTGTCGACGAACCTGACATCGTGAAGACCAACGGCACCCGCATCGTGACGGTGGCGCGGGGCGAACTCCAACTCGTCGACGCGACGGTCGACCCGCCGGTCGTGCTCGACTCCCTCGCGCTCGACGACGAGTGGAGCTACGGCTCGCAGCTGCTGCTCTCGGGCGACCGGGTGCTCGTCCTCGGCCAGGGATCGTTCCGGGCCATGCCCGTCGACGCGGCCTCGAGCTTCGTCGCTCCCGGACTGTCGGGCAGCACGATCACCGAAGTCAGCATCGCCGGCGACGAACTGAACGTCGTCGACGAGGTCACCGTCGAAGGCGGCTACATCTCGGCCCGCATGATCGGCGACGTCGTTCGCATCGTGTTGCATGCCGACCCGCAGCAGCGCCTCGGTTTCGTGTACCCGAGTACCGAAGCAAGCCCGGCCGAAGATCGGTCGACGGCCGTCAACCGCGACGTCATCGACGACTCGACGATCGAGGACTGGCTCCCCCACTGGAGCCGTGGCGACGAGGACCAGGGCGTCGCAGTCGACTGCGCCGCAACGCACCAGCCGCAGAACTTCTCCGGCTTCGGCTTGTTGTCCGTGCTCACCGTCGACCTTTCCGACGGCTTGGCCGCCGGTCTCGAAAGCCGCAACGCCACCGCCATCATGGCGAGCGGCGAGACGGTGTACGCGAGTGCGAACAACCTGTACGTCGCCACGCAGGAGTACGTCGACTGGGAGAATCTCAGCTCTACCGAACAGCGCACGGTGAACCAGGACTACGGCACCGCCATCCATCGCTTCGACATCACCGACCCGAGCCGCGCCGCGTACGACGTGTCGGGCCGGGTCGACGGGTACCTCCTGAACCAGTTCTCGATGGACGAAAGCGACGACATCCTGCGCGTCGCGACGACCAAGGGTTCGCCGTGGTCGGGTACCGAGGGCGAAACGTCGGAGAGTCAGGTCGTGACGCTCACGAAGTCGGACGGTGCGCTCACCCGCATCGGTGAGGTCGGCGACCTCGGACGGGGCGAGACGATCCACTCGGTCCGCTTCGTCGGCGACACCGCGTACGTCGTGACGTTCCGCCAGACCGACCCGCTCTACACCGTCGACCTCTCCGACCCGGCGGCGCCCCGCGTCGTCGGCGAGTTGAAGATCCTCGGCTACTCCGCGTACCTGCACCCGGTTGCC
This sequence comes from Actinomycetota bacterium, assembly GCA_034408875.1. Taxonomy (GTDB): domain Bacteria; phylum Actinomycetota; class Acidimicrobiia; order IMCC26256; family PALSA-610; genus JANNHK01. The sequence continues at coordinate 2,805 of JAWXCJ010000178.1, forward strand.
GAGGGCTACCTGCTCGGTGTGGGCCAGGACGCGACCGAAGAGGGACGCACGCAGGGCACGCAGGTCGCGTTGTTCGACGTGCGCGACCCCGCGGCCCCGACCCGGGTGGCGGTCGCGACGATTCCGAACGGATCGTCCGAGGCCGAGTGGGACCACCACGCGTTCCTGTGGTGGCCCGAGACCGGGCTGTCGGTGATTCCGGTGAGCTCGTACAACGAGGGAACATCGGAGCAGGCCGCGGTCGGGTTCACGGTCGACGTCGACGCCGGCACGGTGGCAGAGCTGGGCCGGATCACGCACCCGGTCCTCGGCGAGGACGGCGCGGTTGCCCCCTCGGGCGAGACCGGGCTGCCCGTACCCGACGGCACATCGATCGACGAACCCACGGCCAGCGCTCCGCCAGACAGCTACGTGTACACGCCGCCGATCACGCGGTCGTTCGTCATCGGCGACCAGCTCTGGACGTTGTCCGAGGCCGGGCTGATGCGTAGTGATGTGGCGACACTGGCGGCGGGCCCGTTCGTGGCCTTCGCCGGCTGATCAAAAGGTTGGGCGCTACGGGCTTGACCTCGGCTCCCGGATCAGGGATTATCACAAGTAGTTACTTGTGTAAATCCCTTCCGGAAGTCCCAACCTGAAGTCGAGGTATGCCCGTGGGATCCGAGGTACACGCCGGAACGCTGGCCGATCTGAGGCGTGACGGTCGCCTGCTGACGAAGGTCGGGTCGCTCCCCGTCGTCGTGTTCCGCGACGGGGACGCGACCTACGCCATCGAAGATCGGTGCCCGCACATGGGCTTCCCGTTGCACCAGGGCACCGTCGAAGCGGGACTCGTGACGTGCCACTGGCATCACGCGCGCTTCGACCTCGTGTCCGGCTGCACGCTCGACCTCTGGGCCGACGACGCACGCGGATTCGACGTCGACATCCGTGACGAACAGGTCTACGTGAACGCGCGGCCCGAAGGCGACGTCGTCGGACACCTCCAGGCCCGACTGCGCGACGGTCTCGAAGAGAACATCACGCTCGTGACCGCGAAGGCGGTGCTCGGATTGCTCGAAGCGGGCGCGGAGCCGGGCGCCATCGTGCGCACCGGCGTCGAGTTCGGCACGACGTACCGTGATCAGGGTTGGGGCGCGGGGCTCACCACGCTCGTGGCGATGGCGAACCTGCTCCCCCACCTCGATCCTCCGGATCGGGCGCTCGCACTCGTGCACGGACTCGCGTTCGTGGCGCGCGACACGCAGGGTCGCCCGCCGCGGTTCCCGGTCGGGCCGCTGGCGAGCGACGACGTCCCGATCGACCGGCTGACGACGTGGTACCGGCGGTTCGTCGACACCCGCTCGTCGGACGCGGCGGAACGGGTGCTGGATACCGCGTTGACGACGGGCGGCGATGTCGAGCCGATGATGTTCGCGGCGGTGACCGACCACGTGTTCATCGACGGCGGCCACACGATCGACTTCACGAACAAGGCGTTCGAGGCACTCGCGCACGTCGGCGTTGACGCCGCGCCCCAGGTGCTACCGACGCTCGTTCGCCAGACCGCCGGCGCATTCCGTAGCGAGGAGGCGGGCGAGTGGCGCCATCCGCACGACCTCGCCGGCCTCTCGGTGCGCACGATCGAACGGCTCCCCGCCATCACCGGAACGGGCGGCGTCGACGTCGCCGGGCTCGGGTGGCGTTTCCTCGACGACGACCCCGAAGCCGTGTGCGACACGCTCGTCGCCGCGCTCGAGACCGGCGCGAGTGCCGAGGAGATCGGGCGGGCGATCGCGTTCGCGGCCGCGCTGCGCATCACCCGCTTCCACATCCAGAACGACCACGGCGACTGGGACACGGTGCACCACTCGTTCACGTCGGCGAACGCGTTGCACCAGGCGCTGACCCGCAACCCGACACCGGAGTTGCTGCGGGGCGCGGTGCACGCGGCGTTGAACATCTACCAGGACCGCTTCCTCAACATTCCCGCGGCCCGGCTCCCCGTCAAAGAACACGGCGACCTCGACGCACTCGCGAACTGCTTCGAAGTGCAGGCCGCGGTCGACGAGGCCGGCAACGAGGCGTACGGCTACCTGAAGTCGGGCGGTTCACGCGCGCGGCTCGTCGCGGTCCTCGGGCATGCGCTCGTCGCCGAAGACGCCGAGTTCCACTGGTTCCAGACGGTCGAAGCCGGCACGCGGCACGCTTACGCCTGGCCCGAAGGCTCCGAAGAATCGGCCCTCGTCCTCGCCGGTGTCGCCCGCTTCCTCGCCGCGCACACCCCCACCCGCCGCGAACTCCCGACCGTCGTCAAGATCGCGACCCGCCTCCGCCGCGGCGAAGCCCTCTTCGAAGACGCCGGTTAGTCGAAGCGCTGATCGGATTCGAACTTCTCGCCGAGAACGATGCCCTCGGGACGAATGCAGAACTCGAGGATCTCGGGATGATGGGCGCTGGCGCGCGTCTTGAGCACGAGCAACGCGCGCTTCACCTCCGACTCGATGCGCAGGTACTGGAGCATCACGACGTTGTCGGCGATGTGCGACATCCCGACTTCCGAGAGGCGGACGACACGGAACAGTTCCGAACTCTCGTGAGTCAGGACCAAGCTGATCCCGCGCCGCGAGAACCGCTGCGCCAGCGAGTACAGCATTTCCCGGAAGCGCACGTCGTCGGGTGACGCGAACATGAGGTCGCCGAGGCCGTCGATGACGACGCGCCGGGCGTTCGTCTGGTCGACCAACGCGAGAAGGTCGTAGACCCACTCGTCGACGTACAAGTCGACCGGCGACCGACTGAGCACATGGACGTCAGCGTTGTTGTTGATGTCCCAACCGAAGCCGGCGCTGATGCGTGCGAGTTGCGTTTGGTTCTCTTGGAACGTCGCGAATACGCCGGGTTCGCCGTGTTCGGCGCCGTAGATCAAGAAGTGGAGCGACATGAGCGTCTTGCCGGCTCCCGTGGGACCGGAAATGAGCGTGACGGCACCCGGCCAGTACCCGTCGCCCAGAGTTTCGTCGAGCGCCGGTATGCCAGTCGAGACGCGAGTGTCGTCGAGCTCATAGTCGTCTGTGTCGAAGTCGTCGGCGAGGCGGGGGAAGACATCGATCCCGTCGGCGCTGATGCGATACGCATGTTCGCCTGATTGGAATCCGCTGCCACGCAGCTTCAACACTTGCAGCACACGCAACTCGCGTTCGGCTGTTTTCTTTACACCTAACACGATGATCGCGTCGGCGACCGCGAACTCGGGTGCGTTGGCGGCCTGGTCGCGGTCGTATTCGCCGATCCAGAACGCTGTCGTCGCAGCCGCGGTCAACTTGCCCGCGAGTTCGTGGAGGAACCGGCGGAACGCCGCTTCCTCGGCCGCGAAGGGCCGAAGTGCTTTGAAACTGTCGATGACCAACAGGCCGGGTTGTTGTTCTTTCAACAGGTGATCGATGTGGTCGAGCACTCCGTCCAGGCCCTCACGGTGGACGGTCTCGCCGAGGTCCCCGTAAAAGATCGACTCACCGATGGCGGCTTCGTCGAAAAACGCGAGCGCTTCGCCGTAGCGCAGAATCTTGTCGAACGGCTCGGACACCGTCGAGAGGTACACACCCGGCGCGTCGGCGGTCGCGTTGTGGAACATGTACTGCTCGGCCAGGATCGTCTTCCCACTGCCGGGATGCCCGATGATGAGGTTGATCCCGTTAACCGGGAGCCCGCCACCCAGCAGCCGGTCGAGTCGCTCATGACCACTCTTAACGCGTTCCATCAAGGAGTCGGCACACTTCGCGCGCGCCGGACCATGGCACTTGTTCCGATCAGGTCCCGGGCCGCGGAGACGAGCGCAAGCGCGTCGAAAGGCTTGCGAATGAACGCGTCGGCTCCGGCACGAATGGCGCGCTCGCGCTGGTCGAGAGCCGAAACTGCGAGCACTCGCCCCGCCTCGCCCAACTTTTCACAGAGGCGCAGGCCGGCACCGCCACCGATCATGAGGTCAATGATCGTCAGGTCGATCCCGTTGTCGACGAGCAAATGCTCTGCTTCTTCCGTCGAACGTACGGTGAGCACGTCGTAGCCCTCCGTGCGCAGGAAGTACTCGGCGAGGTCGGCCGCGTAGGGATCGCGTTCCACCAGGAGAATGCGACGCTCCGCCGGTTCCGCGCCGTCGGCGGTGAACGACGTGACTCCGCCGGCCAGCTGTTCCGCCAACGACCGGTGGGCGTCGGCCGCACTGAGGCCCAGCACCATTTGGCGACAGACGAAGCGAAGTTGGTCGAGATGGTCGCGCGAGTACAACCGCTGCGCGCCCGCACTGCGCTGGGGAACGACCACGCCGTAGCGGACCTCCCACGAACGAAGGGTCGTCGGTGACACGTCGAGCATCCGGGCCAGGGCCCCAATGCTGTATATGCCCGGTTCCGACACGATCGAAGGCTACCGGTGCTTCGCCGCGTCCCCGGCGGCATCGTTGTCGAGCAACAGCGCGTCGACGCCCGACACTTCGAAGACTCGTAACACCGTTCCCTTGGGATGGCGCACCACGAGTCGGCACCCGACAGACGAACTCTGGCGCGAGGCGTTGAGGACACACCGGATTCCGGTCGAGTCGATGAATGTCAGCTGCGCGAGGTCGAGGACGAGCTTGGCGGGAGGAGGATCCAGGGCAGAGTCCAGCAGCTCGGCCAGAGCCGCCTCGACGTTCAGGTCGACTTCACCGCCGAGCGCAATGATGACTTCGTCA
>JAWXCJ010000179.1:0-3983 GCA_034408875.1 Actinomycetota bacterium
ATTCCGGGTTGATCGCGTAGAGGCGGCCGTCGGCACCGAACTTCATCCAGCAGATATCGTCGCCGATCGTCTCGGCTTTCCACCCCGGCAGCGTCGGCACGAGCATCGCCAGGTTCGTCTTGCCGCACGCCGAGGGGAACGCGGCCGCGACGTAGCGGGCCTCGCCCTCGGGGTTCGTGAGCTTGAGGATGAGCATGTGCTCGGCGAGCCAGCCGTCGTCGCGCGCCATCACCGACGCGATGCGCAACGCGAAACACTTCTTGCCGAGCAGGGCGTTGCCGCCGTACCCCGACCCGTACGACATGATCTCGCGGGTCTCGGGGAAGTGCACGATGTATTTCGTGTCGCTGCACGGCCACGGCACGTCGGCCTCGCCATCGGCGAGGGGCATGCCGACCGAATGGACGCACGGCACGAACTCACCGTCGGCGCCGAGCACGTCGAGAGCGCCCGTGCCCATGCGGGTCATGGTGCGCATGCTCGCGGCGACGTACGCGGAGTCGGTGAGCTCGACGCCGATGTGCGCGATCGGCGAACCGAGCGGGCCCATCGAGAACGGGACGACGTACAGCGTGCGGCCGCGCATGGCGCCGGTGAACAGACCGGTCAGCTCGCTGCGCATCTCGGCCGGGTCGCGCCAGTGGTTCGTGGGACCGGCGTCGGCCTCGTGTTCGGAGCAGATGAACGTGCGGTCCTCGACCCGGGCGACGTCGCTCGGGCTGCTCCGGGCGTAGAAGCTGTTCGGCCGGACCTCGGGCGCGATCGGAACGAACGTGCCGCTGTCGACCAGCCGCCGGCACAACTCGGCGTACTCCTCGTCGGAGCCGTCGCACCAGTGGACGGCGTCCGGCTGGAGGATGGCAGTCCAGTGGCTCACCCATTCGAGGAGCCTGCGGTTTGCGCTGCGATGCGTCATTGGTGTCCTCACGGCGGTCGGCCGACGACCGACGAACACGGGTACACGATCGTAGGCCGTCGCCCCCGGGGCGGACCCAACCGTGCGCAGCTACGCTCCGCGCCATGACCGTTTCTGCGTACATCCTCATTCAGACCGAGGTCGGCAAGGCCTCGGCGGTCGTCGAAGCAGTCCGGGGCCTTCCCGGCGTCGTCCAGGCCGACGACGTCACGGGCCCCTACGACGTGATCCTGCGCTCCGAGGCGGCCTCCATCGACGAACTCGGCCGCATGGTCGTATCGCAGATCCAGCTCGTGGACGGCATCACCCGCACCCTCACCTGCCCCGTCGTCAACCTCTGACCGGGTTCAGCGCTGGCGACCCGCGCGGCGGGCGCGGCGGGCGTGGCGGTCGAGGGCCAGCGCAATGAGGCGGTCGAGGAGCTGCTCGTACGGCAAGCCCGACACCTCCCAGAGGCGCGGGTACATCGAGATGGGCGTGAAGCCGGGGATCGTGTTCAGCTCGTTCACGACGAAACCGCGCTCCCCGTAGAAGAAGTCGACCCGGGCCATGGCCTCGAGTCGGCACGCCTCGAATGCTCGCACCGCGAGGGCGCGGACTTCGGTGGTCTCGGCCTCGTCGAGGGGCGCCGGCGCCAACAGCTTGGCGGCGTCGTCTTCGTACTTGTCGGCGTAACTGTAGAACTCGGCGGCGGGGACGACCTCGCCGGGCAGCGACGCCTCGGGCGGGTCGTCGCCGAGAATCGCGACTTCGATCTCGCGCCCGGTGATCATCTCCTCGGCCATGATCCACTCGTCGTAACCCAGCGCGAGGTCGACCGCGTGCTCGAGTTCGGCCCGGTCGCGCGCCTTCGACACGCCGACCGACGAGCCCATGTTCGACGGTTTGACGAAGCACGGGTACCCCAACTCGGCTTCGACACGGTCACAAAACGCGTCCCGATCGTGACCGTCGCGCAACGCGACGGCGCGAGCGGTGCGCAGCCCCGCCGCGGTGAACGCGCGCTTCATCATGATCTTGTCCATGCCGACGGCCGATCCGAGAACGCCCGCGCCCACATACGCCAGACCGGCGAGGTCGAGCAGGCCCTGCATCGTGCCGTCTTCGCCGTAGGGGCCGTGCAGGAGCGGCAACACGACGTCGACGCCCAACGGGTTCGAGCCCGCCGTGCCCGGAACCAACTCCGCCATCGGTTCGCCCTCGACGACGAGCGCGGCGGGGAGCGCGTCCCGCCCGGCTTCGAGCAGCTTCTGCGCGTCGCGGGCGATGAGCCACCGGCCGTCGGTCGTGATGCCGACGGGGACGATCTCATAACGGGCCGGGTCGAGCGCCTTCGCGACGGCGACCGCCGTGACACGCGAGACGTCGTGCTCGGCGGAGCGGCCGCCGAACAGCAGCATCACCCGCAGTCGCTTGCCTGGCGGCGCAGTCGTCACGCCTCCAGAATCGCGCGGATCGCGAGCCCCATCAGGAACAGTCCGCCGAGGCCGTACGCGAGCTCGAGCCAACCCCGGGCCTTCCAGAGGTACTTGTACCCGTACATGCCCCCGACGGTCGCGAACGCCACGAAGCCGTAGAACATGTGGATCTCCGAGGGTTCGAAGTCCTGGGCCGCGACGAGGATGGTGCCGAGCACCACGGTGATCAGGACGGTCCCCTCGGCGGCGATGGTCGCGACCCACAGCGGGCGACCTCGCAACCGGGGCAGACGCCAGGCCACGATCCCCCACACCCCGACGAGACCGTTCGCCACGACCGTGACGTAGCCGAACGCCTCGTGGAGATCGCGCACGCCGGGCAACTAGAGCGCCTGGTCGTCGCCGGCGGCGAACGAGGTCTCCTGGCCCCGAAGCAGGTTCTTGAGCACCTTCCCCGCCGGATTGCGCGGCAGTGGCTCGGTGCGGATGTCGACGTACTCGGGCACCTTGAAGTTGGCGAGGTGCGCCGCGCAGAACGTGCGGATGTCGGCCTCGGTGACCGTCGAGCCCGGACGCACCTGCACCACCGCTTTGACCTCTTCGCCCAAGGTTCGGTGCGGGACGCCGACGACCGCGGCGTCGACGATGTCGGGATGGTCGAACAGCACGTTCTCGATCTCGACGCTGTACACGTTCTCGCCGGCGCGGATGATCATGTCCTTGGCCCGGTCGACGAGGTACAAGAACCCGTCGGGGTCGAGGTAGCCGATGTCGCCGCTGCGGAACCAGCCGTCGGAGAACGCACCCGCGTTCGCGTCGGGTCGCTGCCAGTAACCGCGCGCCATGACGGTAGGGCCCTTGATCCACACCTCGCCGCGCTCCCCCGCGGGCGCGTCGTTCTCGTCGTCGGCGACGACGCGCACTTCCACGGTCGGCACCGCGCGCCCGACCGAACCCGGGTGCGCGAAGTAGTCCTCGCCGCCATGGGCGGTGGCGACCGACGCGGTCTCGGTGAGTCCGTACGCGGTCGTGAGCGTCTTGCGCAGGTTCGGGAAGAACTTCTCGATGCGTTCGACCAGCTCGGGCGCCGCGGGCGCGCCGCCGTAGCTCGCGCGCTTCACCGACGACAGGTCGTACTTCTCGAGGTTCGGGTCTTCGAGGATGCGCCACATGATCGTGGGTACCCCACCGATCGCGGTGACCTGTTCCTTCTCGATGATCTGCATCGCGGTCTCGGGCTCGAAGCGCCCCACCGGCATGAGCACGAGCTTGGCGCCCGTCGCGTAGTTGAGGATCATCGTTGCGAGGCAGCCCGTGACATGGAACAGCGGCACGACGAGCAGCGACGCCGACCGGATCCCCGCTTCGGCCTCCGGCGGCGGCGTGCCGCGCATCGCGGCGGCCACGCCCGTCACGATGATGTTCTGGAGGTTGGCGAGCGCCTGGCGGTGCGTGATGGTCGCACCCTTGGGCTGACCGGTGGTGCCCGACGTGTAGAGGATCGCGAGAATGTCGTCCTCGTCGATCGGCCCCGTCGGCATTCCCGGGTCGTCACCGGCAATCAGATCGTTGAACGACCCGCCGATCTCAAACGTGTGCTCGGGGCGGTTCTCGAACAGCGCGAGGCGGCGGCTGTCGGCGACGAGCAC
>JAWXCJ010000180.1:0-5660 GCA_034408875.1 Actinomycetota bacterium
CGCACCTGTACGACAGCGCGGGGAAGTCGTACCTCGATTTCCTGACGGGGCTCGCGGTCACGTCGCTCGGGCACGCGCACCCGGAAGTCGCCGACGCAATCGCCGACCAGGCCCGCACGCTGTTGCACGTCTCGAACCTCTATTACAACGACGTCCAGCCGAAGCTCGGCGCCCGCCTCGACGCGCTCCTCGGTGGCGGCGGGCGCGTGTTCTTCGCGAACTCGGGGGCCGAGGCCAACGAGTGCGCGATCAAACTCGCGCGCCGGTACGGCCAACTGCATGGCGGTCCTGATCGCTTCCACGTCGTCTCCGCCTACGGTTCGTTCCACGGACGCACGCTTACGACGCTGGCCGCGACCGGTCAGCCGCAGAAGCAGGAGACGTTCCAACCGCTCCCGACCGGGTTCCGTCAGGTCTTGTTCGAAGACATCGATGCGCTCGCGGCCGCGCTCGACGACCGCGTCGCGGCAGTGATGCTCGAACCGGTGCAGGGCGAAGGGGGAGTGAATCCGGCGCCGCCCGAGTACCTGCGCGCCGTCCGCCAGTTGTGCGACGAGCGCGAAGCACTGCTGATCATGGACGAGGTGCAGACCGGCCTCGGCCGTACCGGGGAATGGTTCGGGTTCGAGCACGCGGGCATTCGCCCCGACATCGTCACGATGGCGAAGGCGCTGGGCAACGGCGTGCCCATCGGTGCGTGCTGGGCCCGGGTCGACGTCGCCGAGGCATTCCGCCCCGGCGACCACGCGACGACGTTCGGCGGGCAACCACTCGCGGCCCGTGCCGCGCTGACCGTGCTCGAGATCATGGAGCGCGAAGACATCCCGCGGCGGGCGGCGCGCGCGGGTGAGCAACTGACCGAAGCACTCCAGAAGGTCCCCGGCGTCGACGAAGTCCGCGGCCTCGGACTGCTGCTCGCCGCGGAACTCGCGCCTGGTATCGACGCGAAAGATGTCGCGCAGCGGTGCATGGAAGACGGCCTCATTGTCAACGCGGTGACGGGCAGCGCGTTGCGGTTCGCGCCGCCGTTGCTCGTCTCGCCCGCCGAGATCGACGAGGCCGTTGCGATCCTCGCCGGGGTTCTGGCCGAAGTGCAGTCGTGACCCGCAACCTCCTCGAAGTCGACGATCTCGATCCGGCCCGGCTCGCAGCCATCCTCGAACGGGCTGTCGCGTGGAAGGCCGAGCCCGCATCCTGCCCGGCCGTGCTGGCTGGGCACGCGGTCGCTGCCCTGTTCGAGAAACCGTCGGCGCGGACACGGGTGTCGGTCGAAGTCGCGGTGTCGACGCTCGGCGGTCACCCCATCTATATCCGCCCCGACGAGGTCGGGCTCGACACGCGCGAGACGGTCGAAGACGTCGCCCGCACGCTGGCCGGCACGTGCCGGGTCATTGCCGCGCGCGTGTTCGCGCACACGACGCTCGAACGCATGGCCGCGGTCGTCGACGTTCCGGTCGTCAACCTGCTCTCCGACACCGGCCATCCGGCGCAGGCCCTCGCCGACGTACTCACGATTCACGAGCACTTCGGTGCACTCGAAGGGCGGCGGGTGGCGTTCGTAGGTGACGGCAACAACGTCGCGACGTCGCTCGCGTTCGCCGCCGCGCTTACCGGCATGGAGTTCGTCGTCGCGTCGCCGGCGGGCTTCGAACTCGATCCGGAGGTCGCGGCGCGCGCTCGCAATCTTGGCGGGCAGGTCGAGGTCGCGTCCGATCCGTATGACGCGGTGCGCGACGCCGACGTGGTGTACACCGACGTGTGGACCTCGATGGGACAGGAAGAAGAACAGGCGGCCCGCCGGCGCGCGTTCGCGGGGTGGACGGTCGACGCCGCGCTCATGAAGGCCGCCGGCGACGATGCCGTGTTCCTGCATTGCCTCCCGGCCCATCGCGGCGAAGAAGTCGCGGCCGAAGTCATCGACGGGCCGCAGTCGCTGGTGTGGGCCCAGGCTGCCAACCGCATGCATTCGCTGCGGGCCTTGCTCGTCGATCTGGTGGAGGCGGGAACCTGATGGCGACACTCGGCAAGCCGCAGCGCCAGCACCGCATCCTGCGGATCATCGAGAAACAGCCGGTATCGAGCCAGGCGCAACTCGTGCAGTTGCTCGAGGCCGAAGGCATCGTCGCGACGCAGGCGACTGTGAGTCGTGACCTCGAAGACATCGGCGCGCTCAAGGTCCGGATACCGGGCGGCACCATGGCGTACGCCATCCCCGACTACAGCCGCGGGGAACGGAGTTCGTCGGACGACCACCTCAAACGGGTGCTCGGCGAGTTCGTCCTCGACATCGCGCACAGCCTCAACATCGTCGTGTTGCGCACCCCGCCCGGAAGCGCCCACGTCGTCGGCTCCGCACTCGATCGAGCCGGGCTCGCCGACGTACTCGGTACGGTGGCGGGCGACGACACACTCTTCATCGTCGTGACGGAATCGGCCGGGGGCGCGTCGGTCGCCGCCGACCTCGGCGCCCTCGCAGGACTGTAAGAACGAGACGGAAGCAGGATCATGTCGAAGCGAGTAGTGCTGGCGTACTCCGGGGGACTGGACACGTCGATCGCGGTGCGCTGGATGCGCGAACAGTGGGACGTCGAAGTCGTGTGCTGCGCGGTCGACGTCGGCCAGCTGCGCCCCGGCGAAACCGAACTGATCCACGAGCGCGCCAACGCGGCCGGTGCCTTTGAAGTCGAGGTGATCGACGCCCGCGCCGAGTTCGCGAGTGACTTCCTCGTGCCCGCGCTTCAAGCCAACGCCATGTACGAGGGGAAGTACCCACTTGTCTCGGCGTTGTCGCGACCGGTCATCGTCGAGCATCTCGTCGCGTCGGCCCGGCGCCACATGGCCGACGCGGTCGGGCACGGCTGCACCGGCAAGGGCAACGACCAGGTACGGTTCGAAGTGTCGTCGCGCATCCTCGCGCCCGACCTCGACGTGCTCGCCCCGACACGCGAGTGGGGCCTGACCCGGGCCGATTGCATCGAACTTGCCGCCAAGTGGGAGATCCCCATCGAGGCGAGCCTCGAGAAGCCGTACTCGATCGACGAGAACATGTGGGGACGCGCCATCGAGTGCGGCGTCCTCGAGAACCCGTGGGCGGCGCCGCCCGAGGAACCGTTCACGCTCACCAACCGGACGCAGACCGAGCCGCGCGAGATCGTCATCGCGTTCGAAGCCGGGGTCCCGGTCAGCCTCGACGGCGAGCGCACCGACCTCGTGACGCTCATCGACACGCTCGGCGAAACCGTCGGCTCCTACGGGTGGGGCCGCGTCGACATGGTCGAAAACCGGCGGGTCGGCATCAAGAGCCGCGAGGTCTACGAATGCCCCGCGTCGCTTGCGCTGATCATGGCGCACCAAGATCTCGAGGGGATCACGCTCGAACGCGACCTGGCGCGCGAGAAGCAGCGGGTCGAGATCCGCATCGCCGAACTCATCTACGACGGCTTGTGGCACTCGCCGCTCATGAGTGCACTCGCCGCGTTCGTGCGCGAGACGCAGGCCGCGGTGACCGGTGAGGTGCGGCTGCGCCTCGAACCGGGTCGGTGTTACGCCGCAGGCCGGCGTTCGCCGCACAGCTTGTATGCGCACGACCTCGCGACGTACGGCAGCGACGACGCATTCCGCCACGAAGACTCGGCCGGGTTCGTGCGGCTGTGGGGACTCTCCGCCGAAACGTGGTCGCGCCGCCAGGGTCCGGGCTCCAAGTGAACGAGCCTCGCGAAACCACGGGTCAGCCGCTCTGGCACGGCCGCTTCGGCGAGGGTCCGGCCGACGAACTGCTCGCGTTCACGGTCAGCCTGCCGTTCGACCGCCGGCTTGCGGCCGACGACCTCACGGGTTCACGCGCCCACGTGGCGATGCTGGCCCGCGTCGGGTTGTTGACCGACGACGAGAAGGGCGTGATCTTCGCCGCGCTGAACCGCGTCGACGAAGAACTCCACGCCGGAACGTTTGCGTTCGCGCCGACCGACGAAGATATCCACACCGCCATCGAGCGCCGGGTCACCGAGATCGCGGGCAGCGCCGGCGCCAAACTGCACACCGGTCGCAGCCGCAACGACCAGATCGCGCTCGACTTGCGCCTCTACCTCCGTCGGGAAGGTCGGGCCCTGGCCGGACGCATCCACGCGCTCCAGAACATCCTGCTGCAGCGTGCGGCCGAGGTCGTCGACGTCTACGTCCCCGGCTACACGCATCTCCAACGCGCCCAGCCCGTATTGCTGGCTCACCACCTGCTGGCGCACTTCTGGGCGTTCACGCGCGACGTGGACCGCTTGCGCGACTGCCTGGCGCGTGCCGACGTGTCGCCGCTCGGCGCGGGTGCGCTCGCCGGTTCGAGCTTGCCGCTCGATCCCGCGTCGGTCGCGGCCGATCTCGGGTTCGCCGACGTGTTCGAGAACTCGCTCGACGCGGTGTCCGATCGCGACTTCGTCGCCGAGGCGATCTTCGCCGCGACGCTCACCCAGGTGCATCTCTCGCGTATCGGTGAGGAGATTGTGCTCTGGTCGACCGAGGAGTTCGGGTTCATCCGGCTCGCCGACGCGTACGCGACGGGGTCGTCGATGCTGCCGCAGAAGAAGAACCCCGACATCGCCGAGTTGGCGCGCGGCAAGGCGGGACGCCTCATCGGCGACCTGACCGGGGTGCTCGCGATGCTGAAGGGACTCCCGCTCTCGTACAACCGCGACCTGCAGGAGGACAAGGAGCCGCTGTTCGACGCGTTCGACACGTGTGCGCTTTCACTCGCGGCGATCAGCGGGTTACTCGCAACGGTGGAGTTCGTCGCCGACCGCATGACCGCGGCGGCCGACAGCCCGCTGAACTCGGCGACCGACCTGGCCGAACATCTGGTCGAGAACGGCACACCGTTCCGTGAGGCGCACACGGTCGTCGGGGGATTGGTACGCCAGTCGATCGAACGGGGTGTGCCCCTCGACGAGCTGATGGTGAACGACCCTCGCCTCGGACCGGAAGCGGTGCCGTTGCTCGAGCCGGGCAGCGCGGTGCGGCGGCGTACCACGCGCGGCGGTGCGGGCCCCGGACCCGTCGCCGAACAGTTCGACCGGGCCAAGGACCGGCTCGAGCACCAACGTCTGTGGCTCGCCAAGTAGGAGTCGGCCGGGCCTTCTTCGACCGCGACGCACTCGAGGTCGCACCCGAACTTCTGAACAAGGTGCTGACGGGCAACGGGGTGCGGGCGCGCATCGTCGAGGTCGAGGCGTACCGCGGGGCCGACGACCCGGGCGCGCATTCGTTCCGGGGCAAGACGCTGCGCAACGCGACGATGTTCGAGAAGCCCGGGCTGCTGTACGTGTACTTCTCGTACGGCATGCACTGGTGCGCGAACGCGGTGTGCGGCCCCGGCGCGACACCGCACGCGGTGTTGGTGCGCGCCGCGGCCCCAGTCGGTGGGCTCGCCGTGATGCGGGAACGACGGGCGAAGGCGCGGCGTGACATCGACTTGTGCCGGGGCCCGGGCCGCGTCGGTCAGGCGTTCGCGTTCGACCGCGGCTTCGACGGCACCGACCTCGTGCGCGGCCCGGTGCGCATCGTCGACGACGGCATCCCGCCGCCCGCACACGCGGGCGTGTCGACCCGGGTCGGCCTCGCCCCCGGCAAGGGCGACACCTTCCCCTACCGCTTCTACGTCGCCGGCGACGTAG
>JAWXCJ010000181.1:0-21043 GCA_034408875.1 Actinomycetota bacterium
CAGGTCGCCGGCGACCTGACTCGTGAGATGCATCACGTGCGAGTACCGCTCGAGCGTCATCAGCTCTTCGACGCGTTCGGTGCCGTAGCGCACGACGCGCCCGACGTCGTTGCGGGCGAGGTCGACGAGCATGACGTGCTCGGCGCGCTCCTTCGGATGCTCGACGAGTTCGGCCGCGAGCCGCTTGTCGTGTTCGTCGTTGCGGCCCCGCCGACGCGTTCCTGCGATCGGGCGGCTGATGACGCGCCCGTCGAGGAGTTGCACCATGGGCTCGGGCGACGAACCGACGATGGTCGCCTCCGCGTGGCGCAGGAAGTACATGTACGGCGACGGGTTCACGAGCCGCAGCACCCGGTACATCGCGAACGGGTCGACGGGTTCGACAAGGTCGAACCGCTGGGCCAGCACCACTTGGAAGATGTCGCCGTCGAGGATGTGTTCCTTCGCAACCTCGACTGCGTTCGCCCATGTCTCGGGCGTGAAGTTGCGCCGGACCTCGGGAAGCTCGGTCAGCTCGTCGGGGGGCGGTTCGGCGGGCGCGTACGGGAGAGGCCGGGCCAGTTCGGCGGCGGCGGCCGCAAGCCGGTCGCGCGCCTGCTCGTACGCGTCGAGCAGTTCGGCCTCGCCCGCACCCGGGGTGGGATACACGTTCTCGATCAGGTACAGACGCTGGCGGAAGTGGTCGAACGCGGCGACGAGTCCGGTCAGCGACAACACCGCGTCGGCGTGGCCGACGTCGTCTTGCGGCACGTTCGGCAGATGCTCGATCTCGCGCACGGTGTCGTAGCCGATCCACCCGACGAGACCGCCGTGGAACGGAGGCAACTCGTTCGTCACCGGTGCGCGGTAGTGCGCGAGGAGTGCTTCGACCGCGGCGAGGGTCCCCTGATCGGTGGGAATGCCGGGCGGCCGTTCGCCGCCGATCCACTCGAGTTGCCCACCGCGCGCCACGATCGTGAACACCGGGTCGCGGCCGAGGAACGAAAAACGGCCCCAGCGTTCGGCGTGCTCGACCGACTCGAGCAGGAAGCCGTCACCGTCGCCGACCAGCTTCATGAAGACCGAGAGGGGCGTTTCGAGATCGGCGAGAACCTCGCGCCACACGGGCACGACGGTGTAGTCGCGCGCCAGTTCGACGAACTCGGCCGCGGTCGGTCGTAGCGGCGCGGTGGTCACCGCGGGCCAGGCTGCGCGCTGCTACCGAACGCTCGGAAGAAGCAGCTGCGTTCACCGGTGTGACACGCGCCGCGTCCCTCCTGTTCGACTTCGACGAGCACCGCGTCCATGTCGCAGTCGTAGTACGCCGCCCGGACGTACTGCCGGTCGCCGGAACTTTCACCCTTGCACCAATACTCCTGGCGGCTTCGACTCCAGAACCACGTACGACCCGTTTCGAGGGTTCGTTCCAAGGCGTCGCGGTTCATCCAGGCGAACATCAACACCTGGCCGGTTCCCGCCTCTTGGACGATCGCACCGACCAGCCCGTCGGCGTCGTACGCGACGGCGTCGAGCTCGTCCGGCGAGTACGGAATGGGAGTGACGGTCGGCGCCATGACGCTGGCATGGTAGCGGCCCATGCGAGACTCCCCCTTCGTGTTCCCGCCCGTTCCACCCGAACCGCGACGGCGTCCCGTCGTCCTGTCGTTGCACGGCGACCACCGCACCGACGACTGGTATTGGATGCGCGAGCGCGACGACCCGGCGACCCTCGCGCACCTCGAAGCCGAGAACGCATACGCGGACGCGGTACTCGAACCGACGAACGCGCGCCGCGATTGCATCTTCGAAGAGATCGCGTCGCACATTCAGGAGACCGACGAGTCGGCACCCGTGCCCGACGGCCCGTGGGAGTACTACTCGCGCACTGTCGAAGAACTCCAGTACGCAATCCAGTGCCGGCGACCGCGCGGCGGCGGGCCGGAGACGGTGCTGCTCGACCAGAACGTCGAGGCACAAGACGAGGACTACTTCGCACTCGGAGGCTTTGCCATTTCCCCCGACGACGCGACCCTCGCGTACGCGATCGACACGAATGGCGACGAGCTGCACACGTTGCGGTTCCGCGTCACCGCGACCGGAGCCGACCTCGCCGATGTCATCGACGGCATCACCTACGGACTCGCGTGGGCCGACGATTGCCGCACGTGTTTCTACGTGCGGCCGGACGATGCGATGCGTGCCTACCAGGTGTGGCGCCACGAACTCGGCGCGCCGGCCGACCGCGACGTCGTGGTGTTCGAAGAGGACGACGAACGCTTCAACATCGACATCGACCGGACGCGCAGCGGTCGCTATGTCGTCATCGACACGAGTTCCAAGATGACGACGGAGACGTGGTGCATACCGACTGCGTCGCCGGCCGATGCTCCGCAGGTGGTCCTGCCCCGTGAGGCCGGCCACGAGTATTCGGTCGAGCATCACGTTGACGCGGATCACGATCGGTTCCTGATCGTCACCAACGCCGACGGTGCGACCAACTTCAAGCTGGTTGCGGCTCCGGTTGGCGACGCGAGTCGTGAGCAGTGGGTCGAACTCATCGCCCATCGCGCCGATGTGCGCCTCGAAGGCGTCGACGCGTTCCGCGAACATCTCCTGATCACCGAACGCAGCGACGCGCTCGACCGCGTGTGCACCATGGCGGTCGCGACCGGAGTCGTGCGCGACTTCACGTTTCCCGACCCGGTCTACACGTCGTGGGTGGGCGCGAACGAGGAGTACGACACGACGACGGTCCGGATCGGGTATACGTCACTGGTTGCTCCCAGCACCGACTTCGACGTCGATCTCGGCACGCCCGAACTCACGATGCGCGCAGTCAAGACCCAACCCGTGCCCGGATACGACGCGTCGAAGTACGTGTCGGCGCGCGTATGGGTCACGGTGGCGGACGGTGCGAACGTGCCCGTGTCGATCGTCCACCGCCGGGACACACCGATCGACGGCACCGCACCGGGACTCGTATACGGGTACGGCGCGTACGAGTACTCGATCGATCCGTCGTTCCGCCCGTCGCGGTTGTCGCTGCTCGACCGCGGGTTCGTGTTCGCGATTGCGCACGTGCGGGGCGGCGGAGAACTTGGGCGGGCGTGGTACGAGAACGGCCGTCTCGAACACAAGCGCAACACCTTCACCGACTTCGTGGCCGCCGCCGAGCACTTACAGCACGCCGGGTATGTCGCGCCCGACCGTCTCGTTGCGCGCGGCGGTAGCGCGGGCGGGCTCCTGATCGGGGCGGTGGCGAACGACCGGCCCGACCTGTTCGCCGGGTTGATCGCCGAGGTGCCGTTCGTCGACGTCGTCACGACGATGCTCGACCCCAGCCTGCCGCTCACGATCACCGAGTGGGAGGAGTGGGGAGACCCGCGCGAGCCGGAGGCGTACGCACGCATGAAGTCGTACTCCCCGTACGACAACGTGCGGGACCTCCCGTACCCCGCCATGTTGGTGACGACCGGACTGAACGATCCCCGCGTGCAATTCTGGGAACCGGCGAAGTGGGTCGCGAAGCTGCGGGCCCATACCACGACCGACCTCCCGATCGTCCTGCGCACCGAACTGGGGGCCGGCCACGGTGGCCCGTCGGGGCGTTACCGCGCGTGGATGGAAGAGGCCCTGGTGCTGGCATTCGCCTGCCGGGCGGCGGGCGTGAACGACTAGGCGAACCGGGTGAAATGCCGATCAAGGAACCCATGACGGAACCCGACGCAGCCGCCTCCCGGCGCGTCGTGACCGCATGGACAATCGGTGCGCTCGCCCTGACTCTCTGCATCGTCACGGTGCCGTTTCTCGCGGTGTTGCGGGGTCGGGCGACGACGATGATGTGGGACATCAACGAGTTCTACGTCCCCGCGCACCGCGCGGTGTGGCGTGAACTTCGAGACGGGCACGCGCCGTGGTGGACACCCAACGTGTACGCCGGCGACTCAACGCTCGGCGCGGGCCAGTACGGCGTGTTTTACCCGTTGCACGCGATCTATGGGTTCTTCGACGCGACGACCGCACACCGGTGGTGGTTCATGTCGCACCTTTGGCTGGCATCAGGCACCATGTTCGCCTGGTCCCGTCATCGTTGGGCGTCGAACCCCGCGGCGATCGTTGCCGGTAGCGCCTACGCGCTGAGCGGATTCTTCATCCTGCACCTCAAGTTCACACCGTTCCTGATCGTGGCGGCGTGGTTGCCGCTGGTGTTCCTCGGCATCGATCTGGTGCGCGAACGCTGGACAACGTTGCGGGCGGCGACCGTCGCCGTGCCACTCGCCCTCGTGGCGCTCGCGGGCCACCCGCAGATGCTGTACTACTCCGGCCTCGGACTCGCGACCTACGTTGTCGTGACCGCGATGTTCGAACCCGGATCGCGACGATGGGTGGGGCGTGTCGCGGGCGCGCTGAGCCTTGGACTCGGACTCGCGGCCGTCCAGCTGCTGCCACTGCTCCGGTTCTCGAGCATCAGCGTCCGCACGGAGCTGACGACCGACCAGGCGTTCGAACTCTCCGCCGAGCGAAGACACCTGCTGACGTTCCCGTTCCCGCACCTGTTCGGCGGAGCTGACGGCGTAGCGTTTCACGCACCGTGGACAGGAGGCCTCCAGTACGAGGAGGTCGGCCAGTTCGCGGGGGCGACGATCGTCGTCCTCGCGATCTACGCGCTGACCCGGCTCTGGCGCGTTTCCGCCGTGCGCGCCCTCTTCGCAGTCGGGCTGGTGGGGATCCTCGTCATGCTGGCGGATGCCACCCCGCTCGGAGACCCGATCTACAACTTCCTCCCGCTCGCCGACCGGTTCCGGGTGTGGGCGCGCGCGTCGCTCCTGCCGAACATCGCCCTCGCCATGTTGGCCGGCGCCGGGGTGCAGCAACTCGCCCTGGCCCGCCGCACCGCCGTCGCCTGGTTCGCGGGCGCGGTCGGCGCGCTCACGGCCGTCGCCGTTGCGATCCCGCACATCGGTTCGATGCGCACGTACCTGGCGACGGAGTCGTTCAGCGTGGCGGCTCGCGCGCTTCCGATCAGCGCTGTGCTCGTACTCACCGTCGCCGTCGCGCTCGTCCCCCTGTACCGGCGGGTCGGCATGGGTGCGGTCGTGGCTGTGTGCGCCGTCGAAGTGATGTTCTTTGCGAGTGTTGCGACGTGGAACGCGCGCAGCTTCGCGCCCGAAGCGGCGGAGGCGTTCTACGACGAAGACGAGCCGCCGATCTTCGACGAGGTGTACGACGCGCCGGACGGGATCGACCGCTGGTACACGGAGACGTACTCGTTCCGTATGGAGTCACTCATCAAGGACTTGTACGGGATCACGGCGTTCGATCCGCTCGCGCCCAAGGAGTTCACCGAGACCGTCGGCGGTATGACCTACGACGGCTTCGCCACCCGAAACGACGTCTGGCAGGACAACTGGCTGGCCGACGTGCTGCGCATCACGACGCTCGTGCTGGGCGACAGCAACTCGCCCGAGGGTGACGACTGGCGGCTGGCCGACGCCCTGCCCGGAGACCGGTTCATCATCTGGAATCGCGAACCGCGCCTTCCCGAGGCATACCTCGTCGGCGCGGTCGAGTCGATCGACCTGCCCGCGATCCGCGAGCGTCTCCTCGACCCGGACGCCGACTTCGAGGACCGCGCCTACATCGAGGGATATCTCGCAGACAGCACCGGGATCCTGGATCATCCGGGACCGGCCGGCGCGGTGCTCGAAGCCGACGTGCTCGACTCGGGCCATGTCGAAGTCGACGCCGACCGCGACGCACTCCTCGTGCTCTCGTACGCGTGGCAGCCGGGTTGGAAGGCATCGGTCGACGGCCACGAGGTCGAGGTCGTGCGGACCAACGGGCTCGTACTCGGAATCCCGGTCGCGAGCGGCCGCCACGACGTGCACGTCTGGTTCGAACCGCCCGGCGTCCGCCTCGGCGCGCTGATCACGGTGCAGAGCTTCGCCATCCTCGTGCTCGCGGCGCCGGTTGGTACGTGGTGGCGACGGCGCCGCGCGTCGGTAGCATCACCCGATCTCCGAACCACGCCTGCTGACCACGACTGACGGCCTCCGACTCGAGGCCGAGTACTGCGCCGCCGATGCCGCGGCGTCGGTCGGCGTCGTGTTGTGTCATCCGCATCCGCAGTACGGAGGCACGATGCGCAGCCTCGTCACGTCCGAACTGTTCGACGCCCTCCCGCGGCTCGGCCACCCGTGTGTGCGGTTCAACTTTCGTGGCGTCGAAGGCAGCGAGGGCGCATGGGCCGAGGGGCGCGACGAACCGCTCGACATCGTCGCCGCGGTCGACGCGCTCGCAGTCGAGATCGCTCCCGGGACGCCCGTGGCGCTCGTCGGGTGGTCGTTCGGTGGCGACATGGCCCTCTCGGTCACGGACGAGCGCGTCTCCGGTTGGGTGGGTATCGCGCCACCGCTGCGGTTCCGCTCGACGTTCGGCGCGGCGTCGGACGCCCGCCCGAAACACCTCGTGCTCGCGGCGCACGACGAATTCCGCCCGCCGGGTGAGATCGAGACGGAGGTCGCCAACTGGCCGGCCACGACAACCGAAGTCATCGCAGGCGCGAGTCACTTCTTCGTCGGCCGCACCGACCGTGTGGTCGGGGCGACCGCCGAGTTCCTCGCGAAGCTGAGTACCTGAAGTCGCGCTAGATGGCGAGCGGTGACGGTGCCATGCCGTGACGCTCGAGGTAGCTCACGCGCTTCGTGAAGGCGTCGCGCCAGGCGACCATGTCCAACTCGAAGTGTTTGCGGTCGCCGTCCTCGTACGCATGCGCGAGCTCGTCGAACGCGTTGTCTTCCGCGTCGAGAAGCTCGCGGTAGCGCAGGAAGAAATGATCGTCCACGCCACCGTTCGCCGAGAAGTGCGCTTCGGGCATCGGCACCCCCTCGTTCGGCCGGCCTCGGCCAGCACAACCGGATCTGTCCAACGTACCTCGGCAATCCGGGACCGGGGACCGTAGGTATGTGACGATCCCGTTACGAGGTCAGGGTCGAACCGTCACACCCTTTTGGGTGAGGTAGTCCTTGGCTTCGGCGACGGAATGTTGCCCGAAGTGGAAGATCGACGCCGCGAGCAGGCCCGACGCGCCGTGGGCCGCCCCTTCGTGCAGGTGCTCGAGCGTCCCCACGCCCCCACTGGCGATGATCGGCACGTTTACCGCGGCGCCGATCTCGTCGAGGAGTTCGCAGTCGTACCCGGCGTGCGTGCCGTCGCGGTCCATCGACGTGAGCAGGATCTCGCCCGCGCCGAGGTCGCAGCCGTGGACGGCCCACTCGACGGCGTCGAGTCCGGTTTCCCGGCGGCCGCCGTGGGTGACGACCTCCCACCCGGCGCCCGGGTCGTCGGCGTTGCGCCGGCGGGCGTCGATGGCGAGGACGATGCACTGGTCACCGAACTCGTCGGCGCTCGCGGCGAGCAGGTCGGGTTCGGCCACGGCCGCGGTGTTGAACGACACCTTGTCGGCTCCGGCGCGCAACATACGGCGCGCGTCTTCGACGCTGCGGATGCCGCCGCCGACGGTGAAGGGGATGAACACCTGCTCGGCGACCCGCTCGACCATGTGCAGCATCGTGTCGCGGTCGTCGGACGACGCGGTGATGTCGAGGAACACGAGTTCGTCGGCGCCCTCGTCGTCGTAGCGGGCCGCGAGTTCGACCGGGTCACCCGCGTCGCGGATCTCGACGAAGCGCACGCCTTTGACGACGCGCCCGGCGTCGACGTCGAGACACGGGATCACGCGGACGGCGAGCACGCCGCGACCCCTTCCTCGACCGTGAAGCGGCCTTCGTAGATCGCGCGCCCGGCGATGACACCCGCGAGGCGGCGGCCCTCGACCTCAAGCGCGGCCAGCAGGTGAAGATCGTCCTCGGTGGCAACGCCACCGCTCGCGATGACCGGTACCCGCACCGCGCCCAGCACCGTCGCGAGTTGCTCGACATCGGGCCCGGCCAACATGCCGTCGCGGCCGATCTCGGTGACGACCAACGCGCCGACACCGGGCCGATCGAAACGCCGGGCGAGATCGACGAGATCCGCGCCGGTCGCCGTCTCCCAACCGTGGGTCGCGACATCGCGCCCTCGGGCGTCGAGCCCAACGGCGACGCGCCCGGGGAACCGGAGCGCGAGCTCGTCGACGAGTTCAGGATGCTCGACCGCGGCCGTGCCGACGACGACGCGCTTGACACCGGCTTCGAGGAGTGCTTCAGCTCGCGCTGCGTCGCGAACGCCACCACCCGACTGCACCTTGGCCGAGACCTGATTGCAAATCGACCTGATCGCGTCCCGGTTCGTGGCGATGCCCGAACGCGCGGCGTCGAGGTCGACGACATGGATCCACCGGGCGCCCGCGGCCTCGAAGCGCTGGGCGACCGCGACCGGGTCGTCGCTGTACTGCGTCTCGCGGTCGTAGTCGCCTTGTTGCAGGCGCACGACTCGTCCGTCGCGGAGGTCGATAGCCGGGTAGAGGTCCATCACGGCGCGTCGACGAAGTTCTGGAGGAGCCGGAGTCCGGTCGTGCCGCTCTTTTCGGGGTGGAACTGCGTCGCCCATACCGGCCCCTGTTCCACCGCCGCCGCGAACCGGCGGCCGTACTCGCACCACGCGGCGACGACGGCACCGTCGTCGGGACTCGGCGCGAACGTGTGCACGAAGTACAGCCATGCGGGGTCGGGCAGGCCCGCCGCGAGGCGGCTCCCCGGGACAACCTCGAGCGTGTTCCAGCCCATCTGCGGGAGCCGCACGGTCGCCGGGAGGCGTGTCACCCGGCCCGCGACGACGCCGAGCCCCGCGACGTCGGGCGATTCGTCACTCGATTCGAACAGCATCTGCATGCCGATGCACACGCCGAGGAACGGGCGCCCGTCGGTCGCAGCTTCCTTCGCTGCGGGTTCCAGCCCGGAGTTCCGCAGCGCGGTCATGCACGCGCCGAACGCCCCGACCCCCGGGAGCACGACCTTGTCGGCCCGAGCAATCTCGCCCGCGTCGGACGTAAGCCGCGCGTCAGCCCCGAGGTGCTGCAACGCCTTCTCAGCCGAGCGGAGGTTCCCGATCCCGTAGTCGATGACAGCGATCATGGGTTCAACTGCTGAGCGTGCCCTTGGTCGAAGGCACCTGGGTTCCCTCGACGCGCACCGCGTCGCGCAACGCTCGCGCAACACCCTTGAACGACGCCTCGATCACATGGTGGCCGTTCTTGCCGCTGACACTGCGCAGGTGCAACGTGACGCGCGCCCCGTCGACGAATCCCTTCCAGAACTCCTCGGCGAGCTGCGGGTCGAAGGTGCCGATCCACTCCGAGATCGGGTCGACGTCGTACACGAGGAACGGGCGCCCCGAAAGATCGAGCGCCACCTGCACCAGGGCTTCGTCGAGGGGAACCAGCGCGTTCGCGAAACGGCGCACACCGACCTTGTCGCCCAGCGCCTCGCGCAGCGCGTTGCCGACGACGATGCCGACGTCCTCGACCGTGTGGTGCAGGTCCACGGAGAGGTCGCCCTCGGCCCGCACGGCGAGGTCGAAGCCGGCGTGCTTGCCGAGTTGTTCGAGCATGTGGTCGAAGAACGCAATGCCGGTCGCGACCTCGGTGGTGCCCGAGCCGTCGACGTCCAGCGTCACCGCGACATTGGTTTCCTTCGTTTCGCGGTGGAGTTCGGCTCGACGGGTCACATCTTCTCCTGAAGTGATTCGCGTAGCGCGGCGAGGAACGAGTCGTTCTCGGCGGGAGTACCGACGGTGATGCGCAGGCAGCCTTCGACGCGGGGCCAGCGCGAGAAGTCGCGCACGAGGACACCCCGGTCGAGTAAACGCTGCCAGAGCGCGTGGGCGTCGCCGTCGACCCGTACGAGCAGGAAGTTGGCGCCCGACGGGAAGACCGTGAGAGCGGGTTCGGCGGCGAGCGCGGCGACGAGGCGGCCCCGCTCCTCGACGAGGGACGCGACGCGTTGCTCCATCTCGGCGCGGAACTCGAGCGCGAGCGTGCCCGCGAGTTGGGTCGGCACCGACAGTGCGTACGGAAGCAGAACCTTCTCCAGCTCTTCGACCACCCACGACGGCCCGACCGCGAACCCGAGGCGGACGCCGGCCAGTGACCAGATCTTCGAGTAGGTGCGGACGACGACGACGGGCCGCTCGTCATCGACCAATTCGAGCGCGCTCCACGGGGCGAACTCCCCGTACGCCTCGTCGACCACGAGCAGGGCACCGTGCGCAGCGGCCGCGTCGGCGACGCGCAGGACCGTGGCGCGGTCGTCGACCGTTCCCGTCGGGTTGTTCGGACTGCACAGGAACACCACGGCCGGCTTGGTCGCGGCGATAAGCGCGACAGCCGCGTCGGCATCGATCGAGAAGTCGTCGGCGCGCTCGGCGTTGCACACGCCGGTCGACGTGATGCGGGCGATGTGCGCGTGGAGCGCGTACGTCGGCTCGAACATCGCGGCCGTGCGACCCGGTCCGCCGTACGTCAACAACAGCGTCTGCAGCACCTCGTTGGAACCGTTGGCACAGAAGATGCGCTCGACCGGTTGCCCGAGAAACGCACCCAACGCCCCGCGCAGCGCACCGGCAGCCCGATCGGGATACCGGTTGAACGGCACGGCGCGCAGTTCCTCCGCCCAACGTTCGACGAACGCCGCCGGCGGCGCGACCGGGCTCTCGTTCGTATTCAGCCGGACCGCCACGTCGACCTGGGGCGAGTGGTATCCGTCGAGCGCGCGCAAGTCGTCACGCGGGAGCGGTCGGTCGCTCACGGCTTTCTCCGCGACTCCCGCAGGCGGATCGATGCGGCGTGTGCGGCGAGGCCTTCGGTGTCGGCGAGGAGCGTCACGTACGGAGCGACACGCGCGAGCGCGTCGGCGTCGGCGGTCACGACGTGGACGCGTTTCTGGAAACTCGATACCTGGAGCGCGCTCGCGAAACGCGCGGCACCGCCTGTGGGCAGCACGTGATTCACACCCGCGGCGTAGTCGCCGAGCACGGCCGGGGAATCGGAGCCGACGAAGACCGCGCCCGCGTTGCGCACGCTGAGCACCAGCATGTCGGCGTTCTCGCACATCAGTTGCAGGTGTTCGGGCGCGATCGCGTTGGCCACGTCGATCGCGGCATCGGGCCCGTCGACGAGGAACGCGCGCCCACCGAGTGTCAGCGTCGCTTCCGCGTCGCCCCGCCGTGGGGTGTTGACGACGAGTTGTTCGAGAGCCCGGTCGACCTGGGCGAGTACGGACTCGTGCCAGGATATGACGACGGCCCCGCCGCCCGGCCCGTGTTCGGCCTGCGCGAGCAAGTCGGCGGCGACCAACTCGGGATCGACGGAGTCGTCGGCAATGATCGCGACATCGGACGGGCCCGCCAGCGCGTCGATGCCGACGTGTCCGAACACCTGGCGCTTGGCTTCGGTGACGAACTGGTTGCCCGGTCCGACGATGACATCGACGGGCGCGATCGACTCGGTTCCATACGCAAGGGCGGCGATCGCCTGCGCGCCGCCGACGCGGTAGACCTCGTCGACGCCCGCGATCGCGGCCGCGGCGAGCGTCGCGTCGGGTACAAGTCCGCCGTCGGCCGGGGGCACGCACAGCGCGACTTCGGGAACACCTGCCACCCGGGCCGGCACCGCGGTCATGAGGACGCTCGACGGATACACGGCCCGGCCACCAGGCACGTAGCAACCGGCCCGACCGACCGGGACGATGAGTTCGCGCACCGAGATGCCGGAGCGTTCGTGGCGGGCTTCGTTGGTGCGCTGGGCTTCGTGCCAGGCGAGGATCTGGTCGCGGGCGAACTCGAGGGCGAGGACCAGGTCCGGGTCGATGCGGTCGAGAGCGGCCGCGCAGGCCTCGTGCGGGACCCGGATGTTTTGGATGCGACAGCCGTCGAACCGTTCGGTCAGGTCGCGCAGGGCGGCGTCGCCCCGGTCGCGTACCGCGGCGATGATCTCGCGGACCGCGCCCGCGACATCGGGATCGTCGCCACGGGTGCCCGCCGCGAGCAGCGGTTCGAAGGGCCCGGAGAAGCCGCGGAGGTCAGTACGAGCAAGCATGGCGAACGACCCATCCTATGTTCGGGGTTCCGCAACCTCGTCCGGAATAGTGGGCCCTCGTCCTGAATACTGGGGCCCATGACCGCGTCCACCGACCTTGCGCTCCTGTCGAGCATCGCCGCCCAGATCGACGAGCTGGCCGCTCGGGTCACCGACATGGCCGAACGCTACGGGCGCACACCCGACTCGTCGGTCGCGTCCGAGCTGTTCGGCGCCGAGCGCTCGCTTCTCGCCTCCCGCCGTCAGATCGACCGGGCCCGGAGCACCCTTGGCGAATCGGTGTAGTCGGAATGGCGGGGCTCGGTGTCAGACCTTGCCCGCGGAAGGGCAGATGTCGGCGAGTGCGCACGTCGCACAGCGCGGGCGCCGGGCGATGCACACCTGCCGGCCGTGCTCGATCAGCCGCAACGACAGCAGTCCCCATTCGCCGGCCGGGACCATTGCTCCCAGGTCATGCTCGATCTTCACCGGGTCGGTCTCGTTGGTGAGTTTCAGCAACCGTGACAACCGGGTGACGTGCGTGTCGACGGGGAGCCCGGCAAGCCCGAACCACACCGACCGCACGACGTTGCCGGTCTTGCGGCCGACACCCGGCACGGTGACGAGATCGCCGAGATCGCTCGGAACCTCGCCGCCGTAGGTGTCTTCGAGGGCCTGAGCCATGCCGATGAGACTCTTCGTCTTCGCTCGGAAGAACCCCGTCGACTGGATGATCACCTCGACCTCGGCCGGGTCGGCGTGCGCGAGGTCGGCCGGGGTCGGATATTTCGCGAACAAGGTCGGCGTCACCATGTTGACCCGCGCGTCGGTGCATTGCGCCGACAGAATCGTCGCGGCGAGCAGTTCGAAGGCATTCGTGTGGTCGAGCGCGCAGCGCGCGTCCGGGTACAGCGCCCGCAGGCGGTCGACAACGAGCGGAGCGCGGGCTTTCGCGCCTCGGGGTCGAGCCATGCGGTCACGGTACCGTGAGGGCGTGACGACAACCGGCGAGGCAATCGCGCGCATCGAGGACGCGGCCCGCGCCGTCGACGGTCATGCGTCCCTCGGTGACGCGGTCTGGCGCGACCTCGCCGATCCGGCGCCGGACTCGGCCGGGTTCTTCGCGGGCGATCGGGCGTATGTGCATGTCGCCCGCAGCGACACGTTCACACCCCGACACTGGACCGTCGGCGTCGTGGTGCATCCCGACGCGCGCGGCGGACCCGATCGCCACGAGCTCCTCGAAGCCGCGACGCTGCATGTCGCCGCGCACGGCGGCGGACGCATGGTCGTGTGGGTCTTCGGCGCGAGCGACGCGGACGACATCGATCTGGTCGCGTTGGGTCTGGTCCCTTCGCGCGGGTTGCACGAGATGCGCGTGCCGCTTCCGATCGACGAGAAGCCGCAGTGGCCGCCGGGTGTCACGGTGCGGACGTTCGTCGCGGGCGACGACGAAGATGGCTGGCTCGTCGTGAACAACCGCGCGTTCGACAACCATCCCGAGCAAGGCGGGTGGATCAAGGAAACGCTCGCGCGTCGCATGCGCGAACCGTGGTTCGACCCGTCGCTCTTCTTCCTCGCGTCCGACCACGACGGTCTGGCCGGATACAACTGGCTGAAGGTGCACGAGGCGCAGGGCGACGACCCGGCTCTCGGTGAGATCTTCGTCATCGGCGTCGATCCCCGGGCGCACGGCATCGGGCTCGGCCGTGCCCTCGCCCTCGAAGGCCTCACCGCGGTCGCCGCCCGCGGCCTGACGACGGGGTCGCTGTTCACGGCGGCCGACAACGAACCCGCGCTGCGCCTCTATCGCAGCCTGGGCTTCACCGTGCATCGCACCGACCGTGCCTACGAGCGCGAAGTCGAGCCCGCGTGAGACTCCAGGCGCAAGCCGCATGAAAGACACCTCCCTCTACGGCGCGACCGCCGACGGCCTTGCCGCGTTGCTCACAGAGTGGGGCGAGCCCGCGTACCGCGCCCGTCAGCTCCACGAAGGACTGTGGGAACAGCGGCTTCCGCTCGACGAAATCACGGCGCTACCCAAAGCCCTCCGCGCCCGCATCGCGGAGGAGCTGCCGCTCGCCCTCGAACCGATCGTCGAACAGACCGGCGACGACGGCATGACAAGCAAGTGGCTGTGGCGCGCCGGCACCGCCCAGGTCGAGACCGTGCTCATGCGGTACAAGGACCGAGCGACGGTGTGCGTGTCGTCGCAGGCAGGTTGCGCGATGGGCTGCACATTCTGCGCGACGGGTCAGGCCGGCTTCGAACGCCACCTCGACGCGGCCGAGATCGTCGAACAGGTGATCCGCGCGCAGCACGCCTCACCGCAGCGCGTGGGCAACGTCGTGTTCATGGGTATGGGCGAACCCCTCGCCAACGTCGACCCGGTACTCGAAGCGCTCACGCGTCTGCACGCCGAACTTGGAATCTCCGCGCGCCAACTGACGGTCTCGACCGTCGGCGTCGTTCCCGGAATCCGCCGGCTGGCCGCGTTCCCGCTGCCGGTGACACTCGCCGTCTCGCTGCACGCACCCGACGACGCACTGCGCGCCCGGCTTGTCCCGTTGAACAACCGCTACCCCATCGTCGACGTGCTCGACGCGGCCCGCGACTACGCCGAGGCCAAAGGCCGCCGCGTGACGTTCGAGTACGCGTGCATCGCCGATGTCAACGACCATCCGCACCGGGCCGACGCGTTGGCCGACCGGCTGACCGGCTTCCGCGGCGGCGCCCACGTCAACCTGATTCCGCTCAATCCGACCACGGAGTTCGGAGGTCGGGCACCCGATCCCGCCCGGTTGAAGCAGTTTGCGTCGAGGCTCACGGCCCGGGGCGTCCACGCGTCGATCCGACGCAACCGCGGCGTCGACATCGACGCTGCGTGCGGGCAACTGCGGTCCCGGAACCCCGCCGAACCGGATACCGCCTCCGCGTCGGCCACAATGAAGCCGTGAACGACTACCGCTGGTTCAATCAGACCCAGCCCCAGACGCTGCAGATCGCCGTCCTGCTGTGCTACTTCAGCGCCGTGTCCGGGCTCATCTTCGGGGTCCCCAACATCGGGATCCTCTCCGTGCTCGCCATCATCGTCGGGCTCGCCGCGGGCGGGTTCGGCATCGCGAACGAGAAGAAGTGGGGATACGCGGTCGCCGTCAGTGCGGCAGTGATCCAGGTCCTGATGTACATCGTGTTGTTCGGGTTCGAGACGTTGAGCAACTTCGGCCTGTTGATCTCGTTCATGTTCGACGCCGCGCTCCTCGCCCTCCTCGTGCACCCGATGAGCCGCGACTACCAGCGCATCTGGTTCCGCTGAACGACGCTCGTGTGCGGACGCAGCGGAGTCCCGCTCGCCGAAGGCCGCGCGGATCGCAGCGAAGGGAGCCATAGTCGTGTGCGACACGCTCTGCGTCCGGACCGCGGACGGCATGCTGTTCGCCAAGAACTCGGATCGCTCGCCGAACGAGGCGCAGGTCGTCGAGGGGTACGCGCGCCGGTCGGCCGGATCCGCGCTCGCGACGCAATACCTCACGCTGGCCGATGCGGGCGCGCACGCGCTGATCGGCTCCCGGCCCACGTGGCTCTGGGGCTTCGAGCACGGCGTGAACGAGCACGGCCTCGCAGTCGGGAACGAGAAGATCTGGACAGTCGAGGATCCGCGCACCTTCCCGCCCGCACTGATCGGCATGGACCTCGTGCGCCTCGCGCTCGAACGAGCCACCACTGCCGACGCCGCCCTCGACGCGTTGAGCGCGCTGCTCGAACGGCACGGCCAGGGCGGCAGCGGCGAACCCGACGCGGACGATCCGTACTTCTCGTCGTTCATGCTCGTCGACGCGCACGGCGGGTGGGTGGTCGAGACCACCGGGCGGGCGTGGGCGGCCCGGCCGGTCGGCGACGGGACCTCGATCTCGAACCGCATCTCGCTCGGCACCGACTGGACACGCGCCGCGGCGACCGTGCCCGCCGGTACCGACGTCGACACGTGGCGCAGCCCCCGCACACCGACCGGCCTCGCCGACGGGAGGCTCGCCGCGACGCGCGCGTGCGCCGTTCACACTCCGCCCGTCGACGCGCGAACGGTTGCGGCCACGCTGCGCCATCACGGTGAGCGCCCGTGGGGTGCACCCGGCGCCGATGTGCACGACGTGGCGCCGGTACCAACCGGCGTCACCGATGACTGGACCGGCGTCACCGTGTGCATGCACGTCCGTGACTACCAGGCGACAACCGCGTCGATGATCACCGAACTGTCGACTGACGGACGGCAACGGGCGTGGTTCGCGCTCGGCAACCCGTGTGCGAGCGTGTTCCTGCCTGCGTTCCCACCAGACGTTCCCGCCGCGCTGGGAGTACCGGAAGTGTGGGAGCGGTTCGCGCACGTGTCACGCGCGGTAGAAGCGGATCCCGATCAGCTCGCGAACGTGCGCAACGTTCTCGGCCCGGTCGAGGCCGATCTCTGGGCCGAAGCCGACCTCCTCTGGGACTCGGGCGACCGCGGCCCACTCGCGGCGTTTGCCGAACGCTGCTTCGAGCCCGTCGACGCGGCGCTGTCGAAGCTCGGTACCTGAGCCCTTTCGCTGCCTCCGATCGCTCCCAACTACGGTCACGCGCCTTGGAGTTCAACCTGGCCGACCTGTGGGAACGGGTCGTCGACGTCGTCCCCGACCACCTCGCTCTCGTGTGCGGCGACCGCCGACTGACGTACGCCGAGACCGACGAGCGAGCCAACCGACTCGCCCACGCGCTCGCGGCACGCGGGATCGGCCCGGGCGACCACGTCGCGCTCTACCTCTACAACTCGACCGAATACCTCGAAGCGATGCTGGCCGCGTTCAAGCTGCGCGCGGTCCCGATCAATGTGAACTACCGCTACGTCGAGGAGGAGCTGCGCTACCTCCTCGACGACGCCGACGCCAAGGCCTGTGTCTACGACCCGGAGTTCGCGCCCAAGCTCGCCGCGGTCGGTCCGCGCCTCCCGTTGTTGACGACGACGATCGCAGCCGGAGCCGAGTACGAGTCCGTGCTCGCCGCGTCGGACCCGAAACGCGGGTTCGACCCGCGGTCGGGCAACGACCTGTACGTCCTCTACACGGGTGGCACGACCGGCATGCCGAAGGGCGTGATGTGGCGCCACCAAGACGCTTTCTTCGGTGCGATGGGTGGCGGCGCGAGCGGCGGCACACCGATCACCACACCCGAGGAGATCGGCGAACGGTGCCTGGTCCCCCGCACCCGATGCGTACCCGCGTGCCCGTTCATGCACGGCACCGCGCACTGGATGGCGTTCAGTGCCCTCTTCAGCGGCGGCACCGTCGTGATTCCGGCCGAGCGCGCGTTCGACCCGACCGCACTGTTGCACCTGATCGCCGCCGAGCAGGCAAACTTCCTCGTCATCGTCGGTGACGCCTTCGCGCGCCCGATCGTCGACGCGTTCGACCGCGCCGGGCCTGACATCGACCTCTCGTGCCTGCGCGTGTTGCTTTCCGGCGGTGCGATCCTCTCTCCGACGGTGAAGGGCGCGTTGCTCGAGCGACTGCCGGGCACGCTCATCGTCGACGGTTACGGCGCGTCGGAAACGGGTGGGCAGGGCCAGTCGGTCATCGTGGCGGGCGGCGAGATTCCGACCGCGCCGCGCTTCTTGGTGAACGACGAGACGATCGTGCTCGACGAGGACTTCAAACCCGCGGCCGCGGGCGTGGTCGGACGCCTCGCGCGCCGCGGGTCGATCCCGCTCGGCTACTACAAGGACACCGTCAAGACCGCGGCCACGTTCCCCGTCGTCGACGGCGTGCGCTGGTCGGTACCCGGCGACCACGCGGTCGTCGACGCCGACGGTTGGATCACCCTGCTCGGACGCGGATCGGTCTCCATCAACACGGGCGGCGAGAAGGTGTACCCCGAAGAAGTCGAAGGGGTGCTCAAGGCGCACGCGTCGGTATTCGACGCGGTCGTCGTCGGCGTGCCCGACGACCGGTGGGGTGAACGCGTCGTCGCGGTCGTGCAGAGCCGGCCCGGACAGACTCCGGCGCTGGACGCGCTCCAGGAGCACGCGCGCGCGCACCTCGCCGGGTACAAGGTCCCCCGCGAACTCGTGGTCGTCGACGCGATCGAACGGTCGCCGTCGGGCAAGCCCGACTACCGGTGGGCCCGCGTCGCGGCTACCAGCGCCGCCCAGCCATGAACCGGCTCGCGAACGAGACGAGTCCGTACCTTCGCCAGCATCAGGACAACCCGGTCGACTGGTACCCGTGGGGCGACGACGCGTTCGCGCGGGCACGCGCCGAGGACAAGCCCATCTTCCTGTCCGTCGGCTACTCGGCCTGCCACTGGTGCCACGTCATGGCCCACGAATCGTTCGAAGACCCCGAGATCGCGGCCGTGATGAACAAGCTGTTCGTCAACGTAAAGGTCGACCGCGAGGAACGCCCCGACGTCGACGCCGTGTACATGCACGCGGTGCAGGCAATGACCGGCCGCGGCGGCTGGCCGATGAGCGTCTGGCTCGCGCCGGACGGCCGCCCGTTCTACGGCGGCACGTACTACCCGAACGCCGACCGCCAGGGCATGCCCGGCTTCACGAAGGTGTGCGAGGCAGTCGCCGACGCGTGGAGCGAACGGCGGGGCGAGTTGCTCGAGCAAGCCGAGCGACTGACGGAGGCAATCGACACGCAGTTGCCGCGCCGGGCCGAAGCCGACGAGCTCACGGCCGCGCTCCTCGGAACGGCGTACGAGCAGGTGCGCGCCCAGTTCGAGCCCCGCTACGGCGGCTTCGGGCGGGCGCCGAAGTTCCCGCAGGCGATGGCCCTCGACTTCGTCGCCCGCGTGTTCGTGCGCAACCGCGCGCCGGAGACGCTGGCCATCCTCACGACATCCCTCGACGCGATGGCCGCGGGCGGCATGTACGACCAGCTCGGTGGCGGCTTCGCGCGCTACTCGACCGACGACTTCTGGCTCGTCCCCCACTTCGAGAAGATGCTGTACGACAACGCGCTCCTCACCCGCGCGTACGTGCACGGGTTCCAGGTCACCGGCGAACCGCGCTACCGGCGCGTCGTCGAAGAGACGATCGGGTACGTACTGCGCGACATGGCGCACCCGGAGGGTGGGTTCTTCTCCGCCGAAGACGCCGACTCGGAAGGCGTCGAGGGCAAGTTCTACTGCTGGGACCTCGCCGAGATCGACCACATCGCCGGTGCCGACGCGGCCGAGGTCATCCGCTACTACGGCGTGACCGAGGCCGGGAATTTCCTCGACCCGCACACCGGGTTCCGCGGCAACATCCTGCACGTCGTGAACCGCACCGAGGAGCCGTCGGACGCGATCCTCCGCGCCCGCGAGCGCCTCTTTGCGCAGCGCGCGACGCGCGTGCGGCCCGGGCTCGACGACAAGGTGCTGCTCGGCTGGAACGCCATGTTTCTCGACGCGCTCACCGAAGCCGCGGCGGCGTTCGACCGCGCCGACTGGATGGACCGCGCCCGCACCAACGCCCGCTTCCTCCTCAGCGAACTGCAACGACCCGATGGCCGCCTGCTCCGCTCGTGGCGCGCGCCGTACCTCGCGTACGCCGAGGACTACGCCGCGCTGCTCGAAGCGCTGTGCACGCTCGCCGAGTACGACGACCCCGCCTGGCTGCGCGACGGGCGCCGCATCGCCGACGCGCTCGTCGACCTCTTTCACGACGGCGAAAACGGCGGGTTCTTCTCGACCGGGCGCGACGCCGAAGAACTCATCGTCCGCCCGAAGGATCTCTTCGACGACGCGACGCCGGCGGCCAACTCGCTCGCCGCACACGGACTCTTGCGGCTCGCCGCGCTCACGGGCGACACCGGCTACGAGCGGTACGCCGTTGAAGTGCTGCGTCTCGTTGCGCCCGCGATGACCACCCACCCCACGCACTTCGCCCACGCGCTCGCCGCGCTGGAGCGCTACGTCACGCTGCCGCTCGAGATCGCGATCATCGGCCCGACCGATGATCCGGCCACCCGGGCGCTGCGCGCCGAGGTCACCCACCGGCTGCTGCCCGCGTCGGTGGTGCTGGTCGCACCCGAGGCCGACCCCGCGAACCCGCTTCTCGCCGACCGCACACTCCGCGACGGCGCGCCCGCGGCGTACGTGTGCGAGGCGTACGCGTGCCGCCGGCCCGTCACCACGCCCGAGGAACTCCGCACTCTGCTCGACGAGACCCTCGCAGGTCGCGTTCGCTAGCAGGCGGCGACGTAGGAACCGGCGGCGAGTTCTTCGGCGACGGCCCAACCGAACGCGATCATCGCCTGGCCGCGCTTGGGTTCGAGGTCGCCGACGAGCGAAACAATCTTCGATCCGCCGGTGGCCTTGATGCTGCTCGCGTCGAGGACCGGTACGCACGGAGGCTTGCGGCCCTTCACGGCGATCGTGAACGCGCGGTCGTCGAAGTACCCGTCGAGGCCATAGCGCTTCGCCAAACGGCGGCCCCACGCGCGATCTTCGCCGTTGGCCGTGTAGCCCGGCCGCGGGCAAACGTTCGCGTACGTCTGGAGCAACGTGTACGCGCTCGGCTGGCACAAGCGGGTCGCGACGAGTACGTCCTCGTCGGGGAACGAGATCGCGGCTCGGCGAGAAAGTTCACCCGTCAGTGCTTTCAACACTGCGGGCGCGGTCTTGCCTTTGCGCGCGACGCCGGTGCCCCAGAGGATCGACGGCGTGCCACCGATGCGTTCCAACGACCCGAGCATCAGTCCTTGAAGCTCACCGTCGAACTGCGCGTAGACGGCGAGTGGGAACTGTTCGACCTGATGATCGAGCTCTTCGTCGCTGACCGGAAGGCCGGCAGCAAGCAGCAATTGACCGAACTCATCGAGCTCGGCGGGCTTCAGCGAGACGGAATCACGGGACTCAACGTTCATCGCCAATCCATTGTGGCCGAAGCACACCCATGAGCGAAAGTCGGGTTTGCGAACTACCGCGCTCCGCGCGCACGTGCGCGCGACATGTCCCAGTACGCCTTCAGGGTGACAATCCGCCCGTCGTCTCCGATATCGAAGATTTCCACCGCATCCATCTCCATCGTGG
>JAWXCJ010000182.1:0-9324 GCA_034408875.1 Actinomycetota bacterium
CCACCTCGCCGAACTGCGCGAGCTGGCCCGCATCTACGAGACGCGCGGCGTCGAACCGGGCCTGGCGCGCCTGGTCGCCGAACAGCTCATGGCCCACGACCCGGTCGGCGCGCACATGCGCGACGAGCTGGGCATTACGGAGACGTCGAGCGCCCGACCCGTGCAGGCGGCATGGACGTCGGCGCTCGCGTTCACGATCGGCGCGCTGCTCCCCGTCCTCGCGATGACGATCGCACCGCAGAGTGTCCGCATCGCGGTGACCGCGGTGACCGCGCTCTCGGCCCTCGTCGCACTCGGCGTCACCGGCGCCCGGCTCGGCGGCGCGCCCTGGCCGCGCGCCGTCGTACGCGTTGTCGCGTGGTCGTCGCTCGCCATGGCGTTGACGTTCGCCGTCGGCAGCGTCGTCGGCGCGAACGTCTAGACCCCACCCCGGCGGAACCGTCAGTCGATGCGGCGCATTTCTTCGCGGTAGAGCTTCCAGTTGAGCTGGTACTCGTGCGCGGGATGGGTGATGTAACTGTCGTCGGTCACGCGGCCCTCGTGGATCTTGGCGGGTACGCCGAGGGCCATCGCGCGCGACGGGACCTCCATGTTGTTCGGCACGAGCGCGCCGGCACCGACGAGCGCCCAACTGCGCACGACCGCTTTGTGCAACACGATCGACCCGGTGCCGATGAGCGCGTGGTCCTCGACCGTGCAGCCTTCGAGGTGGGCGAGGTGGCCGATGGTGCAGTCGTCGCCGACCGTCGTCCAGAGGTTGCGGGTGCAGTGCAGCACCGCACCGTCCTGCACCGAGGTGCGGGCGCCGATCACGATCCGACTCTGGTCACCCCGCAACACCGCCTGCGGCCAAATCGTCGACCCCGGCCCGATCACAACGTTGCCGATGATCGTGGCCTCCGGATGCACGAAGGCTTCCGGGTCGATTTCGGGTTCACGGTCGCCAAGTGCGTAAAGGGCCATGCGGCGTAGTCTGGTGGCTGCGTGCGGACGAGCGCAGTTCCCACCTGCCGAAGGCCGCTTTGGGCAAGCGAGGGAGCCATAGTGGTCGAGGTCGAACTGCACCGAAAAGAAGTCGCCGAGCAGGGGTACACGATCGTGGAGAACGCGATCGAACCCGACTTGGTCGACGCGTTGCACGACGATCTGCTGCGCCTCGAGCGGGCGTTCGCCGTGCAGCCTTCGCCCAATTCGTTCGAGGGCCACCACACGTTGCGGGTCTACAACCTGCTCGCCTACGGCGAGTTGTACCAGCGCATCCCCGTGCACGAGCACGTGCTGCCGATCGTCGACGGCGTACTCGACCCCGGCTGTCTCATCTCGAGCCTGTCGTCGATCGCCATTCTTCCCGGCGAGACCGCGCAACCGATCCACGCCGACGACCAACTGATCCCGCTGCCGAAGCCGCACCCGCCGACGGTGTGCAACACCATGTGGGCGCTGACCGACTTCACCGAGGCGAACGGCGCGACGCGCATCATCCCCGGCACTCATCTCGGCGCCGACAACCCCGACTACGGCACGCACTACGACTCGATCTCGGCGGAAATGCCGAAGGGCTCGGTGCTCGTCTGGCACGGCAGCCTGTGGCACGGCGGCGGCGCGAACCAGACCGACGAACGCCGGGTCGGCATCGCGATGAACTATTGCGCGGGGTACATCCGCCAGCAGGAGAACCAGCAACTCGGCCTCCCGCGCGAAACCGTCGAAGGTTTCTCACCCCGCCTACGCCAGCTCACGGGCTACGGCGTCTACAACATGCTCATCGGCCACATCAACAAACACTCACCCGAACAACTGCTCCTCTCCGTCGACGACGAGACGAGCCCGATCCTCTGGGAGAAGCTCGATCGATGACCATCGCAGCAACGCGCAGCGGCAAGATCGAAGGCATCGAACGCGACGGTGTGCTCGTGTTCAAGGGCATCCCGTACGCGGCGCCGCCGGTCGGTGCGCGGCGGTGGCTCGCCCCCGAACGTGAAGACGCGTGGGACGGCGTGCGCGACGCGACCCAGTTCTCGGCGCAGTCTGCGCAGGGCGCGTTCGGCATGAACATGATGATGGGCGGCACCGAGCCGGTCACGAGCGAAGACAGCCTCTACCTCAACGTGTACACGCCCGCGTGCGACGACGCCCGCCGCCCGGTCATGCTGTGGATCCACGGCGGCGCGTTCATCTTCGGGTCGGGCGATACGCCCTGGTACGACGGCTCACAGTTCTGCCGGCACGGCGACGTCGTCGTCGTCACGATCAATTACCGCCTCGGCGCGTTCGGGTACCTGCACCTCGCCGACCTCTTCGGTGAGGAGTTCGAGGGCTCCGGCAACGCGGCCGTCCTCGACCAGATGGCCGCGCTCGACTGGGTGCGTGACTCGATCATCGGGTTCGGTGGCGACCCCGACCAGGTCACGGTCTTCGGCGAGTCGGCCGGCGCGGGGAGCGTCGGCACGCTGCTCGGCACGCCGCGGGCGGCCGGGCTGTTTCACCGGGCCATCGCGCAAAGCGGCGGGTCGTCGTGGTGGTCGTCGCGCGAGCGGGCGACAGAGATCGCGCAGATCGTGATCGACGAACTGGGCGTGAAGGCGGGCGACGTCGACGCGCTGCGGGCGATCACGACCCGACAACTCATCGACATCGTGCCCACGATCGGCGGCATGCAGGTGGGTTCGCTCAACTTTCAGCCGGTCGTCGACGGCACCGTGTTGCCGAAGCCTCCGACCGAAACGATCGCGGCCGGCAACCACGCCGGTGTTCCTGTGCTGGCGGGCACGAACCGCCACGAGATGACACTGTTCAACCTCGTCGACCCGACACTGACCACCGTCGACGACGCGGGTATCGCCGAACGCCTGTCGCTCATCGCGCCGAACGCGGAGGCGATCGTCGCGAACTACCGGTCGCGCCGCCTCGACGTGCCCGCACTCGACGTGTTCACCGACGTCGCGAGCGACGCCGTGTTCCGCATGCCGGTGCAGTGGATGCTCGACGCCCAGTCGGCGCACGCGCCGGTGTGGTGCTACCTCTTCACGTGGGAGTCGCCGGTGTTCGGCGGGATCCTGAAGTCGACCCACGCACTCGAGATCACGTTCGCGTTCGACAACCTGACGGCACCCGGGGTCGAGATGATGACCGGTCCGGGGCCGGAGCGACAAGCCATCGCCGACGCCATGCACCGGGCGTGGATCGCCTTCGCCCGCACCGGCGACCCGAACCACACCGGCCTGCCGACCTGGCCCGCATACGATCAGGATCAGCGGCCGACGATGCGCTTCGACACCACCGTCGAACTGCTCAGCGACCCCCTCGGCGAGGACCGCCGGGCCTGGGGCACACACCGCGTCTAGACCCTTTATGGGCCCCGGGAACTCGCCGATGGAGGACAGGGCCCGGCGCAGACCGCAGGCCCGGGCGGCGTCGAGCATCCGCACGGGCGAGAGAGGGCCGAAGGACGTAGCCGCATGAAGAACGTGAGTCCGAAGAACGAGATCGTTGCCCTCCTGCTCGACGACGACCTGCCGGCCGACCGGCTCGGGGCAATGCTCCAGGCCGCGCGCAAGCGCGCGGGCAAGAACCGTCGCACCGTGGCCGCGGAAACCGGCATCACCCGTGACCAGCTGCGCGACTACGAGCGCGGGGCCACGCCGGTTCCACCGCATGTCTGTGTCCGGCTGGCCGAGTGCTACGGCGACGACCTGACCGCGCACATCCCGCTGCGGATGCCGGTGCAGGTCGAAGACAGGTGGATCGTCGCCGGGAACCAGGCGCTCGCGCATCCGTCGGGAACGGCCGACGAGGTGTTGCGCAACTACGTCGACGTGCTGCTGAAGCTGCGGGGCGCGAAGAAGGGTGAGCCCGTGCCGCTTCGCGCCGGCGACCTCAGCGCGCTCGCCTCGGCGTTGGGCGACGACGCCGGCGAGATCGAAGTCCGCATCGTCGATCTTCTCGGCTGCACGCGCGAGGAAGCGGCACAACTCCGCAACGACCTGTTGCGGCGCAAGGTGATCCTTCCGGTTGCCGGTCTCGTCGCGGGCATGGCCATGTTCGCGAGCGTCAGCGCCAACGCGCATGACGCGACCCCGGCGAGCACCGTTCCGCCGCCTGCGGTGGTGAGTCCGGCCGAACCCGACTGGAACCTCGTCGACCCCCAGGTACCGAGCGCCGCGGCCCCCGCGCCCGCACCGACGCCCGCACCGACGCCCGCACCGGCGCCTGCACCTGTCGCCGAGACCACACCGGCACCTGCTCCGGCACCTGCTCCCGCACCCGCACCCTCGTACGTCACCGACGCCACCGTTCCGCCCGCGGCCGTCGAAGAAGACATCCCGGTCGCGATCCCCGAGGGCGAAGTCTTCGTCGAAATCGGCGAAGCCATCGACGAGCCGTAAGGCTCGACACATCGACAACCGGTCGTCGCACGCCGATCAGTCGGAGCCCGACCAGGAAAGCATGTGCCACGCCTTTTCGCGGGCGAAGCTGCGGATTCCCGACTCCGACATCGAGACGCCGAGGCCCGAGTTGCGGCGACCGGCCCACGGCAGGCGCACAGTCGAGCGGTCGGCGGTGTTCCAGTACGCGTTGCCGACGTCGAGCTGGGTGAGGATCGCATCGGCGCGCGCCCGATCGCGTGAAAAGACCGACGCGCCGAGCCCGTAGGTGGTGTCGTCCATGTGGGCGACCGCGTCGGCGTCGTTGCGGACTCGTTGCAGTCCGATCACCGGGCCGAACGACTCGTC
The DNA here is from genome assembly GCA_034408875.1 of Actinomycetota bacterium. GTDB lineage: Bacteria > Actinomycetota > Acidimicrobiia > IMCC26256 > PALSA-610 > JANNHK01. Next base: position 4,734 of record JAWXCJ010000182.1, read on the forward strand.
GCGCATGAGCGCCATGTGATCGGCGACGTCGACGACGACGGTCGGCTCGAACCAGTTCCCGGGCCGGCCGATACGGTTCCCGCCGCACAGCACCTTGGCCCCCTTGGCGATGGCGTCCGCGAGTTGCTCGTCGAGCACGTCGAGCTGGCCGGCGCGGGCCAGCGGGCCGATGTCGGTCTGCTCGTCGGTCGGGTCGCCGACGTTGTACGCGCCGACGACATCGAGGAAGGTCGCGAGGAACGCATCCCAGATCGCTTCGTGCACGTAGACCCGTTCGGTCGCGCTGCACGACTGCCCGCAGTTGTAGAACGCGCCCTCGGCGATACCGAGCGCGGCGGCGTCGAGGTCGACGTCGTCGCACACGTAGGCGGCGTCCTTACCGCCCAGTTCGAGATGGACGCGCACCATGCGGTCGGCCGCGGCCCGTAGCACGCGCCGTCCGGTCGCGTGTGAACCGGTGAAACACACCATGTCGACCTCGGCCGCCACGAGCGCGGCGCCCGTCGGGCCCAACCCGACGACCGACTGCACGACATCGACCGACAGGCCGGCCCGGTGCATGAGGTCGATGATCCGCAGCCCGGTGAGGGTCGCGTACTCCGACGGCTTGTACAGCACGGCATTGCCGGCGAGGAGCGCGGGCACGATGGTGTTCAACCCGACGAAATACGGGTAGTTCCATGCGCTCACGTGCGCGACGACTCCGACCGGTTCGCTCGTCACGCGCTCTTCGACGCCGCCGGCACTCGATACGGTGCGCGGCGCGAGTACCCGGCCCACGTTCTCGACGTTCCAGTCGATGCGGTCGAGCACGGCCGTGATCTCGCGGCGCGACTGGCAGATCGGCTTGCCCACCTCGCGCGTTGTGATCTGCGCGCATTCCTCGGCTTCGGTCGCGAGCAGTTCGCGGAATGCGCGCAGCGCCGCGGCGCGGTCGTCGTACGAGCGATCGGCCCACGCCTTCTGCGCCTTGGCCGCCCGGCCGAGCTTCTGCTCGATCTCGCCCGCTTCGGTAACCGCGACGGTACGGAACACCTCGCCCGTTGCCGGGTCGCGGATTTCGACCGAGTGGGCGCCCGGTTCGGCCGGTGCCGGCGCGCCCCGTTCGGGTTCGGGTTCGGCAACCGGTTCCGGGCGCGCCGCGACCCGCGCGGACTGGGGGACGGGCGGCGGCACATAGTCGGCGGGCGGCACTTCCCCACCCGCGACGAGCAGGTGGTTCCAGCGCGCTTCCTTCTGGCCGGGACGGCGCGGGAGGTGCACCGTGAACCCGCGCTCGGCGAGACGGCCGAGTACTTCTTCGAGATCGTCGAGGGAACGGAACCGGTGCCAGCGTTCGGTGCGGGTCTTGAGCTCGCCGGGAGTCTGCGGTCCGCGCAGCAGGAGCACACCGACGACGGAGAACTCGGCCGCGTCGAGGTCGAGGGCTTCGTCGGCCACGTGCTTGTGCTTGACCACCCGCTGGCCGGTAGCCATGACCCGGCGCGCGGTGCCCTTCTCGCGTAGCGCGTCGAGGGTCTGGTCGACGAGCGCCTCGTCGTAGTGCGTGATCGGGTCGCGGTTGGTCGTCTGGTTGCACGCGGCGGCGACGGCGTTCAGCGACAGTGGGTAGTTGTCGGGAGTCGTGACCGCTTTCTCCATGAGGCAGCCGAGAACGCGGGCCTCCTCGGCGGTCAGCTCGATCATCCGAGGACCAGCTCGGCGATCTGGCGCAGTTGCGGTACGCCGCCCGACACCAGCAGTGTCGTCACCACGGACTCGCGCCACATCTCGAGGTCGTCGCGGATCTTCGCCACGGGGCCGATCAGCGCGGTGTCTTCGACGAGTTGGGTCGGCACGGCCGCGACCGCCTCGGCTTTCTTCCCGTCGAGATAGAGGTCCTGGATCTGTTTCGCTTCCTTCTCGTAACCCATGCGCGCGAACACGTCGTTGTGGAAGTTCTGGTCGCGTGCACCCATGCCGCCGATGTACAGCGCGAGCATCGGCCGGTACGCGTCGGCCGCGGCCTCGACGTCGTCGTCGACGATGACAGGCACGATGCACGCGACCTCGAACTCATCCGGCGTGTGACGCGCGGTCGGACGCGAGAACCCCTCGTCGAGCGCGGCACGGTAGAACCCGTCGACGCGGGGTCCGTAGAACAGCGCGATCCAGCCGTCGGCGATCTCGGCGGTGAGCGCGACGTTCTTCGGGCCCTCCGACGCGAGGTAGATCGGGAGATCGGCGCGCAACGGGTGCGTGATCGACTTGAGCGGCTTGCCGAGACCGGTGCCGCCGCGCACGGGCATCTGGTAGTGCTTGCCCTCGTAGTCGACCGGCGCTTCGCGCGCGAGGATCTGGCGGATGATCTCGACGTATTCGCGCGTGCGGGCCAGCGGCTTGGAGTAGAGATCGCCGTACCACCCCTCGGCCACCTGCGGGCCCGACGCACCCAGCCCGAGGATGAAGCGTCCCCCGGAAAGGTGGTCCATCGTCAGCGCGGCCATCGCGGTCGCGGCGGGTGAACGCGCGGACAGCTGACAGATCGACGTGCCGAGCTTCAACGTTTCGGTTGCCGCACCCCACCACGCGAGCGGCGTGAGCGCGTCGGAGCCGTACGCCTCGGCGGTCCAGCACGAGTCGAAGCCGAGCCGCTCCGCCTCCCGCAACGCCTCCGGCACGTTCGCCGGCGGCTGCGCACCCCAGTACCCGATCGTGTACCCGAGCTTCAGCTCCTTGGTCATGTTGTGGATCCTACGAGCGCGGACGCCCGCACGTCATCGCCGACGAAAAACCAGATCGCGAACCCGCCTTCGTGTTCGGCGGTGTGCAGTTCCACCACGTCGCCGGCGTCGAGCCCGCCTCTGAACTCCATCTCGGCCCACGCGACTCGGGTCTGCGCCCGGCGCACAAGTTCCTCCTCGGCGGCGGCCCAGTACGCCGTGTTGTTGACGTGGCCGAGCATGTCGATATCTGTTGCTCGCAACGGCCAGACCGACCGCGGCGCCGCGCCGGGCGCGGGCCCGTGGCTCAGTCGTGCCGACACGCGTCGGCCCGCCGCGGCCTCGCCCCACACCGCGTCGAATCCGGGCGGGATCGGCGCCGGCGCGAAGGTCGCGGGGTCGAGGTGGGCCCACAGTGTCGCGGCCGACACGACGACGTCACCGTCGAGGGCCAGGTCGGTGCGACGCTCGGCCCAGCGCGGCCCGACGCCGCTGCACCAGGTCGACAGCGCGAGCACCGACCGGAACTTCGGTGCCCGCTCGATGCGCAGCGCCAACCGCCGCATCACCCAGATACCGGTCTCGACATCGGCAGTCGTCGAGTCCTCGTCGCCGACGTCTTGGATGAAGCGTGCGAGTGCGTCGAGCCGCGCTCGACCGTCGGGGCGCACGTCGGCCGCGCCGACACTGCGATCGAGGCTCGTCACCCGACCGCGTCCGGGGCGGGGCGTCAACTCGGTGAGCACGCTCGGACGCTACCGGTAGCCTCGATCTTCATGGCCGAAACACCGCCTGAAGGCTTCCGCCAGCACCGGTTCACCCCCACGCCCGACGCGACGACCTTGTTGCTCGTCCGCCACGGCGAGTCGGCGCCCGCGCACCCTGACCGTCCGTTCCCGCTGCGCGACGGGCACGGCGACCCGCCCCTCGATCCCGTCGGCGAGCAGCAAGCGGTGCTACTCGCGGATCGGCTCCAGAGCGAACGGGTCGACGCGATCTACGTGACGACGTTGCAGCGTACGCACCAGACCGCGGCGCCGCTTGCCGAACGGATCGGCATCGCGCCGGTCGAGGAACCCGATCTGCGGGAGGTGTTCCTCGGCGACTGGGAAGGGGGCGAGTTCCGCGTACGCGCCGCGGCGGGCGATCCGATCTTCGCCCAGATCTTCACGCAGGAACGGTGGGATGTCATTCCCAACGGCGAGGCGCAGGACACGTTCGACGAACGCACCTGGCGCGGGTTGCAGCGCATCATCGACGCGCACCGCGGCGGACGCGTCATGGCCGTCGCGCACGGCGGTGTGATCGGACAGCTCCTGCACCGCATCACCGGTTCGCGTCGGTTCGCGTTCTCCGGCGCCGACAACGCGTCGATCAGCGAGATCGTCGCCGCGCCCGACCGCATCGTGTTGCGCACGTACAACGACGTGTCACACCTCCTGCCCTTGCTCTCGGGCTAACGCCGCCAGCGCGCCCGTGAGCGCGTCGACGTCGGGATGCCTGCGGATGCGTGGTGGCAGTTCGATCTGCACGCCGCCGTTGCGGGCCCGGTTGACCGGGTTCCTCGGATGTAGGCCCCGCAAGTGGGCCGGGATGCGGTCGACGTCGTCGATCCACCGGTAGTGCGGCAGCGCGCCGCCGAGTGTCCCGGCCGCGTGGGCGGCGAGGTCGCGGTTCGAGCCGCCGAGCAGCGCCGTGATCCAGCGGTCGTCGTCGCCGCGCAGTCCACCGAACCCGTGGATCGAGATCACCACGTCGACGTGGCCGAGGAAGCGGGCCAGACCGGCAGAGTGTTCGGGGTCGTACCGATGCGACGGGATGTGCCAGTGCAGGTCATCGGGTTGCACGACCGCGTACAGCGACGCGTCGGCGGCCGCGGCCGCGGCCGC
>JAWXCJ010000183.1:0-8847 GCA_034408875.1 Actinomycetota bacterium
GCCGGGGTCGACGCGGTCGTGAAGATGTACGGCCGGGCCCGGTTCTCGATGAGTTCAATGAACGGGGCGGGTCCGGCGACGAACCCGCCGAGCGCGCCGAGGGTCTTGCTCAGCGTGCCGACGCGCAGCACGTCGGCGTCGGGCGCGAAGCTCGGGTATGGGCCGAGAACCGCGTGCGCCTCGTCGAGCACCAGCAGCGCACCCGCGTCGTCGCACAGCTTCGTGAGCGCGTCGACGTCGGCGGTGTCGCCGTCCATCGAGAAGACCGTGTCGCTCGCCACGATCGCGTCCTGGTCGCAGCGTTCGTCGAGCACCTTGGCCAGTTGGTCGAGGTCGTTGTGCGGGTATACCTCGAGGTCGGCGCGACTCAGCCGGCACCCGTCGATGATCGACGCGTGATTCAGCGCGTCGGAGCACACCAAGGTGGTGCGGCCCGCGAACGCGGTCAGCACGCCGAGGTTGGCCGCGAACCCGGTGGGGAACAGCACGGCTCGCTCCGCGCCCTTCCATGCGGCCAGTTCGGCTTCGAGTTCCGAGTGCACCGGGCGCGAGCCCACGATGAGGCGGGCCGATCCCGCGCCCGCGCCCCAACGGTCGAGCGCGTCGTGCGCGGCGGCGACGACGGCCGGGTGCTGCGTGAGACCGAGATAGTCGTTCGACGCGAACGAGATGACCTCGCTCCCGTCGGGAAGCGTGTGCACGGGTCCGTGGCCGTCGAGGTCGCGCGGCGCCCGCCACCGACCTGACGCGCGAATCGCATCGGTCTGGCGATGCACTTCGTCGCGCCACGTCATGTGGTCGCGCCTTCGTCGATCGCGTCCGAGAGCGTGCGCACGATCGTGTGGATCTCGGCCGACGTGATCGTGAGCGGCGGCATCAACACCACCACATCGCCGAGCGGTCGTAACAAGACACCGCGCTCGACGGCGGCCGCGCACACCTTGCGACCCCAGCGCAGTCCCTCGGTCGGCGGCGCGAGTTCGACCCCGCCCATCAGGCCTTGCAGGCGCACCTCGCGCACTTGGGGCTTGGGTGCGACGCGGTCGTGTAGAAGGTCGCGCAGTTCTTCGGACCGTTCCTGCACGTTGGCGAGCACGCGCCGGCTGTCGATCAGTTCGAGGTGGCGCAACGCGACCGCAGCCGCGAGCGCGTTCCCGCTGTAGGAGTGGCCGTGGTACAGCGTCTTCTCGCCCAGGTCGGCGCCGAGGAACGCTTCGAACACGCGCCCGCTCGCGGCCGTGGCCGACATCGGCAGGTACCCCGCGGTCAACCCCTTGCCCAGGCACAACAGGTCGGGGCGCACGCCGCAGCGCTCCGACGCGAACAACGTGCCCGTGCGGCCGAACCCGGTCGCGATCTCGTCGCAGATCAGCAACACGTCGTGGGCGCGGCACGCGTCGGCGAGCCGGCGCACGGCCGCGGGGTCGGCGAGCAACATGCCGGCCGCACCCTGCACGAGCGGCTCGATGATGACCGCCGCGAGCTCGGACGCGTGTTCGGCAACGAGGCGCGCGGCGTCGTCGCAGTCGGCCGCGCGCAACACCGGGAAGCGCAGCGGGTCGAACAAGTCGGTGCCGAAGCCGCCCGCGCCGACCGAGAGCGCGCCGATCGTGTCGCCGTGGTACGCGTCGGCGAGCCCGACGAAATTCGTCTTCCCGCTGACACCACGGTTGTACCAGTACTGGAACGCGATCTTCAGCGCCTGCTCGACCGCCGACGCGCCGTCGGACGCGTAGAGGAAGTGCGGGTCGTCGACCGGCACGACGCGTGCCAGTGCCTCGGAAAGCTCGACCACGATCTGGTTGCCGTTGCCGAGCATTGTGGTGTGCGCGCCGCGCTCGAGTTGCTCGCGCACGGCCGCGTCGAGTTCGGGAACACGGTGCCCGAGGGTGGTGACCCACAACGACGAGATCGCGTCGAGGTAGCGCCGCCCTTTGGTGTCGATGACCTCGTGGCCGGAGGCAGATTCGACGACGATGGGGGAGTTGTCGGCGTAGGCCGCCATCTGCGTGAACCCGTGCCACACCACCGCGGCATCGCGCTGCACCCAGTCGTCATGGTCGGCCATGATCCGAATTGTGGCCCAGAATGGCTTGGAACAGGGCATGGAGCGGCGTGCGCCCGCGAGCTCGCCGGAGTGCGAGCGTGAAGCGAGGCGTACACCGAGCCCGGCGACAAGCGAGTATTGCGGAGTGCCGTCGAATGGCTGCCGAGTAGCGAGGGCGACAAAGTGAGTATTGACCCGCTGACCGTGCGCGACCGGCTACTCGAAGCCACGTATGTCTGCGTCACTCGGTACGGCATCGCGAAGACCACGGTCGAAGATGTGGTCAAACAGTCGGGGATCTCCCGGGCGACGATCTACCGCCACTTCCCGGGCGGGCGCGACGAGCTGCTGCGGGAAACGGTGGCGTGGGAGCTGGGGCGGTATTTCACCGAGCTCGCCGATTTCGTCGCGGGAGCGACCGATCTGGCCGATCTCTTGGAGCGGGGACTAGTCCATGCCCGGCAGTCGATCCGCCGCCACGAGGTGCTGCGCAAGATGCTCGACACCGAGCCCGAGCGGCTCCTGCCGTTGCTGAGCACCGAGTCGCAGCGCACGCTGCCGTTCATCGCCGCCTTCTTGCACCCATATCTCCAGCGGGAGGCCGATGCCGGGCGGCTGCGCCCCGGCGTCGACATCGACACCGCCGCCGACTACCTCGCCCGGGGCATCCTCAGCCTCATCGGCTCGCCCGGGCGCTGGGACTTCGACGACCCCACCCAGGTGAAAGACCTCGTCCAAACCGAGCTGCTCGGCGGCATCAGCCGTGTGAAGCAAAGTGGCTGCTGAGCAGCCGCTGAGCTTCGAACACGGGGTCGCGCGCTCGCGGGAGTTAGCGCGTCTGTGACCCGCGACACATTGACGGTGAGACGTTCACCGCCTTAATGTCTCACGTGATGCTCCATCAGGACATTCTGCCCGCCCGAATTCTCGATGGGTTGTTGACCTGCGTCGGACGAGTCGGTCTGGCCAAGACCACACTCGACGACGTCGCCCGCGAGGCCGGATGCTCCCGCGCCACGCTCTACCGCCACTTCCCGGGCAAGCAGCCGCTGTTGCTTGCGGCCGTCGCTCGCGACGCCGACCGGGTCACGGCCGACGTCGTCGCCGCGGCGGACGCCACCGACACGCTCGCCGACGCGGCGGGCGCGGTGGTGACGACCGGGTCGAGTGCGCTCGCCGGGCACCGAGCGCTCGTGTTCGTGCTCATGGTCGAACCGGAGGCGCTGCTTCCGTACATGTCGTTCGAGCGCGGCGACGCGCTCCTCGCGAACGCTGCCGCCCGCATCGCACCCGCGTTCGCGCGCTTCCTTCCCGCCGACCGCGCTCTCCGCCTCGCGGAATGGCTCGTTCGCATGTCGATCTCGTACCTGTGCAGTCCCGAGGAGAACGTCCTCTTCGACGACGCGCGGGTACGCACACTTGTGGAGGACTTCGTCCTTCCCGGTCTCACGCAGGGGGTCCACCAATGACGAGCACCAACGAGGAACTCATCGGACGCGAAGAGATCAACGATCTCGAAGCGATCCTGTCGGTGACGAACACCGACATGACCTCGACGATCCACACGGTCGGTGCGAACCTCGACGCGGTGTTCACCTGGGACTACGAGCGCAGCCGGGCGCCGCTCTCGAAGCTCTACGAGAAGGCGAAGACGTCGCAGTGGAACGCGTCGACCGACCTCGACTGGTCGATCGACGTCGACCAGGAGCAGGTCGTGCTCGCCAACGCTGGGCAGGACGGCGGGTTCTTCTCGCAGGCGATCGACCTCTCCGGCACCCCGTTCGCGAAGTGGACCGACAAGGAATGGATCCAGCTCGGCATCGAGAGCCAGAACTGGACACTGTCGCAGTTCATGCACGGCGAGCAGGGCGCGCTGTTGTGTACTGCGCGCATCGTCGAGACCGTCCCGTGGATCGACGCCAAGTACTACGCGTCGACGCAGGTGATGGACGAGGCCCGTCACGTCGAAGTGTTCGCCCGCTACCTCGACGAAAAGCTCACCGGGCACTACCCGATCAACGCGCACCTGCGGCTGCTGCTCGACGACATCCTGGCCGACCCGCGCTGGGACATGACGTACCTCGGCATGCAGATCATGGTCGAGGGGCTGGCGCTCGCCGCGTTCGGTTTCATGCACCAGATGACGACCGAGCCGCTGCTCAAGCAACTGCTCCGCTACGTGATGAGCGACGAGGCCCGCCACGTCGCGTTCGGTGTGCTCTCGCTGAAGGAGTACTACACCGAGCTCACCGACGCCGAGATGCAGGACCGCGTCGAGTTCACCTTCGAAGCCGCGGTGCGCATGCGCGACCGTTTCCTCCAACAGGAAGTGTGGGAGCGCATGGGTGTGCCGGTGAAGGACGCGCTGCAGCTCGTCATGGCCGACGACGGTCGCAAGATGTTCCAGAACATCCTGTTCTCGAAGATCGTGCCGAACTGCAAGAAGCTCGGGCTCCTCGACCGCAACAACGGTTGGCTGCGTGAGAAGTTCACCGACCTCGGCGTCATCGCGTTCGAAGACTGGGTCGACACCGAGGCCGAATACGCGACGCTCGACGCCGTCGCGTCGGACCGCGAAGTGGCCGCCGCCGCGTCGTAATCCGAGGTAGCTCTGTGAGCGCGCTTGCCCGCGGCCGTGAGCGCAGCGAACTGGCGGGAGTGGCGAGCGGCCGCGGGCCGCTACCGTGTCCCGCAGCACAGTTGCGCACCAGTTGGACGCCAAGCCGGCCGGCCCCAAGCGAGTGCGACCCGGAATGATGCGTGCCGTCGAGACCGAGCGATTGTTGTTGCGGCCGTTCACGGCAGACGACCTGCCCGCGCTCACCGAACTGCATTCCATAGAAGCGTTCTGGTGGTATCCGCTACGGCGCGCCATGACACCCGAGGAGACGCGCGCGTTCCTCGAACGGCGGTTCGAGCACGCGACCACGAGGGAGTACGACCTCTGGGCCGCGATCGAGAAGGAGTCGGACGCGCTCGTCGGCTGGGCCGGTCTCAACGCGCCGGAGTTCCTGCCCGAAATCATGCCCGCCGTCGAAGTCGGCTGGCGGTTCGACCCGGCGGTCTGGGGGAGGGGGCTTGCCTCCGAAGCCGGGACGGCCGGGCTCGACTACGGGTTCGAGATGCTCGGGCTCGACGAGATCGTGAGCGTGTGCGAACGCGAGAACATCGCGTCGGCGCGGGTGATGCAGCGCATCGGCATGCGCCGCATCAGCAATACCGTGCACCCCGCGGAGGGATACCCGATCTGGGTCTACGCGATCACGGCCACGGAGTGGCAAGCGCAACGCGCGAGCGGTGGTACCGTCCGCGAGACATGAACACCCTCGGAGACAGCCCAACCGCATGGCAATAAAAGAGGCAGCGCGGATCGTCTTCCTGGGCGGGCTCGGCGAGATCGGCCGGAACTGCATGTGTCTCGAGGTCGAGGGCCGGATCCTCGTCGTCGATTGCGGGATCATGTTCCCAGATGCCGCCATGCCTGGCATCGACCTCGTGTTACCCGACTTCACGTACCTGCGTGATAATGCGAAGCGGGTCGAGGCCGTGTTCCTCACCCACGCGCACGAAGACCACGCGGGTGGGCTCGCGTTCCTCCTCGCTGACGTGCCCGTCCCGATCTACGGTTCCGAGCTGTCACTCGCGATGGCGCGCAACCGCATCGAGGAAGCGGGCATGCTCGACCGCACCGAACTGATCCCCGTGCGCGACGGCGAACGGCGCAGCATCGGTCCGTTCGACTGCCAGTTCATTCCCGTCACCCACTCGGTGCCGCACGGGTTCGCGACCGCGTTCTTCACGCCCGCGGGCACGATCATCCACACCGGCGACTTCAAGATCGACCTCACACCCGTCGACGGCCGGCGCACCGACCTCGCCATGCTCGGCGAGCTGGCGCGGCGCGAAGGCGGCATCCGTCTCCTGCTCGCCGACTCCACCAACGCGGAACGGCCCGGCTTCACGCCGTCGGAGTCGACGGTCGGCGAAGCGATGCGCGGCTTGTTCCGCGAACACCCCACCAAGCGGTTCATCGTCGCGAGCTTCGCGTCGCATCTCCACCGCGTGCAGCAGGTCGCGCAAGCTGCGATCGCGCACGATCGGCGGGTCGCGTTCGTCGGCCGGTCGATGCTCCAGAACGCGGCACTCGGGCGCGATCTCAACATGCTCGACATCCCCGCTCACGCGGTCATCGACATCGAGGAAACCGCGCGCTACGCGCCGGGCGACGTGTGCGTCATCTGCACGGGGTCCCAGGGCGAGCCCATGAGCGCCCTGGCGCTGATGGCCGCCCACGAGCACAAGCACGTGAAGGTCTCCGAAGACGACGTCGTCGTCATCAGCGCGCACGCGATTCCCGGCAACGAAGCCAACGTGTCGCGCGTCATCGACTCGCTGCACCGGGCCGGCGCCGAAGTCATCCACGACCGCAACGCACCGGTGCACGTCTCGGGGCATGCATCGCAGGAAGAGCTGAAGTTCATGCTCAACCTGCTGTCACCCGACTGGTTCGTTCCCGTGCACGGCGAGTACCGGCACATGGTCCACCACGCGCAACTGGCCAAGGCATCCGGTGTCGCCGAGGACCACGTCATCGTCTGCGAAGACGGCGACATGCTCACCCTCGGTCCCGAAGGCATCGAAGTCGACCGCCGGGCGGTACCGGCCGGGTACATGTACGTCGACGGCATCGTCGGCGACATCGGCACCGGCGTCCTGCGCGACCGGAAGGCGCTGGCCGAAGAAGGCGTTGTCGTCGTGATCGTCACGATCGACTCGAAGACGGGTGAGATCATCACGGGCCCCGAGATCGTCACCCGCGGCTGGGTGTACGCGCCCGAAGCCGAAGGCCTCCTCGAGGAGGCCAAGCAGGTCGTACGCGACTCGATCGCGGCGGCGGCGAAAGAAGGCGCGACCGATTTCGAGACGATGCACCGCCACGCCCGCAAGTCGTTGGGCAAGTTCATCGACGAGCGCACCCGGCGTCGGCCGATCGTGATCCCCGTCGTCATGGAAGTCTGATCAGTGCTCGATCTCTCGGGCCGGTCCGCGCTCGTGACCGGCGGTGGCAACGGTGTCGGCACCGGTATCTGCACCGCACTCGTCGAAGCGGGCGCGTTCGTGTGGGTGAACGACATCTACGAAGACCGCGCGGCCAAGGTCGCGGCCGAGCTCGGTGGCGAGGCGCACGCCCGGCCCATGAAGGCCGACGTCACCAGCCCGGCGAAAGTGCGCCGCATGCGCGACGACACCGGCCCCGTCGACATCCTTGTCAACAACGCGGGTATCCCGACTGCCGGGTTCGACCTCAAGGCGTTCGTCGACACCGCGCCCTCCGACTGGGAGCCGATGATGCGGCTCAACCTGGGTGCGGTGCTGCACGTCACGCACGCGTACGCGGGTGCGATGGTCGAGCAGGGGTGGGGCCGGATCGTCACGATCGCCTCCGACGCGGGCCGCAAGGGTGAGCGCTTCCAGGCCATCTACGGTTCGGCCAAGGCGGGCGCGATGGGGTTCATGCGCGGCCTCGCCGCCGAGGTCGGCGCCCACGGCGTGACGGCCAACTGCATCTCGCTCGGCACCATGCGCACCGGGTTTTCCGAGGAAGCGGTCGAGGCCGACCCCGAACTCGAACGCAAGCTGGCCCGCCAGTACACGGTGCCTCGGCTCGGGTTGCCTTCCGACGTCGCGCCGCTCGTCGCACTGCTGTGCAGCGACGCGGGCGCGTGGATCACCGGTCAGGTATATCCGGTTGACGGCGGGTACGCGCCGGCGCTCTGAGATGTGTTTCACCGTGTCGCCGACCGGCCGGCTGACCTGTTCGAGTGGATGGGCGCGGCCGGGTTCGGGGTCCGGGTGGTCTGGACCGACCGCGACCTCGCGGTCGTCGTGGGGCAGCAGCCCGGGTAACCGGGGATACCGCTGTTTAACGTGTGGCTGGTGTTACGTTTGTGAGCTATGGCTGCCACAAGACGTGGAGGCAAGTCGACCAAGCGCGGTCGTAAGCGTGGGCGCACGTCCGGGCGCGGTTCGCGCCCGAACACGCGGGCGGCCTCGAAGCAGCCGAACTGGCGCCACGACATCGCGACCCAGCTCGGCGGGCACGCGGGCGATGCGCTCGCCCTGACGTTCGCGGTCGCGGGCGTGGTCACCGCGCTCGGGATCTTCTCCGACCTGGGCGGCCCGGTCGGCGATGCCATCGACACCGCCAGCGCCGTGATGTTCGGCGCAGGCCGCGTCATCGTGCCCGCGGTCCTCATTCTGGCCGCGGTGTTCATCGCCGCCGACCACCGCGTCGAAGACGAGTCGAAGCGCGCGTGGCGGCTCGGGCTCGGGTTCATGTTGGTGGGCGCGACCACCGTCGGCCTGCTCCACCTCGGTCACGGCAACCCGGGCGGCGACTCGCTCGACCCACTGCGCGAGGCCGGCGGCATCACCGGCGCGCTCGTCGGTTCACCACTGCGGGCCCTGCTCGGTTCGGCCGGCGCGGTGATCGTCTTGATCGCCGCGGGTGTGCTCGGGCTCTTGCTGGTCATCGGTGCCGGACTGCGCGACCTCGCGCACGGGATCCGCGTCGCGGCCGCGTGGACGAAGGAACGGATCAAGGCGCTCGGCGTGCTCGAGTTCCAGCCGGCCCCGCGCGACGAGCACGGTGACCCCGTCCGGCCCACGCTGTACGACCAGTTCCTCGAAGACGCCGACATCGACCTCGACCTCGACCTCGTCGCGGCCGAGCACGCCGACGCGCACTGGATGGCGGGTATCGAAGCCCCCGCCGTCGAGGAAGAGGAAGAAGAGGAAGA
>JAWXCJ010000184.1:0-7690 GCA_034408875.1 Actinomycetota bacterium
GCCCGGGGAACGGGTTCACTGCCCGACGACCTCGGTTTCGTCGTGCGCCTGCGCGACTGGGCGGCGATCCCGGCCGGGGTCGGTATCGCGATCGCCGCCGGGCTGATCCTCTCGCCCATCTCGAACCTCGTGGACGAGAACCAGGACGTCGTCGACGAACTCAACAACGCCACCGGGGCCAAGCTGGTCGTGTTCGCCCTCATCGCCGGGCTCGCGGCGCCGGTGTTCGAAGAACTGTTGTTCCGGGGGCTGCTCCTGCGCTCGCTCCTCGCCAAATTCTCACCCCTCGTGGCCATCGCGATCTCCGCCACCGCGTTCGGCACGGTCCATCTGCTCGACTTCAGTCTCGGGACGGTCGTCGTGCTCCCGGCCCTCATCGCGTTCGGCGCGATCTCCGCCCACCAAGCCGTGAAAACGGGGGACTTGTCCCGCTCGATCCTGCTGCACGTGGGGTTCAACCTCCCCGCCGTCATCGGGGCGCTGTTCTGACGACGGCGGTGCCCGGACATCCGGCGGGCCGGCTGTGTCCGTAGAGGGGGAATGCGACGGGATCCATTGGCCGAAACCCTCAGTTCCACGCTGAGTGGCCGATGTCACCAGTTGCCGCCTTCAGTCCGCGTGCATCAGGACCGATGTACGTCAGGCGGAGAAACGCTCTTGGGAGGCACGGAATGCTGTCTTGCACAGGATGTGCAAAGGGCGCCCTTATCACGATCCGTATGCGGATCGCCGGGCGCGAGATCATCTTCCACCGCTGTGCGCGGTGCGAGTCGAACACCTGGGAGAAAGAGGGCGACGTCCTCAGCCTCGACGAGGTGCTCGAACTGGCGCGAGCGTCTCGCTAAGACGCCTGCGGCGTCCGGCTCCGATCGCCTTCCCCCCGTCTGTCCAAGGCGAGGGTGAAATCGGATGACCGGGTTCGCCTGGCATGCTTGTCGTCAGTGGACACGATCGACACCGTCGACGCCGCGGGTGACCCGACCGCGGCTTGGGAGCGCCCGGAGCCTCCCGCGCCCAAAGAGTGGGTGAACGTCGAGGTCATCGACACCGAGCCCCGCGCCCTGTGGGAAAAGCTCGCGGGCATCGCGATCGTCGTGGCGTGCACCGCGGCCGTGTTCGCCATTCTCAACGCCGAGATGGACTGGTCGCCCATCGACATCTGGCCGTTGTGGCGTCCGTGGGACTTCCGCTGGGAAGGGTTCGACGGCATCACGTGGGGGATGCTGTTCGACAACACCACGACCAACGGCGGCGACATGGGCGCCCACGTGTGGTGGCCCAAGTTCCTCGAGGAGAACTGGTTCGGCAAGGGCCGCCTCTCGGGGTGGGCACCCGACTGGTACGCCGGGTTCCCGGCCGGGCACTACTACTTCCCGTTGCCCGCCGTCTTCATCGCGGCGATCGACACGCTCACACCGATTCCCTACACGGTGGCGTTCAAGTGGGTCACAGTCATGGGGCCGCTGCTCCTACCCGCCTCGGCCTACTACTTCGCCCGCGGCATTCGAGCCCCGTGGCCGGCCCCGCCCGCGTTCGCCATCGCCGCGCTCGGCATGCTCGTGCAAACCCGGTCGGGCTGGCAGATCTACGGCGGCAACATCGCGAGCACGCTCGCCGGTGAGTTCTCGTTCACGATCGCGCTCGCGTTCGGGCTGTTTGGTCTCGGCGCGCTCGGCAAGACGCTCGACACCGGGCGCAAACCGTGGCTCCCGTGCGTCTTGATCGCGGCCGCGGCCATGTCGCACATCGTCGTCGCGTTCTTCGTCGCGCTCGTCGCGGTCATGTTGTGGCTGTCGCGCAAGCCGTGGCGGACATTCCGCATCGCCATTCCGGTGGGGCTCACGGCCATCGCGTTGACGTCGGTCTGGTCCGTGCCCCTCCTGCTGCGCCACAACTACACGCAGAGCATGCGGTACACGAAGCTGAACTCGGCGGGCAGCTTCGAGCTCTGGGGTTGGTTGTCCGCGATCCTGCCGTCGTTCATCGAGGATCCGATCGTCGGCATCGCGCGCGGCGTCGGCAGCGTGCCCACCGCCGACAGCGCCGGGCACCAGTACCTGTGGCTTCCGTGGTGGACCTGGGTGCTCGCGGGCGTCGCCGTCATCGGCGCGGCCTGGTACCGCCGGCGTTCGACGCTCGTGTTGTTCGTCGTCGCGATCGCCACCGGCATCTTCTTCGTGCAGTGGCCCGAGCACGCCGTGTGGAACGCGCGGTGGCTGCCGTTCTGGGTGCTCACGTGGGGCTTCGTCGCGGCGATGGGCGCGACCGAACTCATGCGGCTCGCGGCGCTCGGTGCTCGCGAAGTTTTCGCGTGGATCCGGGCCGGCGACCTGCACGACGCGCGCGCGGTCGAGTGGATCCGCCTCGCGCGCGACGAGTTCGGCGATGTCGCTCCGGCGCTGCGCAGCGAAGCCGTCGAGGTCGTCGCGACCCGACAGTTCGAACGGATCCCGCCCGGCTACGAGCCGCCGGTCGGCGTGCAGGATCGCTGGATCGTGTCGCGCGTCGACCTCCTCGCGCGGATCGCGCTCGTCGTCATCATTGCCGTGGCGGGAATCTTCGGTGTGCGTCGCGCGTACGACGCGCGTGACGACAACCCGTCCGTCTCGATCGAGGGCTGGGCCCGCTGGAACTACAGCGGGTACGAGCGCAAACCCATCGACGGGCCCGAACACCCGATCTCCGACGAGTACTTCTCGATCATGAACACCATGGGCGGCCTCGAAGAAGCCGACGGCTCGCCCGCATGTGGTCGCGCGCTGTGGGAACCGTCTGCGGGCGAGGACGACCCGATCAACACGTACGGCACGTCGCTCGCGCTCGAGTTGCTTCCGTACTTCACCGACGGCTGCATCGGCTCGATGGAGGGTTTGTACTTCGAGTCGTCGGGCACGACGTCGTATCACTTCCTCACTGTCAGCAAGATCACGAATCGTCCGTCGAACCCGGTTCGCGGGTTGGTGTACGGGACCCTCGAGGACTTCGACGAAGGCGTCGAGAGCATGCGCCAGCTCGGCGTCCGCTACTACATGGCATGGACCGACGAGGCCCAGGCGAAGGCGAACGCGAACCCCGATCTCGAACTCGTCGCCGACATTCCCGACGTCGACACGTACGAACCGACCGGGTGGAAGGTGTACGAGCTGAAGGACCACGCACTCGTCGAGGGCCTGCGGTACGAGCCTGTGGTCGCGGCGACGCAGGCAGGTACCTACAGCGAGTGCTGGGA
The DNA here is from genome assembly GCA_034408875.1 of Actinomycetota bacterium. GTDB lineage: Bacteria > Actinomycetota > Acidimicrobiia > IMCC26256 > PALSA-610 > JANNHK01. Next base: position 3,230 of record JAWXCJ010000184.1, read on the forward strand.
TCAGGAATGGGGCGACCCGAACAGCAACGAGCCGCAGCTCGGCGACTGGGAGTGCGACGCAGCCCGCTGGTGGAAGGACGGCGATCTCCTCGACCAGCCGTGGGCCGGCAACGGTCCCGACGAGTGGGAGCGCATTGACATCGACGACCTCGCCGACGCGCCGAAGCAGCGACTCGACCGGGTCGAAGTCACCGACGTCGTCGAGAACCCCGACAAGATCTCGTTCACCGTCGACCAGATCGGTGTGCCGGTCGTCGTGCGCGCGTCCTACTTCCCCAACTGGAACGCGCACGGAGCCGAAGGTCCGTACCGGCTCGCGCCGAACATGATGGTCGTCATCCCGACCGAGAAGGACGTCTCGCTCACGTACGACCTCACTCCGGTCGACTGGTTCGGACGCTTCCTGACGTTGCTCGGCATCGTCGGACTCGTGTTGTTGATCCGCTGGAAGACCATCAGGAAGTACTCGGCCGACTACGAAGGCGAACCGGCTGACGACGACGGTGACGGCGGTGACGACGGTGACGGCGGTGACGAGCCGGTGCCACCAGACCGACCGGAGCCGGCCCCGGCGCTACCATGACTGCCTCCTCGGGCCCCCTACCGTAGGCAAGACTGTGTCGCTCGATTCCATCTTCAAGGCGTACGACATTCGCGGGTTGTATCCCGAGGAACTCGACGAACCGACCGCGCGCAAGATCGGTAATGCGTTCGCGCACTTCACCGGCGCCCAGCACATCGTCGTGGGTCGCGACATGCGCGCGTCGTCGGAACCGCTGGCCGCCGCGTTCACCGAAGGTGCGACGTTGGCCGGCGCCGACGTCACCCATCTCGGGCTCTGTTCGACCGACCTGGTCTACTTCGCGTCGGGCAAGCTCGACGCGCCCGGTGCCATGTTCACCGCGAGCCACAACCCCGCGCAGTACAACGGCATCAAGATGTGCCGGTCCGGCGCGGCACCGATCGGCGAACAGACCGGGCTCACCCAAATCAAGGAGTTGGTCGCCGCGGGCGTGACGTCGCGCGGCGAGGTGGCCGGCAAAGTCGAAACGCTCGACCTGCTCGACGAGTTCGCGCAGCACGTGCGCTCGTTCGTCGACACGAGCGTGTTCCAACCGCTCACGGTCGTCGCCGACACCGCGAACGGCATGGGTGGCCTGGTCGTCCCGAAGGTGTTCGAGGGGCTTCCCTTCGGGTTGACGATGCTCTTCGCCGAACTCGACGGCACCTTCCCCAACCACCCCGCCGACCCGATCCAGATCGAGAACCTCAAAGACCTCCAGCGCGCGGTCGTCGATTCGGGAGCCGACGTCGGCCTCGCGTTCGACGGCGACGCCGACCGGGTGTTCGTCGTCGACGACCTCGGCCAGCCGATCAGCGGCTCGACGACCACCGCCATCATCGCCAAGGGTGTGCTCGACCGGCACCCCGGCGAGACGATCGTCTACAACCTCATCTGCTCGCACGCGGTGCCCGAGATCATCCGCGAAGCGGGCGGTACGCCCGTGCGGGCGCGCGTCGGGCACTCGTTCATCAAGCAGGTGATGGCCGAGACGGGCGCGATCTTCGGTGGCGAACACTCCGCGCACTACTACTTCCGCGACAACTGGCGCGCCGATTCCGGTTCGATCGCGGCGCTCTCGTTGCTCGAGCAGCGGTGCCTCGCCGGCGTTCCGCTCTCCGAGATGCGCAAGCCGTTCGAGCGTTACGTGCAGAGCGGCGAGATCAACTCCGTGGTCGACGACCCGCTCGCGATCATCGAGCAGGTCGCCGCGAAATACCCGGACTGCTCGCAGGACCGCCTCGACGGGCTCACGGTCGACTGTGGCGACTGGTGGTTCAACCTGCGGCCGAGCAACACCGAGCCGCTGCTGCGCTTGAACCTGGAAGCACCCGACCTCACCGCGTGCGAGGCCCGCACCGCCGAGGTGCTCCAACTCTTCCGCGGCGAGTAGCTCCCTCGACCGGAAAAGCGCAGGGGAAACCGGTCATTTCGGTGGCCGCCACCGCGTCACTCACAGATACTGGGCACCAGCATTGCGCGGCGCAGCGGCGGGGTGGCGAGTGGGCGATGGTGCAGTTTCGTTCGATTCCGAGATAGTCGGCGAAGTCGCGGAGTCGATCGGTCGGCTCGGTGATGTACTCGCGTTCGCATCGACATTCGGTCAGGAGTTGCCGGCCGCGGCCGACCCGGCGGACGAGGCGCTGGCGGAGTTCGAGAACACGCTGCGCCGGTCGCGTGAGGAATTCGGAACCGAGCTTCAGGCGTTCAGAGCCGCGCTACGGGTCCTGATCGACGATGCCCACAACGCGGATCGGTGGTCGGGATGATGGGCGGCCGGACGCCGACGGTCGCGGACCTGCGAATCGTCGAGGACGTTCTGCTCGGTCGCGCTCGCCAGCTCGAAGAGGGAGCGTACGACACGCACCAGGCGCTCGATCTTGTGAACGGGCAGATCGACCGGCTCGAAGCGTCGGGACAGGGCCCGCGCCTGGAGTCACTCGTAACCCGGATGCGTGAGCTGACCGCGCGGCACGTCGCGCAGGCCCACGCGTTCGCAGCGGCCGCCGAGTCGTTACGTCGGCTGTTCCAACAAGCGGTGATGGCGGGCGACGATCTCCGCGCCGCGACGGCCCGCGACATGGGCCTCGTCGACACGCCAGTCGACGCCGAGCAGTACCTCATGCCGTGGCGGGCCGCGTGCCGGCGGACCGCCGAGCAACTCGGCTCGATTGGGGCGATGGTCCCGGACCGTGCGTGGCACGACCCGTTGCGCTTCGCACCCCCCGATGCGCTCGGCACGCTCTACGCCGCCGGCGTTCAGGGCGCACCGATCGTCGAGGAATCGTGGATCGTGACCGTGGCCCGCAGCGCCGAGTTCGGCGCGGGCGTGGGAACCCGCGCCGTGTTCGAAGTCCGGCGTCTTTCGAACGGCCGCTACGAAGTGGCCCACCGGGCCGACGGCAGTATCTACGCCGAGGGCGGCGCCGAACTCTCCGTCGGGCTCCGGACCGGAACGTCCATCGTCGGGATCGACGCGTCGGCGACTGCGTCGAGCCGACTCCGTATCGAACGCGAGGAGACTTACAGTGTTGCCGACGAACATGACCTCAAACTCTTGATCACCGGCCTCGCACTCCAAGACCTCGGCATCGGCGAGACCGCGTCCTCCTCGCTCCCGGCCCCAGTCAAACTTGCCCTGATCTCGCCTGTGAACCAGGCCCTCTTCGGGTTCTTCAGCGACCGCGGTGAAGACGCCGGCCTCCCGAACGTCAAAGAGAACGTCGACGAACTGTTGCAGTACGAACCGAATCTCACGCTCGCGTACTTTGGACTGGGCTCGGAGTACTCAGCCCGCGCCTCGGTCACCGCGGGGATCTCCGACCTTCTGACTCCGCCACAGCCTCACTTCGAGGCGATCGTCGACCGGGCCTGGGGTGATCTCACGGGCGCAGCCGGTGAAGAGGGTATGAGAGTCACGCTCACGGGCACCGCAATCGCCGAGCTCAGCCTTGGCCCTTTCGACCTTGCGGACGAGAACCATTCCGCTGTCGCCGAAGTCGAATGGCTGATCGACAGCGATACCGGCGATTACGCAACCGTCACGGCTGTCGTCACCACCTTCGGACAAGACTCGCTGACAACGCGCACCACAACCTTCGATCTCACGACCGAGTCGGGACGCGCGGCCGCTCACACCATTGTCCGTACCGCCGAGGCGCCCGTGCGCGGCGGCGCGTTTTCCGACGGTGCGTTGCGTTCGTTGGAGCTGATCGCGCAGGACCCCAACATCGAGGGAGTGAAACAGTCCGTCAAGGAGTACGCCGTCTCGTCCGGTGACCACGGCGTCTTCGTCGACTTGTCGTTCGGGCTCTCCGTCGGGGTCGACTTCAACGTACACGTGACCCACCTCGAATGAACCGCGTGAAAAGGTCCCGGCGTTTGGCTCGTGCCTTACTCGCGGTCGTGCTAGTCGTTGGTTCGGCTTGTTCAGATGGGAGCGACGACGCTGTGGACGAAACGGTCGCACGTGAGTTTCCCGTTGTCTTCGAAGTCGAGGACGTGGCGTTTCGAGCGCCTCGAGGTTGGATCGAGTCGCCGGAGCCTCGTGGGGAAGTGCGCGCGTTCCAGGTCGAGTCGCCCGACGGGCGCCAGGTGGCGTGGACCTTCACGGAGCCGGGGTTGGACCGCCTCGGCACGTATACGAGCTTCCTCCTCGACGCCCTCTACCAAGACCAAGGGTTCCCCGAAGGCGGCATCGGGCGCGGTCGGCCCGAACCGATCGATATCCCTGGCGCCGACGAAGCGCTTCTCAGTCGCATCACCATCGAGGGCAAGGCCAGCGAGGCATATACCGGCCGCAGCTCGGGCGCGATCGTCACCGCCCGCGACGGCGACACCATCTACGGCCTGCAGGCTCTGGCACCCGAGAGCGCCGAGAGCGAAGAACTCGTCGAAGC
>JAWXCJ010000185.1:0-11934 GCA_034408875.1 Actinomycetota bacterium
GGCGTCTTCCGTCGGTGAAGTTCCCGTCGCTTCCGAATGGCTGCAGTGCCGGCCGAGCGGCCGACGCTGACAATCCCTTTGACAATCAAACTCGGTGGCACACGGTGGACCGTGTGGAATGCATGGACTCGGTGGACGGTCCGACCAGGCACAACCGCAAACCGCGGACGTGGTGGACGTTTGTCGCGCGATTCATAATCCCCTCGGTCGAAGGTTCGATCCCTTCCCGGCCCACGCGACTCGCCTGTTCAGGGGCGTGTTCGGTTGTCGCTGGTCTCGAGTCGGGGTTCGTTGACAATCCCCGTGACAATCAATCGGGCGGGCCTCGCGACGGTGGAGTTCTCTTCATACCCCGGATAAGCGCAGCGGGTCGCCGGAACGCGACTCGGTATTTGATGTTGGGGTGCGTGTCGTCTCGGATGACCGCAAGGCGCGCGGAACCGGGTGTGCTGGTTGATGTTGTTGCCGGTGGTCGATCGCCTCGTCGTTCCGTGTCCGGGATCCGCGCTCACGCGTTTCGGGCGAGCACGCAGAAGCCGGCGTTGTCGTAGGAGAAGCAGTTCCCGGGCGTGAAGAGTCGCGGGACGGTGTCACAGATGACGCGGCGCGCTCGGCGAGCACAGGATTGTGGCTATACTGGGCGCATGACGGTAGCTACAAGTGGTGAACCGCTCGAGGTCGGGGTGCGAGATTTGAAGAACAACCTGAGTCGCTATCTCGAGAGAGTGCGCGCCGGTGATCAGGTCGTCGTCACCGATCACGGCCGTCCGGTCGCTCGGCTCACGCCGATGGATCCGGGCGTCGATCGGTTGGCGGAGCTCGTTGCGTCTGGTGTGGTGCGAGCACCCAAGGACGCCACGCGACACCGGCCGGCGCGTCGTGTTCGCGCGAAGGCGACCGTCAGTGATCTGGTGCACGAACAACGAGGGTGATCACCTACGTCGATACCTCGACGTTGCTGAAGCTACTGATCGAGGAACAGGGCTCCGTGCGCGCGGCCGTCATTTGGGACAGCGCGGCCGTCGTGGCCGCTGCCCGCGTCGTGCATGTAGAGGCGCGCGCGGCGCTCGCGGCTGCGGCGCGGGGGCGGCGACTCTCTCCGGTCCAGCTGCGACGCACCAAGACCGAACTCGTGGGTCTGTGGCAGCAGTTCACGATTGTGGAGATCACTGAAGGGCTCGTGGACTTGGCCGGCGATCTCGCCGAACAAGAACGGCTTCGTGACTATGACGCGATCCACCTTGCGGCCGCGCTGCAGATCGGCGCAGATCTGCTCACGAGTGCGGACTCCGACCTGTGCGCCGCGGCCACTCGTCGCGGCTTGCACGTTGCGAATCCGATCGACGACGACGATTGAAATCACTGAGGGCAAGCATCTCGCCCGAGTGGCCGAGCCCGACGAGGTTTCGGCCCATACGCCAATGTCGTGTCGGTCGCGCGGAGCGGACCTCGCCGATGCCATGCCCGCTGCGAGGAGTCGCACGGGCGTCGGGGTCTGTGGGGCTTCTCGCTTCTCGAGGTGCCCAACGGCGACTACGGGTTGTTGGTACGTCTGCGTCCGATCGTCGCGCCGCGCCGATTGGCGTTCGAGGTCGACGGCCGCGAGTTGATCAGCGCCGGGTTTTCGGTGCTGGCGACGCTCGACCATCCTCACTGGACTGTTCTTGTCTCCGAGGCGACGAGTGAGCAGTTCGCTCGGGTCCGCCCGCTATTTTGCGGGCCCGTCGAGAATCCCGCCTGGGCCGGCTGGACCGGGCCGGTACGATGACTGTTATGTCGGAGCAGGTTTCCTACGACCTCTGGTTCGATCCGAACCTCGTTGGTGGCGACCTCGCGGTCGAGTGCTGGATATCGCACGGCCCTCGTGCGGCCGACGCATCCTTCGACCCTCAGCCCGGCGACTGGCTGCATGTCGGCGACGACGACGAGGAGCCGCTGCGGGCAAGAGTCACGCGCCGCGAGGGCGACCGTGTGTGGGTCCACATCAACGTCCCGTCGGCGGCAGACGCGGTCGCTTGAGCGAGTAGCGGCGCCTGCCCCGTCGCGCGTTTGCGCGATGCATCGACGGACAACACACCGCGGAGGGTCGGACCTGAGTCAGAATCGCTTGATCGCCAAGCTCGTACGGGAGGGCCACGCGGTCGTCCGACGCGCCGGCTGACCGCGCCGCCGACCTGCATTCTCGATTTCGCGACGAAGCGGCTCGCGCGAGACGCGGGAACTGCGTGGACGTACTGGACGATGAGCAGGGGATCCGGCGTCTTCCGTCGGTGAAGTTCCCGTCGCTTCCGAGTGGCAGCAGCGCTGGACCGCCCGTCGCGGTGACAATCCCTTTGACAATCCAACTCGGCAGTACGCAATGGACGGGATGGATTGCGCAGACGTGGTGGACGCCCCGAGGTGTCGCCTAGACCTGGGCTCGTTGCCGAAAAGATGAGGTGTTCGAAGATGTTGCTCGCGGAGGTGGTCCGGCGATGAAGTACCAACAGCGAGTCCTGCCGCGCCGGACTGACCTGACGAGTCGGCGCGAGCGCTTCGCGGCCAAGATCATGCTCCGCGGCCTTGATCTCTATGAGCGACTGCGGTCGCGGCTGCTCGTCGAGGTGCCGCCTCCGACAGACGATCCGTTCTATTGCATGCCCGAGAACCTGGAAGCGTTCCGCCCAGGCGAGGTGCTCGACGCTCGGCCCGTCGAGGTCAGAGGGTTCCGCCGCCTGATCAACGCCGATGCGTGGCAGGTGAAGTTTCGCTCCACCGACAGCAGTGGTGCTGCAGCCTCGGGAGTCGCGACCGTGATGATCCCCCGGGGGCCCTTCGACGGGTCGGTGCGGCCGCTGCTCTCCTACCAGTGCGCGATCGACAGCCTGGGGGCGACCGCCGATCCCTCCTACACCCTGAGACACGGCGACCAGCAGGAACTTCCTCTCATGGTCCTGGCCCTTCGCCGAGGCTGGGCGGTTGTCACCACCGACTTCACCGGACCGCAGCACGCGTTTGGCGCGTTGCCGCTGGCGGCCCGCTTCGTGCTCGACGGCATTCGGGCTGCTCTTGCCAACGAAGCGGCCGGTTTCGACGCCGCCACGCCGATCGGTCTCTGGGGCTACTCGGGCGGAGCGCAAGCCACCCTCTTCGCTGCCGAACAACAGCCCGCCTACGCGCCGGAGCTCAACATCGTGGGCGTCGCCGCCGGTGGCGCCGGCGTTGACCTCATCTCATCGCCTGAAATGTTCGAGGACGGTGGCCTCCTCAGCGGAGCGCCGTTCGGCGGAGTCATCGGTGTGAGTCGCGGGTTTCCGGACGTCGACCTGCTCGGCGTACTCACACCCCAGGGTCAGGCCATGGTGGCGTCGGCGGCCGAGATGACCGTCGTGCAGCTCATACTGAGCTTTCCGTTCCTCCGCTGGAGCGACTACCTGACGGTCCCGGGCGTGCTCGAGGTACCGGGGATGCGCGCCGCCATCGCAGCGACACGACTCGGTCAGGCCACGCCGACGACCTCGATGTACGTGTACCACGCCGTGCACGATCAGTATCCCGCCATCGCCGATGTGGACAAGCTCGTCGAGAAGTACCGTCGGGAGGGGGTCGACGTGACGTACCGCCGGTTCCGATTCGGTGGGCACCTGATTGTGATGTTGACCGGTGTGCCGAGCTCACTCCGGTTCCTTGGTGAGCGATTCGGCAGTCCAATCAGCGACCGGCGAAGAAGCGCATGGTGGTCGCCCATCGTCCTTCGATCGCGGCACGGTGGCAGCGGGCGGCGAGGTCGGCGGCGGTGGCGCAGCAGGTGCGGTAGCCGGCATGACGCGGGTGAAGATCGCGGCTCTTGACCTCGGCGGGCGTGGACTGACGCGCCGACCTGGGCTCGGGCGCTGCGATGTCGCCGCGCCTGGGTCGCGACTCCGCCGCCTCCCGCGCGCGGTATATACAATTCCGCCCTTTGAGATATACTCCTCCGATGGCGAAGCGACTGGTTGACATCGACGATGAGCTCCTCCGGGAGGCCACGAGTGTGTTCGGGGCAGCCACGATGAAGGAGACCGTGAACCGTGCGTTGGCCGAGGTGGTGCGAGCGGCCCGGAGGCGGCGGCATGCGGACCGGCTCGCGCACATGGAAGGTCTCGACCTCGATGATGCCGAGGTGATGGGGGATGCGTGGCGCTGACTGCGCGCTATCTGGCGGACAAGAGCGCGTTGGCTCGGTTCCCGCATCCGGTCGTCGTGCGGCGGCTGCGTCCGTTGCTCGAGGACGGGTTGATCGCGACGTGCGCGATCGTGGATCTCGAAGTGCTGTACAGCGCGCGGAGCCTCGACGACTACGAGGCGATCCTGGAGGAGCGGCGTGCGTTGGATGACGCGCCGATCACGCCCGAAGTACTGACGCGCGCGATCGAGATCCAGCATGCACTCGCGCGGCGCGGCCAACACCGCGTCGCCATCCCGGATCTGATCATCGCGGCGGCGGCAGAGACGACCGCACTGATCGTGTTGCACTACGACGCGGACTTCGAACGCATCGCCGAGGTCGCCGATGTCGCGCACGAATGGGTAGCGCCGCGCGGGAGCATCTGAAGCACGAGGGATGTGTCCCCATGCGTGGACCGTCGCACTGGCTGGACGTCCTGGACGATGAGCAAGGGACCCGGCGTCTTCCGTCGGCAAAGTTCCCGTCACTCGGAAGTGGCTGCAATGCCGGCCGAGCGATCACCGCTGACAATCCCTTTGACAATCACACTCGGCGGAACCCGGTGGAAAGCATGGACGCGGTGGACGCGGTGGACGCGGCGACCAGGCACAGGAGCACGGTGTGGACGTGGTGGACGTTCGTCGCGCGACTCAAAAATCCCTTGATCGCTGGTTCGATCCCAGCCGGGCCCACGCAACCTACCAGCGCAAACGCGTGTGGCATTGGAACGCGTCCGGCGACGCGTCCACCCGGTGGTCACCGTTTGGTCACCGCGTGATTACGCATTCGCTGAACGAAGTGCTCGATGGATGCGACGGGGACGCGTGCACCGCGGCCGATGTGCACGAGTTCGAGCTCCCCGGTCGAGGTCAGTACGTACACCGTCCTGCGCCCGACGCCGAGGCGCCGTGCCACCTCCGAGATCGCGAGCATCAGCCGCTCCGATTCGTTGCCAGCCGCCGACGCGACACGACGTCCGCGATCGCGTTCCCTCCAAGCGTTGTGTCGCGAGCCTCACGAGACCCGCGAAAAACGGTCTTCACGAGGCGAGTCGCAGCGTGTGGATCTCTTGCTTGGCAATCCACGACGCGTACGCCCGGGCCGCTCGTACGCCGTTCTCGTCGATCGTCGGCTAGTTACGCACGATGTCGGCGGGGGAGTGGCCCGCGGCCACCGCGTGCAGCACCGCAGTCACGAGAACGCGTGTGCCTCGAACGCACGGCTACCCGTGCGCAACTGCCGCGTCGTTCGAGATCAGCTCGAAGCAGTTCTTCGGCCGGCATCCCGTCGGTGTGCCCGCCCAGCGCCCGACTCGGACCGTGTTGGACGTTCGTTGAGGCCTGTACACCGAGTCTGCACGCGGCGACTTGAGACGGCTCCCCGCTGGCGATTTATGTATTACGATATTCCCGTGTGGAGATCCACCGATCGGCGAGACGACACGGGGTTGGCGATGTGGACATTCGCCACGCCGCCGATCCTGCGGTCGCCGTCGTGGATCTCGACGAAGATGCTGACCCTCCGAGAGTCCTTGCAATCGGACCCGACCGGGCCGGGAACATGCTCGAGGTGATCGTGCTCGAACTCGCCGACGACCGGATGCTCGCGATCCACGCGATGCCGCCGCGACCCGCGTTCCACGACCTGCTTCCGAGTGGTGATGACGATGGCTGACAAGAGCAAGACCTATCGAACGAAGACCGGCAAGGTACTCACCGACGCCGACGTCGAAGCCCTGGCGGATGAGGTCGAGGGCGACAACGACGTCGACGCGCTGAAGGCGCGACGGCGCGGCCGACCGTCGATGGGATCTGCCGCGGCTGATGTGGTGCCGGTCCGCCTCGATCCGGAACTCAAGGAAGCCGTCGAAACCCGCGCCGCGCGCGAGCAAACGACGACCAGCGAGATCATCCGCGAGGCCATCCGCAAGTTCCTCGACGTCGCATAGACGAGGCAGAACGTGACCGCGATTCCGGTCACGGGATTTGTCGGAGCCCAGAGGCGGTTCCGCGCAGCAGGTCCGCTCGCGACAGCCGCGGTTGTCGGCCACGCCGCATTCGACGAAGGCGAGTACGACCACGGCGACGGCTGTGATCCCGTCGAGCACTACACCATCGCGCTCCTGCGGTCTGCCTTCGATCAACCGACCAACGACGAGTAGCGCCGAATGCCCGATCACGGCTTCGGTGTCCACCGCTCCGAGCGGCAGTTCTGTGTTTGGCGTGCTGTCATCGACGCTTCGGCCGACAGCAGATGGCGCACGGTGCGTAGCGCGCAGCTCGGCTCGACGTAGACCCGTCATCGCCGCGACGCAGCAGCGGCGCGTGGTGCGAGTCGGACGTGACGAAGTCCAGGAACGTTCGCAGTTGTTCGGGCGCCCAGCACTGCATCTCGGGCGCCTTGGCCGATCGCGCCGACGGGGAGAGGCCACCCGGGCCACGTTGCGCTTCGAGAGCGGACCTCGACCTCCGGGGCTCCCTACGGGCACCAGCTGCGCATGCAGGCGATCGAGGTCGATCGCGGTCAGGTCCTGGACCGCGACATTGCCGAGCGCGGGTTCGATGTGGATGCGGATCAGCTTCCGGTAGCCGGCGATGGTCGTTGGACGGCGGCCCGCCGTCGAGCCAGTCATCGAGATACGACCCGAACGTGATCTTGCGCGGGCGCACGTACGCGCCGTGCTGCACCGCTGCGAGCGCGTCGTTCAACGCGCGCTGGGCGTCCTTGCGCGTGCGGAAGCCGCGCTTGCGCGACTGCTGCCGCCTCCCATTGGCTCGGCCGACATCGACGACGAAGCCCCATGTGCTCCTGGTCCTTCGAACACTTCCCGTCCTGCTCACCTGGGCAACCTCCGCAGAGCGGTTTGCGAGGATGCCGGACCCGCACTGCACGTTGACCAGCATGAATGCGTTTCGGGCCTGCGGTGTTGGCGCGATCTCGACCACTCACAATCCCTTGGTCGCTGGTTCGACCCCAGCCGGGCCCACGTTCCCGTAGTTCGTGCGGCGACTACGCGTCGCCGAAACGGAAGACGCGGCCGTCGGCGGTGATGAGGGAGTAGCCGTTGCCGCCGGCCGACGAGACCATTCCCGAAATGTCGCTCCCGACCGACGACCCGCCGGTCGAGCCGTAGAACGCGGCGTCGCCGAAGGCGAAGATGCCGCCGTCGCGGGCGACCAACCAGTACCCGTTGTTGGTGGGTGTCGGGGCCATGCCGACGATGGGTTGGTTGAGCTTGATGGCGCCGGTCGATCCGAAGAAGCGGGCGTCGCCGAAGGCGAAGATGCCGCCGTCGACAGCCGCGAGCCAGTAGCCCTGTCCTGTCGGCGTCGCGGCCATCGCGTTGATCGGCTGGTTCAACGGAATTCCCCGCAGCGAACCGAGGTTGGCCGCGTCGCCGCTCGTGTAGACGGCGCCGTCGGGGCCGACCGTCCACGACCCTCCACCCGTGCCCGTCAGCGCGGCGGCCGCGACTTTGACACCCGGCGGCGTCGAGTGCGCTATCGGCACGAGCGCTCCGTCGCGCACGATCGTCGGACCCCACGGTGTGACGACGCCGGGCGACGGTCGCGCGGGCGCCGGGGGCGGCGGCGGGGGAGGAGGAGCCGGAGCAGGCGCGGTGGAGCCGGCGACTGCCGTCTGTGCCGTGTTTCCGGACCAGTCGTACGCCTGGACCGTCCAGGTGTAGTGCGTCCCCGGTGCGAGACCGGAATCGGTGAACGACAACCACGCGGTCGAGTCAACGTGGGTCGAGTTCCGGTACACGTGGTATCCGGCGACGCCGACGTCGTCCGTCGACGCGTTCCACGAGATCGAGACGGAATTCGTCGTCGTGCTCGTGATCCGCAGGTTCCCGGGCGCCGACGGCGGCGTGGCGTCCGCTCCGCCGCCGGTAGTCACGTAGGCGCCCGTCGCGTCGATCGAGTCGAGGCGGATCGACACGCCGGTCGTCGGATCGACGAACGTCTGACCAACGGCAAGCGCGGCATCAGCGAAGGTCGAAGTCGTCGGGTTCAGGTCCAACAGCGAGCTGTTCCCGAAGTAGCCCGAGGTGTCGAGGCGGATGCTCAGCCCGCTCACGACGGCGTTACCGGCGCCGTAGGTGTCGAAGGCCGCCAAAGCGGAACGCACCTCGAGATCGAAATAGGTCCCGGTCGACCCGCGAGGGACGCGGAGCAGTTGGGGGGAACCTCCACTGTGCAGGCGGGCGATTCGATGGGTTCCGTTCCCGACGGGCGAGGGCGCCGTGGCCCAGCCCATGCGATGCGAGTGGCCGGCGTGGTGGGTCCGGAGCGTGCTGCCCATCACCGAGAAAGGATCGCCGTACTCGCTGTTTGTGCACGTGGCCGAGAGTGTGACGGCGACACCATTATTCGTGCACGACTTCGTCGACGAATGCCAAACGCCGAAGTTGTGGCCGAGTTCGTGGGCGATCACATACACGCTCGACGTGCCGTTGATCCACGAACCGGACGCACCGACGCGGGCGAGTCCCGACCATCCGCACGAGGCCGACGGGAACATGTAAACGAGGTAGTCGTACACGTTGAGGTTGACGCCCGCCGCGGTTGCCGCGGCCCGGGCGGCCGCCTCCCAGGTCGTGTACGAGCACGTCGTGTACGAACTCGCGATCGTGTACCAGCCGTGGACGTCGCCGGTGAGATTCATGGCCGAGTCCGACGTCGTTCGGTAAAACTCGTCGACAGTCCCGGTCGGTCCGAAGAAGATGTCGTCCACCTGCGCTTCGGTCCAGGGCTCGGTCGTGCGGTCGGAGAAGTTCATCAGCAGCACTCCGACGTTCTTCGTGCCACTGACCATGGCGTGCATGTCGCCTGATGCCGCCACGGTGCCAACGGCGCTGCCCTCGGCGGCGGGAGTGACCACCGCGTCTTGGAGCGTTGTGCCCTCGACCGAGCCGCGGGCCACGACCTCCTCGCCGACGAGTGTGTCGAGCGAGCCGTCGCCGACGTCGAGTGTGATCGGGACGTCACCGGGCGCGTGGACCTCGTAGCCCTCGTCGGCGTGGCCTTCGGCGAAGTGGTCGCCGTGCGCAACCACCAGTGTCCCCGCGATCTCGTCGTCGGCGGTTTCTTCGCCGTCGGACGCGGCCGCGACGCCGGAAGGAACGAGGAGAGCGCCCACCAGAAGAAGAAGGAACGGACGGCGGGGCATGGCTATGTGACATTCGGCATCGAGTCCGCTTGACTCAAGTGCACGATGTCACACCCGGCGTTCCGCCGATCGGGTCTGCAGGGTTCAGCCCCCATGCGGACCTTGCGTCACGGCCGAACGCCTACCGCGGGCTGAACGCTCAGTCGGCCGCGTTGGCGAGCGTCTCGGTCGGCGTCACGAGTTGGAACCGGTCGCGGAAGTCGCGCATCGTGTACGCGGTCACGACAGTCGGTTCGGTCGCACGCGCGCCGGCCGAACGGCGGAGCCCGAACATGGGTGCCAGTTCGCCGAAGTAGTTGCCCGGCTTGACGATTGCGACCTGTTCGCCGGTCCCGTCGTCGCGGGTGCGGACGATGTCGATCTCGCCCGATTCGACGACGTACACGAGATCGCCGACATCGCCCTGCGCGAAGAGTTCGGCGCCGGCCACGAGTTCCACGCGTACCGGCGGCCGCGACTCGACGTCGGCACGCGGGGTGAGGTTCACCACCCGGTCCGCAAGCGGGATCATGCGATCGTCGTGGGTGGCGACGATCACGAGCCGGCCGTCGTCGGCGATGCGGCGCAGGATCTTCAGCACACCTTCGACTTGGATGTAGTCGAGATGGGCCGTCGGTTCGTCGCCGAGCACGAGCGGCGGGTCGTGCGCGAGCGCCCGCGCGATCGCCACCCGCTGCTGCTGGCCGCCGGAGAGGTCGCCGGGCCGGTGCGTCATCCGCTCGGCGAGGTCGACGGATTCGAGGAGCAACTTGGCGCGCGCTTTGGCGACCTTGCGCTTGACGCCGCCGGCCCGGAGGGGCACTTCGACGTTCTCGAGCGCGGTGAGGCTCGGGATGAGGTTGAACGCCTGGAACACGACGCCCACCGTGTCGCGCCGGTAACGCGTCAACGCCGCCCCGCGCAGCGTCGTCACCTCCGCATCGCCGACGCGCACCGATCCGCTTGTCGGCGTGAGGATTGCGGCCAGGATGGAGAGCAGTGTCGTCTTGCCCGATCCGCTCGCGCCGAGCAGCAACACGACTTCGCCCGGCGACGCGTCGAGGTCGAGACCGTTGATCGGGCGCACGGGATAACCACCGCTCGAGTACTCGACGACAAGATCGCGGATTTGCACGTGCGTCGTCATGTCAGCCGCCGAACGCCAGGGCCGGATCGACTGTGACTGCCCGCCGGAGGCCGGCCAGGCTCGACAGCAGCCCGACGGCGATCGCAACAATCGGCAAGACCACGAATGCCGAAGTGGGGATCTCCACGTCCATGCTCATCACCGGGCTCAGTAACAGCGCGAGAACGACTGCGGCGACGGCCGCGGCGACGGCGAGGATGATCGCCTGTACTGCGAGCCCGATCGCCAGCGTGCCGTTCGTGGTGCCTGTCGCCTTCAGCACCGCGAAGTCGCGTGTGCGCTCCACTGCCTGGAGGTACACGACGGAACCGATGATGCCGGCGGCGACGATCCACAGCAGGACGCGCAGGAAGTCGATCGTCGAGGTCGCTTTCCCGAGCGGGCGCCGCAGCTCCTCGATGGTGTCGTCGTTGGTGAGCACCTGGAACCCGTCGAACTCGGATATCGCGCCCGTGGTGACGACTGCGGTCGCGAGTGGTTGCCCGCTGAACGCCAGGCGCTGCGCGTCCTCGATCGGAATGAACACGGTGGGCGTGCCCGCGTAGTAGGTGACACCCGAAGTGGTGCCGACCACCGCGAACGTCTCTCCGAACACGTCGAGTTCGTCGCCGACGTCGAGGCCGGTCGACGCGTCGACGACGATCTCCCCTGATCTCGACAACGCATCCCCGCTGCGCACCGCCGGAGATCCCGGTGCGCCGGGCGTCACGGCGATGACGTTGACGTCGGTCCTGCTGCCGAGGTCGACGCTGTCGCGCAGGACGGCGATGGGTGCCGCGGCATCGACGCCCGTGACCTGCGCGACCTCGTCGGCCACCGCGGCGGGGAAGACCGCGGCCGACGTGAACGGGCCCGACGCGCCGTCGGGGACGAGCCATCGGTCGACGGCGAACGCGTCGACGGCGCGCTTGACCTCGTTGTGAAAGCTGCCGGCGAAGCCGGTGATCAAGAGCGCGAGCGCGAACACGAGACCGGTCGCGAGGACGCCGATCGTGAAGCGGCGGCGACGCCATTGGAGATCACGCAGACTGACAAACAGCACTGGGCGACCCTAGCGACGTGCGCGTGTACCGCGTCGAGGTCGAAAGTCGCGGAAAATCTTCGTGAGCCGTACGCGGGCGGTCGAATCGGCACTCGGGCCCCGAAAGGGTCATCCGGGCTTCGTCATCGAGGGGCGCGGTACGCGCGTTGTCAAGGTACCCGCGGCCGACCTTCCGGACGGCGCCGTCCTGCGCGCCCGTGTCGAAGACGTGAGCGCCGCCGACGCGCCCGCGATCCATGCCGCGCTCACCCCACGGCGCACCCGACGAGGTCGAGGTTACGCTGGTGCGTGTCGGCGCTTGAGGGGTTATGGGAGGTCGTCGTGGGACTTGGCTCGCTCTCGTCGGAGATCACGAGCGCGGTGCTGACCGTGCTCGCCGTGGTGGCCGCGATGCTGTTCGCGCTGGTA
>JAWXCJ010000186.1:0-10454 GCA_034408875.1 Actinomycetota bacterium
ACCGTGCCTACGACCGCGGCATTGCCGAACCCGAGATGATCGTGCCGTCCACCGCGCACGCCGCGTTCGACAAAGCCGCCCACTACTTCCGCATCACCAAGGTCAGCGTCCCCGTCGGCAAGGACGGCCGGGCTGACGTCGCCGCCACCGAAGCCGCCATCACACCGAACACGGCGGTCATCGTCGGCTCCGCGCCGTGCTTCCCCAACGGGCTCGTCGACCCGATCGACGAACTGGCCGAACTCGCACGCACCCGTGCCATCGGGTTCCACACCGACGCCTGCCTCGGTGGCTTCGTGCTCCCGTGGGCCGAACAGTTGGGGTACCCGGTCCCACCGTTCGACTTCCGCGTTCCCGGAGTCACGTCGATGTCGGCCGACACGCACAAGTACGGGTACGCGGCCAAGGGCACCTCGGTCGTGTTGTACCGCGACTTCGACCTGCGCCACCACCAGTACTACAAGACCGCCTCGTGGGCCGGTGGCCTGTACTTCTCGCCCACGTTCGCGGGTTCGCGGCCGGGCGCGCTGAGCGCGGCATGCTGGGCCGCGCTCGTCAGCATCGGCAAGCAGGGCTACCTCGACGCAGTCGGCCGAATTCTCGACGCCGCGCAGCGCGCCAAGGCGGGCATCGCGGCCATCGAAGGTCTCCAGGTGATCGGCGACCCGTTGTGGAACGTGGCGTTCACCACCGACGACGTCGACATCTACCGGGTGCTCGACGTGCTCGGCCACAGCGGTTGGTCGCTCAACGGCCTCCAGGACCCGCCGTCTATCCACCTGTGTGTGACCTTGCGGCACACGCAACCGGGTGTGATCGAACGCTTCCTTGTCGATCTCGCCGCGGCCGTCGCCGAGGTGCGCGCCAACCCGCAGGCCGGCGGCTCGATGGCACCGATCTACGGCATGGCGACGATGAGCGAGATGCACGGCACGGTCGAAGAACTGCTCGAGGCCTACGTCGACATGCTCTTCCAACCGTGAACCCCGACGACCAACCGATGCGGGAGTGGGGGCTACCGGCCGCCGGCGAGATGGAACGGGTTGTCGTCGTGTCGCCGCATCTCGACGACGCGGTGTTGAGTTGCGGCCGGTTCCTCGGGTCGGTGTCCGACCCGACGGTCGTGACGGTGTTCGCGGGGAACCCGCCCGCGTATCCGGACCCGATGCGGAAGTGGGACGTGCAGTCGGGCTTCTCGCCGAGCGACGACGTCATGGCCGCGCGGCGCGCCGAAGACGAACGCGCCCTCGCGGTGCTCGACACGACACCCGTGCATCTCGACTGCGTCGAGTACACGTACCGCGAAGGCGACCGCCCCGTTCCGCCGGAGGAGATCGCCGAAATGCTCGCGCCCGCGCTCGCGACGTTGCGGCCCTCGTTGGTCGTCGCGCCCTTCGGGCTCGCGAACCCCGACCACGACGTTACCCACCGGGCGTGCATGATCGCCCGCGGCCGCATGGATCGCACCGTGGCCTGGTGGTGTTACGAAGATTCCGGCTACAAGCACATTCCCGGCATGCTCGCCTGGCGCGTGTCGTCGATGTTCCGCAAGAACGTGTGGCCGACGCCGGTCTGCCCGTCGATCACCACGACCGAGGAAACGAAGCGGGAAGCGATCGACTGTTACCCGTCGCAGCTCCTCGCGCTCGAAGACGACTGGCACGTCACCCGCAAGCTCGACGCCCCCGCCCCCGAGCAGTTCTGGCGCCTGGCTCCGCCCCCGGAGGGCTGGGAAGGCCTCGCCGAGGCGTAACACGCTTCTGCGGCTCCGACCTCGGACTCTCGATCGCCCGTGCGGATCGGAACGACTGGCCGAGTGCGAGGATCTCCCGCCTGCTAGACGCCGGGGACGTCGACGCGTACCGCGTCGATGCGGCCGGCGCGCTTCTCGCGGCACTCCTCGGGCTCGTGGCCTTCGGCGGTGCAGATGTACAGCGTGCGCAGGTCGTCGCCGCCGAGCACGCACGCGTAGGTGCCGCGGCCGGTGGGTACTTCCTGGAGCAACGTGCCGCCCTCGCCGACGCGCAGGACGCGTGAGCTGAACGGGCACGCGACCCAGATCGCGCCCTCGGAGTCGAGGCAGATGCCGTCGGCCGTCGCGCCGAACTGGCCGAGGTCGGCCCACTGGCGGCGGTTGGTCAATGTGCCGTCGGCCTCGATGTCGAATGCCAACAGGGAGGCGCCCATGCTTTCGGCGACGACGAGCGTGCCGTTGTCGGGGGTGACGACACTGCCGTTCGGGAAGCGCACGTCGTCGGCCGCGACCCGCGCGGTACCGTCGGGGTCGACCGCGACGATCGTCGTGTTGTGCGGCTTCGCGCCGCCGTACATGTCGAACCCGAAGTTGCCGACGTACGCGCGCCCGCGCGAGTCGACGACCATGTCGTTGCACGCGGCGGGCGCGAGCGCCGAGATGTCGGCGTGTTCCGACAGCGCGCCGTTGCGGAACGCAAGCACGCGCCGGTCGAGCATCGAGACGACGAGCATCGTGCCGTCGGCGAGCCAGCCGAGCCCCGACGGCTGCTGCGGCACTTCGACGACCGTCTCCGACTTGCCGTCGGGCAGCATCGAGACGACGCGGTGGTCGTGCTGGTCGCTGAACCACAGCCGGCCGTCGCGCCAGCGGGGACCTTCGGGAAACGCGAGACCATCAAGCACCGTTTCCGTCACGGACCGGGACCGTTGTCCTCGATCGGTTCCGACGGGCTGACGTCGTCGAGGAGTTGGGCGCTCGTCTCGGGCAGACGGGGGACGAGGAAGATGGCTGCACACAGCGACGTCACGCCGAGCAACGCAATCGCCGGCCCGACGCCCGCGAAGGGAAGTTCGGCGGCGAGCATCAACCCGGCGAACGAGCCGGTCACGTTGACCATGGTGAGCAAGCCGTTCGAGGTGCCGCGCAACTCGGTCGGGAACAGTTCGGCGTCGAGCGTGCCGAGCGCGACACCGGCCGCCGCCGACGTGAGCACCGAGACACCCGACATCACCCAGATGACCGGCCCGCCGTATACGAAGAACACCATCTGGGTCACGGTCGCGACGATGAGCGCCCAGATTGCCACGGGCTTGCGGCCGTAGCGCTCGGCGAGCTGGCCGCCGACGACGAGTCCGATCAAACCGGGAAGCGCGGTCGTGATCGTCCGAAATACCGCGATGCCGGTGTTCGAGAAATCGCGTTCGTCCCGCAGGTACTTGTTCATGAGTTGCGACGAAGGGGCGTTGAAGATGTTGGTCAGGAACCCGATCGCCGCGAGCAGGACGAACCGGCGTCCGTACCTGGCGTCGAACAGCTCGCGCACGCGGCCGCGCGCGATCTCCGCGCGTGAACTGACGGCGAGGTAACGGGACGTTTCGGTGAGCCGACGCGACACTCTGGGTAACAAGAGGATGCTCAACGCCGCGATGCCGTACGGGATACGCCACGCTTCGTCGCCGAAGTCGGCGAGGGGGAGGAGCACGACGGTGAACGAGAACCCGAGACCGCCGGCTAATGCGAGCATCGACGCGGCGTACGCCCGCGCGCCCTCGGGTGCCTCTTCGATGGTTGCGATCCCGGCCACGATGCCTGTGATGAAGAGACAGGCGCGCTGCAGCACCTGGGCGAGGGTGAACATCTCGAACGTCGGGGCGACCGCGGAGAGCGCGGCTGCGACGGCGCACCCGCCGATGCCGAACAGGATCGCTCGCCGCCGCCCGTGGCGATCGGCCAGCGCGGTCGCGAACACCGCGATGACCGCACCGACACGCGTGAACCCAAGGGCGAAGCTGAGGCGCGAGTCGGAAGCGCCGAACGAGTCGGCGATCGGGTCGGCGAACTGACCGAACAGCGAACTCCCGAAGCCGACGATGGCAACTGACGCGGCCGCGACGGCGAGCAGGGTCGCCTGCTCGGTCGTGAACGGCACCGTGGGGAGCCCGAATACGGGCGTAGGCGGGGTGGGCTCGGGCCCGCCTTCGCATTCGTGGCGCAGCGTCGTGACCGCGTAGTCCCGGTATCGGTTGCCGGCCGCCGCGATCAGCGGTCGGAAGAACCAGGAGAAGAACGGGATCCGGAACCTCCCGGCCCGCCGCGCGTGAACGAGGGTGCCCGTGCCGTCGCCGACGAGTGTGAGGAGCACGCCCACACTGGGGTCGGGTGTCGTCTCGCCGGTGACGAAAAGTGTGCCGTCCTCACGCGGTTGGGCGTCGAGGTGCGCGAGCGCGGCCGCACGCACGTCGGCCTCGGGCGCAGCAATCCGGATGGGCGCCCGACGCGGCACGTGCGGCATGCTACGGGGCGTGACCACCCTCAACGTCGGCGACAAGGCCCCGAACTTCGTGCTGAAGGATCAGGACGGCACCACCGTCCGGCTCTCGCAGTTCAAGGGCAAACGGCTGGTCGTGTACTTCTACCCGAAGGCCGACACGCCGGGATGCACGCAGCAGTCGTGCAACCTCCGCGACGCGTTCCCGCAATTGAAGAAGCTCAAAGCCGCGGTCGTGGGTGTCAGCCCCGACAAGCCCGAGAAACAGAAGAAGTTCGACGACAAGTACGACCTCGGGTTCCCGCTACTCGCCGACACCGAGCACGAGATGGCCGAAGCGTGGGGCACGTGGGGCGAGAAGTCGCTCTACGGCCGCAAGTTCATGGGCATCATCCGCTCCGCGTTCGTCGTCGACGAACAGGGCGAGATCGCCGGCGCGTTCTACAAGGTGAGCCCGAAAGACACGGTTCCGAAGGTCGAAGCGGTCCTGAAGGCCTAGCTACAGGCCCATGGACTACGCGCCGATGGCGTGGAAGCCGCCGTCGACGTGGATCACGTCGCCGGTTGTCGCGGGGAACAGGTCCGAGAGCAGCGCGACGCACGCCATCGCGACCGGTTCCGGGTCCTTGACGTTCCAGCCGAGCGGCGCTCGTTCCGTCCACACCTCTTCGAAGCGTTCGAAGCCGGGGATGCTCTTCGCCGCGACGGTACGAATCGGGCCGGCGGCAACGAGGTTCACGCGGATGCCTTCGGCACCGAGGTCGCGCGCGAGGTAGCGCGCCGTCGCTTCGAACGCGGCCTTGGCGACGCCCATCCAGTCGTACACGGGCCAGGCGACACGGCTGTTGTCGAAGTCGAGACCGACGATGGTGCCGCCGGCGCCCATGAGGGGGCGGCACGCCACCGCGAGCGCTTTCAACGAGTACGCCGACACCTGCAGCGCGACCGCCACGTCTTCCCACGGCGCAGTCAGGAACCCACCGCCGAGGCACGACTCGGGCGCGAACCCGATTGCATGGAGCACGCCGTCGAGCCGGCCACCGACCCGCTCCGCGAGCGCGTCGCAGTCGGCCTGCGACGACACGTCGAGTTCGACGAGGTCGGGCTTCGTCGGCAGCCGCCGCGCCGCCCGTTCCGTCAGGCTCATCACCCGGCCGAACGACGTCAGCACGACTTCGGCACCTTCCTCCTGCGCGCGTTTGGCAACGGCGAACGCGATGGATGCGTCGTTCAGGACGCCGGTGACGAGGATGCGTTTCCCGTCGAGCAGCATGCGGTGTGTTCCCCCTAGAGCGGTGTGTTCGAATGGCGGCGGGCGGGCTGGGCATCGCGCTTGGTCGCGAGGACGTCGAGTGCGTCGCACAGCACCCGCCGGGTCGCGGCGGGTGGAATGACGGCATCGACGAGTCCACGCTCGGCCGCCACGTACGGGTTCAAGAAGCGGGCCTCGTATTCGGCAACGGCATCGGGGTTCGGTCCCTTGTGCAGGATGCGGATCGCGGGCTCGGCGCCCATGACCGCGATCTGGGCCGTCGGCCAGGCGACGCACAGGTCGTTCGCGATGCCGCGTGAGTCCATGACGATGTACGCGCCGCCGTAGGCCTTGCGCAAGACGACGCTCAGGCGGGGCACCGTCGCCGCACAGTACGCGTGAACGAGTTCGGCACCGTGACGGATCATGCCCCGCCACTCGAGATCGCGACCGGGTTCGAAGCCCGGCGTGTCGACGAACGTGATGATCGGCATGTTGAACGCGTCGCACCACGCAACGAACTTGGCGGCCTTGCGCGACGCCTCGATGTCGAGGGTGCCGGCCCGCTGCTGTGGTTGGTTGGCGACGATGCCGACAGTGCGGCCGTCGAGCCGCCCGAGGCCGGTCACAAGGTTGGGCGCGTACCGAGGGCGCAACTCCGCGAACGAGTCGCGGTCGAGCACGTCCTCGACGACCCGGCGGGCGTCGTACGACGCCGTAGGTTCCGCGGGAACGATCGCCGCCGCCTGCGCGCAGTCGCGTTCGCGGTCGTCGCCGTTCATGATCCGGCGCGCATCGGCGAGATGATGGTCGGGCAGGTAGTCGAGCAGCCACCACAGCAGTTCCCGGGCAGCCTCGTCGTCGGCCGCGACGAGCGCGGCGACACCGGTGCGCTGTTCGTGCATGCCGGCTCCGCCCAGTTCCTCGCGGGTGACGGCGATGCCTGTGATCTCGGCCACCGAGTCTGGACCCGTGACGAACGCAAACGAGTCGCGGGTCATCACGACGAGGTCGAACAAGCCGAGCGCGAGGGCGGGACCCGAAACGCACGCGCCGGTGACGGCAAGCAGGGTGGGGACGCGACCCGACACCGCGACCAGCTCGCGGGCCAAGCGGCCCCACGCGTGGAGCGCGGCGACGTGCTCGCGCAGTTCGGCGCCGGACGAGTCGAGTTCGCAGACCAGCGGTACGTTGAGTTCGCCGGCCAGGCGCACGGCGCGTTCGGCCGTGGCCCCGCCCGCGGCGCCGATGGCCCCGTGGTGTTTGCCGCCGGCGATGCGAAACCAGACGATCCGCCGACCGTCGTGCTCGCGCAACTCGGCGACGATGGCGTCGTCGGTTCGCGAGCCGATCGGCGTTGCCGTCACGCAGCCGCTCTCACGAGGGCCATTACGCGTCGCTGGGGCTGTGGTCCGCCGTCAGGATCAACGAGGCGTTGTGCCCGCCGAACCCGAACGAGTTCGAGAGGGCGGTGCCCGATGCCACCGCACGGGCCGAGCCGCGCACTACGTCGACCTGAATCTCGTCGCCCGGGCGGTCGCAGTTCGCCGTCGGCGGCACGAGCTGGTTCTGCAGCGCGAGCAGCGTCGCCACCGCCTCGACGGCACCCGCTGCGCCGATGAGGTGGCCGATGG
The DNA here is from genome assembly GCA_034408875.1 of Actinomycetota bacterium. GTDB lineage: Bacteria > Actinomycetota > Acidimicrobiia > IMCC26256 > PALSA-610 > JANNHK01. The sequence continues at coordinate 7,131 of JAWXCJ010000186.1, forward strand.
AACCCTTCGTCGACGTGACCGGAGGTCCGTCGCCGAACACCTTGCGGATGGCTTCCGCTTCGGCCGCGTCGTTGAGCGGCGTCGACGTACCGTGCGCGTTGACGTGCCCGATTGCGGCGGGGGAGAGGCCCGCGTCGTCGAGCGCGAGTTGCATGCAAGCGGCCGCGCCTTCGCCGCCGGGTGAAGGTGCGGTGATGTGATACGCGTCGGCGTTGCGGCCGTAGCCGACGATCTCACCGTAGATACGCGCGCCGCGCGCGACGGCTCGATCCCACCGTTCGACCAGCAAGCCGGCTGCGCCTTCACCCATCACGAAGCCGTCGCGGTCGACGTCGAACGGGCGCGACGCGCGGCCAGGGTCGTCGTTGCGGGTCGACAGTGCGGTCATGCGGCTGAACGCCGCGAGCGCGGTCGGCGTCTGGCACGACTCGCTGCCGCCGGTCATGACGACGTCGCATGTGTCGTCGCGAATGAGACGTGCGGCTTCGCCGATGGCATGCGAACCGGCCGCGCACGCGGTCGTGATGCAGAGGTTCGGACCCTTCCAACCGAGCTGCATCGCGATCGTGCCCGCGGTTGCGTTCGCCATCATCATCGGGACGAAGAACGGGCTGACGCGCCCCGCGCCTTTTTCCTGGAAGACCGCGACCTGTTCCTCGAGCGTGATGAGCCCACCGATACCGGTGCCGACGATGACACCGCAGCGGGCCGGGTCGGCACCGGGGTCGCCCGCGTCGGAGAGTGCGTCCGCCGCCGCGGCGAACCCGAGCTGCGTGACGCGGTCCACCCGGCGGGCGGCCTTCGCTCCGAGGTACGGCTCGGGGTCGAAATCGTGCACTTCGCAACCGAACGTGACCGGCAACGGCGGCATCGGCCGCGTGAAGGTTGCCGCTGTCGACACACCTCCGACGATCGTGTCCCAGAACGACGCGATGTCGTTCCCGGCGGGCGTCTTCACGCCGATACCGGTAACCGCGACGCGGATCCGTCCCTTGTGGTCGGTTGCGGCCGACACGCTGATGCTCAGCCGACCTTGGCGAGGACGAGGTCGACGGCGTGACCGACTGTCGTCACACCTTCGAGCTCCTCTTCCGGCACTTCGATGTCGAAGCGCTCCTCGAGACCCATGACGAGTTCGACGAGATCAAGGCTGTCGGCGTCGAGGTCTTCCTTGAAGCGCGCCGTTTCATTGACGACGCCGGGCTCGACGCTCAGTACTTCGACTGCCACCTCGCGGATGATGTCCAGCGCTTTGGACCGGTCCATGTGCATTTCCTCCGTATCGAAATCGAACTAGTGACCCATACCCATGCCGCCGTCGACGGGCACGAGTGCGCCGGTGACGTAACCGGCGGAGTCGGAACACAGGAACGTTACGACCGCCGCGCACTCTTCGGCAGTACCGAAGCGCTGCAGGGGGACCGTTGCCTCGATCTGGGCCTTCCACTCCTGCGGCATCTCGTCGGTCATCTCGGTGACGATAGGCCCGGGCGCGACAACATTGCAGGTGATGTTCCGGCGGGCGAACTCCCTCGCAACGCTGCGGGTGAGGCCGAGGAGGCCGGCTTTGGCGGCCGCATAGTTGGCCTGGCCCGGCGCTCCGAGCTGGGCGCCCACGGATGAAATGTTGACGATGCGCCCGTAGCGGGCCTTCATCATCGCGGGTACGCCCCGTCGGATCGTGTGGAACGCGCCGCTGAGGTTCGTGTCGATGACCGACGTCCACTGCTCGTCGCTCATGCGCGCGAGTAACCCGTCGCGGGTGATGCCCGCGTTGTTCACGAGGACGGTGACGGCGCCGAGTTCGCGCTCGATCTCCGTAAATGCCACATCGACCGACTTCGGGTCGGCGACATCGGCACACGTCGCGAACGAGGTACCGCCGAGTTCGCGCACCGCGTCGCTTGTGGCGCGCGCGGCGACTTCGTCGCGGGCGTAGCAAAAGCCGACGGGATGACCCGCGGCCGCGAGCGAGAGCACGGTCGCGCGTCCGATGCCGCGTGAGCCACCGGTCACAAACGCGACGCGTTCCGTCATCGCGCACCCCATTGCATGAGCGCGGTTGCCCACGTCATGCCCGCGCCAAAGCCGGACAGCAACAAGATGTCGCCGTCGCGGACGCGTCCGTCGTCGACACCTTCGAACAGCGCGAGCGGGATCGAGGCCGCGGAAGTGTTTCCGTAGCGTTCGATGTTCACGATGGTGCGTTCGGGCGGAATGCCGAGCCGCGACGCGGCGGCGTCGATGATGCGCACGTTCGCCTGATGCGGCACGAACCACGCGACATCGGAAGCGGCAAGGCCGGCGCGGTCGAGCGTCAATTCGGCCGACTCGACGACGGCGCGCACCGCCCGTCGGAACACTTCCTGACCCTGCATCTTCATGTAGTGGTCACCGGCCGCGACCGTATCGGCCGAGGCCGGAAGCCGGCTTCCCCCGGCAGGAACGTGCAGGATCGAGGCGGCGGAACCGTCGCAGCCGAGGTCCCAGGCGAGGAGACCGGGCGTGTCGTCTGCGGTGCGGGTCAACACGGCGGCGCCCGCGCCGTCACCGAAGAGCGGCGCCGTATCGCGGTCGTACGGATCGACCATGCGCGTGAGCGTGTCGGACCCGACGATGAGCACGTGCTCGTACCCGCTGTGCACCATCGACGCGCCGACGACGAGTTCGTACACGAAGCCCGCGCACGCGGCGGAGACATCGAACGAACCGCACCGCAGACCGATGGCGTCGCCGACGAACGCGCCCGTGTGCGGCATCGGTTGTTCGGGGGTCGCGGTCGCGACGATCAGGAGATCGATGTCGGCCGGGGCCAGTCCCGCGCGTTTGATCGCGTCGGTCGCAGCCGAAACTGCGAGCGTTGCGGTCGTGTCGTCGGGCCCGACGATTCGCCGTTCGCGAATGCCGGTGCGTTCGACGATCCACTCGTCGCTCGTATCCATGCGGGCTTCCAGGTCCGCGTTCGTCAACCGTCCGTCGGGTACGGCAGTGCCCCAGCCGACCATTCCGACTGGAAGCGCCCGCACCTCAGGCGACCCGAAGCCAAGCGACCGGCTGGCCTTCCCGGAGGCGTTCTCCCTTGTGCGCCATCATCCCCATCAGTGTGCCCCGGAACGGGCTGCGCACCTCGGCCGATGCGCCGGGGCTGTCGACGAAGCCGACGACACCGCCCGCTTCGACGACGACGCCGTCGGCCAGGGCGATCGGACGGAACACGCCCGCGGACCGCGCGACGATGACGCGTTCGGGGACGGCGAGGGTCTCTCCGGCGAGTGAGATGGGCTGGGCAGCGGGCAATGTCGGGGATTGGGCGGGGGAATGAAC
>JAWXCJ010000187.1:0-5485 GCA_034408875.1 Actinomycetota bacterium
AGCGCCTCGCGAGTTGCCTGCGCCCTTCCGACATCGTCGCCCGGTTCGGTGGCGACGAGTTCACGATCTTGCTCCCGAGCGTGCGCGACGCCGAGACCGCCACCCGAGTGGCGGAGCGCATCACCGAGCAGTTGCGCCGGCCGCTGACGATCGCCGACCAGGAGTTGTTCATTTCGGCGAGCGTCGGGCTCGCGCTGTCACGGGCGGGCGAGGACCGCGCTCGCGACCTGCTGCGTCACGCCGACCTCGCCATGTATGTCGCCAAAGAGAAGGGCCGAGCCCGGTGGGAGATGTTCGACGCCACGGCGGCGCCGCACGTCGTCGACCGGCTGGAACTCGAAGGGGATCTTTGGCGAGCGCTCGACAACGGCGAGCTGCAGGTGCACTACCAGCCGGAAATCGACCTCCAGACCGGGACGGTCGTCGCGGCCGAAGCGCTCGTGCGCTGGCTGCACCCGCGGCGCGGTTTGCTCGAACCCGACGCGTTCATCCCGTTCGCGGAAGAGTCACGCCTGATCGTCGCGCTCGACCGGTATGTGTTGCGCGAAGCGTGCGGGTGGGCGAAGAAGTGGTCGGGTGCGCGACCGAACGGCCAACCGCTCATCGTAAGCGTCAACCTGTCGCCTCGGTTCGTACGCCAGACCGAAGTCGTGAACGAAGTGACGCAGGTGCTGCGCGAGACCGGCGTCGATCCCCGCTGCATCCAAGTGGAGCTCACCGAACGGAGCGCGCTTCCCGATCTCGACTCCACGTGCGCGCAGCTCCACCAACTCCGTGCCATCGGCGTACGCGTTGCCGTCGACGACTTCGGTACGGGCTACTCGTCGCTCGCGTACCTCAAGCAACTACCGATCGACGTGCTCAAACTCGACCGGTCGCTGCTCGACACCATCGACTCGAACGACTCCGACGTCGCCATCGTGCGTGCGGTCGTGACCATGGGTCACGCGCTCGGCGTGAAGGTGACGGCCGAGGGCGTCGAACGCCCGGAGCAGGCGTTGCGCTTGCGCGACCTCGGATGCGACTCGGCGACGGGATGGCTCTGGTCGAAGGCGCTTCCGGCCGAAGACCTGGGCGCGGTCGCGGCCAACGGTTTCGTCATCGAGACGGGCGAGTCCGCCCAGGTGTTCCAGATGCGCCGCGCGACATAGCGAAGTTACGGGCTCACGGGCTCACGGGCTCACGGGCTCACGGGCCAGATCCCGATGCCGTCGGGGAACGCGAGACCCTCGTCCATCCGATCGGGAGGGAGGGGCGTGCCGTCGTCGGCGAACGCGATCCGTCGCACCTTGCCGGTACCGCGCCCCGGGCCGATGCCCGAGTCGCCGAACACGATGCCGATGTCGGCGTAGTAGACGCTGCCGTCGGGCCCGACACCGATACCGAGCGGCGTACCCGTCGAGTACGGCTCCGGTCCCAGCGCTTCACCCGCGGGCGGTTCGAGCACGGTACGGATGAACGTGCCGTCGGCCTCGAACTCCGAGATGACACCGTTGAACACGCTCGTGACGAACAGCGTGCCATCGGGGCCTTTGGCGATCGCGTTCGGTGTCGCGAGGTGGTTGGCTTCGCTCGGCTCGATGAACAGTTCCTCGGTGACGGCGGTGGTCATGGGTGCGCCGGTGCCGTCCGTGCTGTCACACCCGCCGGCGGGCGTTGCGCCGGTAGGGAAGTCGGCAATCGCATAGCGCCGGATGCCCGCGGCCGGGGGCCGTGCCTGCGCGACGTACACGTACTCGTCGTCGACCAGTACGCCCTGGCCGGTGACGAGATCGACGTCGATCTTGCAGTACGCAACCTCGCCAAAAGGAGTACCGGGCGTGTCGAACGGAGGAAACCACACCGTGAGTTGGCCGTCGCCGTCGCCCTCGGCCTGGTTGCCGACGTCGGTCGTGACGATGCGCCCGTCGGCGAGAAACCCGCAGCCGTAGTTCTCGGCGTTGTCGGCGCTCGACTGGTAGGTGGGCACGAGCTTGCCGATCTGCGTCGCCGACAGTTCACCCACCTCGGCGCCGGCCAGTTCGAAGATGCCCCAACCGGGATGACCCGTGCTCGTCTGCAACGTGTCCTCGCCCGCGACGAACCGCCGCGGGTTCTCGGGGTCGAAGCAGATCTGGCCGTTGATGTCGAGGCCGTCCGGCTGTTCCGCCTCGTCGTAGTGCGGGACGACGATCTGCTTCGTAAACGGCGGTTCCGACTCGTACGCGGCGAGGTCGTTGCCCTGCCCGTTGAACACGATGAACGACGCAGCTTCGTTCTCGGGCGCAACGGTCGTCGTGGTGTCGGCGTCGTCCGGTGCCTCGGCCGAATCGGAGTCGTCGTCATCGCCGCTGCACGCGGCGAACATCGCGACCGCGGCGAGCACTGCAATCAGCTGTCTCACTGTATGAACTCCACGGGTTCGTCGAGGCCGACGGTCGTCACGATCCGGCCCGCGCCGTCGGCCGGTGTCGGAAGCTCCGGTGTGTCGGTGATCGCAAGGATCGTGATGCGGTTGTATCGCGAAGTGGCATCGGGAGGCACGTTCTCGTTCACGCAGTCGAACGCCTCGTCGAGTACGCAGAGCAACGCGCCGCCGAGTGAGTCGTCGGAAACGAACACTCCATACGCCACCGCCCCCGCCTCGGCCGAAGCGCTTCCCGGGCGGATCCACGCCGCCGGGTCACCGAGCCCGTCGGCGCGCACTTCGATGCGGAACGGGTCGGGCGTGAGCCGCAGCGTGAGTTCGGGGGTCGTGCCGGGCGGTGGGCTCACGAGCGTGAAGCCGGGGGAACACGCGACCGCGAGGCACGCCGGGCCTTCGGCCGGTTCCCGGAACGCGGGGTCCTCGGGCGGCGCGTTCGGTGTGGGCGGCAGTGTGCCTGCGGTTTCCGGCCTGGTGGTCGTCGGCGCGGTTCCCGACGCGAGCGTGAAGCCCGAGACCCCCGACTTGGTCCCCGCGGGCTCGAGCCCGGGCTCGCGGATGCCGGCGACCGCGATGACCCAATCGTCGACGATCGCGACTCCACCGGCCACGGAGCCGACCATCTCGTGTGACCACAACACCGCGCCGTTCTGCACGTCGATGGCGCGCAGCGTGAAGTCGATCGTCGAGCCCGAGAACGCGACCCCGTTGACGATCGCGCTGGACGCGAACGTCGCGCTCGCCGCCTCCTGTTGCCAGGCGATCGTGCCCGCGGTGTCGATGCCGTGCAGGCACGGGCACGGTCCGTCGATCGCGGTTCCACCGACGATGATGCCGTCCTGCACCGCGGCGGCGCCGATGAACCCACCCGTCGAGAAGTTCGGCGCCTGCACGCGTGGCGTCGACGCCTCGACCTTCCACACGAGTTCGCCGGTACCGCGGTCGAGCGCGTAGTACACGCCGTCCTTTCCGCCCAGACCCACCACGTCCTGTTCGTCGACGGTGAAGAGGTTGGGCGCGCCGGCGAAGTCGAAGTCGTTGTTGCTCGGCCCCCGCGGCTGGAACTGCCACTCGGGCACGCCGGTCTCGAGGTCGACGGCAAAGATCGCTTCGCTGTGGTCGCGCCAGCCTTCGGGTGAGGTCGGACAGTTCGCGGTACCGGCGAACACGAGGCCGCGTTCGATGTCGACCGTGGGCGAACCCCAGATGCCGACGCATCCGCTCGCTTCCTCGCCTCGATCCGGGTCGAAGTACCAGCGTCGCGCGCCGTCGTCGGCGTCGAGCGCGATCAGCCCGGCCCGCACTCCCGGGATGTCGTGACCGTCGAACCCGAAGATCACGACCGGACCGTCGGCCGTGTCGACGACGACCGGCGACGATTGGATTTCGGTGGGGTCGGTGTCGTCGCCCTCGGGATTCAGTTCGTGCTCCCAGAGCAGTTCGCCGTCGGATGCGCGCAACGCGTACATCGTCTTGCCCGAAGGCACGAACACGCGGCGTTCGCCGCCGACGTCGGCGACGGCCGCCGAACCGACGATCTGACCCGAATACACGTTGCGATGCTGCGGTGCCTGGAAGGTCCAGCGTTCGGTGCCGTCTTCGAGTGCGAGCGCCGAGAACGTGCCCGACCAGTCGCCGACATAGACCGTGCCGTCGACGACGGCGGGTGTGGCGGTGACGACATCGTCGGTTGGTTGGAACCACTGCTCCCGGAGGCGCGGCACTGTCTCGGGCGCGAGCGCGGTCTCACATTCCGCCGGGTACGCGAACGGCCGGCCCGCGTCGTGTCCCCACATCGGCCACTCGCACCTGAGCGAGGCGGCCGATGCAGAAGCTTCAGGGTCGGACGCGGCGTCGTCGTCGTCGCCGTCGTCGCCGCTACAACCGGTGAACGCGACGACGACCAACAAGACGACGAGGACGACAGCCGGTCGGCGCACCGCCGTACGGTACGCTTACCGGCTCCGGCGGCGTAGCCGAGTGGCCCAGGCAGAGGTCTGCAAAACCTTCCACGCGGGTTCGATTCCCGCCGCCGCCTCCAGAATCCCCCGCAGAATCAGCGAGCCGCGGCGCGGCTGCTTTCTTCGACCGCCGCTCCGAACGCGTCGGGCGCGGGCGCGTACTCCTCTTCCTCACGCTTCTGCTTGAGGTAGTACGCAAGGGCCGCGCAGCCGACGGCGACGAGCACGACGAACAGCAGGCCCTTCCCCCGGCGCTTCTTCTTTGGACGTTCGAGGATGTGCAGCTCGTGCACGCGGTCGCGCACGTCCGACACTGCGTCCGTGATCGCTTCGAGCGCGGCTTCCTTGACGTCCATGGCTTCCTTGGCGGCTTCCGCCACTGTTGCGAACGCATTGACCACGACATGCCTCCCGTTGGGGTTCCGCCCAAGTATTCCCGGATCTCAACCGACCGAAACGGTCGTGCCGGCGACCCGCAATGCTCGGTACAGAACCCTTGCGTCACCAAGGCGGCGGCGCAACTGCCGCTCGAGGCCCGCGATCGGGTACAGGTTCTGCGGGGCGCGGGGGTCCTTGTGGGGCTCGGACGCGAACCCCGGCAGGGTGGCGGCGATCCGGTCGGCCAGCGCGATGACGGCGGCACTGTCCAACGCGCTGCTCGCCTCGCAACGGACGATGCCCGCCCACGGGCCACCGGGCGGGCCGGGCAGGCGCAAGTACCACGAATACCGTCCGAAGCGCGCTTCGATGCGGAACACCGGCGTGCGCTCGCCGTCGCCCAGCGCGGCCACAACCCGGTCGAGCTCGACCCGCAGGTACTTCGTCTCGTGCGACTTCACCACGCCGACCGCCTCGGCGAGATGGCGGGTCGACTCGCGCAGCGGACCGTCGAGCACGACGAGCTCGTCGGTCTCGCGACGGCAGCGTTGCGCCACGCGCGCTTCGCATTCCGTCATGCGGCGGTTGATCGCCGTGTTCAAGGTCTCGGGGCGGGCGTTCTCTGTCGACGTCGCGATGTAGTGCCCGTGCTTCGTCGTCACGTCACCGACCGCCGCCGACGGCCCGAACACCCCACGCACCACTTCGACGTCGACGACCTTCGCAATGCCACCGCTGCGCC
>JAWXCJ010000188.1:0-25025 GCA_034408875.1 Actinomycetota bacterium
CCCCAGAAGAGCGCCGAAGGCGCAGAACAGGAGCGGCACGACAAAGAGCGAACCGCGGTACTCGGGGCGGACCCGGGTTCCGTCCTGCCGCTTGCGCAGATCCAAGCGGCCGACGTACACCGAGAGGGCGATCCCGATGACGAGACCGACCACTGCTCCGATCGAGACTGCGGTCACGGCCGGATCGTAGGGGCCCGCGCTAGGTGAGTCGTGCCATCACGGCCTTCACCAGCTGCTCGGTCGCGTCCGCGGGTCCGAGTTCGAGGAACAGGCGCGGTTCGGTGACCTCGACTTCGAGCACGTGCCAGCCGCCGGAGAGTTCGAGCAGGTCGACCCGCGCGTACAAGGCGGGCGCGGGGAGGACCGAGCACACGCGTTCGGCGAGCTCGATCAGACCCGGCGTGAGCGCACACGCTTCGAGTCGTCCGCCGTACTCCTCGTGGATGCGGTACTCGCCCGCCGCGGGCCGCTTTCGTACCCCGTGCGTGACGCGCCCTTCGGCCAGCACGATCGACAGCTCGCCCACACTCTCGACCGACGCGGCGTATGGCTGCACGAGCACGTCACCCACGGCGAGCAGCTCGTCGAGGTGGCGCTGCCCCGCTTCGTCGCCGATGGCGAACCGCCCGGCGCCACGCGCCCCGACCCCGACCGCGGGTTTGACGACCACGGTGTTCCATCCCTGCGCGTCGGCGATGCCGTCGAGTGCGGCCGCTCCGCCGCGGGTGAGCACGACCGTGGGCACGACCGGCGCACCCCGGGTCATGAGGTCGAGCAGGTACGACTTGTGCGTGTTCCACCGCACGAGCGCGATCGGGTTCCACAACGCCGATACGGTCGCGACATGCGTCGCCCACTGGAGAAACTCGTCGAGCCGGTCGACGTAGTCCCACGGCGATCGCAGCACGGTGACCCGAGCGGTCGACCAGTCGACGGTGGCGTCGTGCCAGTCGGCCAGATCGACCTCCACGCCCGCGGCGCGCAGCGCACTGGCGAGCCGCGGCGTGTCCGGGTCGTCGGCCGGCAGCGGCGCGGTGGTCACCAGCCGAACGTCGTACATCGGGTGATTCTCGTCGCCGCCGCCACACTCGTGTTGACGAATTGTGGCTCGGGCGACGATGCGTCGCCGGCCGCGACCGCCGCGCCTCGGTCGACCACCACCTCCACCAGCACCTCGACCAGCACTTCGATGACGGCCCCGGCCACCACGACGACCACGACGACGGCGCCGCCCGCCCCGGCCGCGACCACTCCGCGGCCCGCGACCACGACCCCGCCGGCACCCGTTCCCGAGCCGGAACCGGCGGGTGGTGTCGACCCCGCTCGGCTCCCCGCGTCATGGCGCGAGGGCTGCCCGGTCGGGTCCGAGGACCTCGAGCTGTTCGCGATCGACTACCTCGGCTTCGACGGCGCGGTACACACCGGTGAGTTGGTCGTCCACGCCGATGTCGCAGCCGACGTCGCGTCGGTGTTCCGCACCCTGCTCGACGCGCGCTACCCGATCGAACGCATGGAGCTCGTCGACGTGTACGGCGGCAGCGACGACGCGTCGACGATGGCGAACAACACCTCCGCGTTCAACTGCCGGGCGATCACCGGCGGAAGCCGCTGGTCACAGCACTCGTACGGACGCGCGATCGACATCAACCCCGTGCAGAACCCGTACGTGTACCGCGACGGTCACGTCCTCGACCCGGCCGCGCAGCGCTACACCGACCGCTCGCTCCAGGACCCCGGCATGATCCACGCGGGCGACGTCGTGGTCTCGGCCTTCGCCGCGATCGGCTGGGAGTGGGGCGGCAATTACAGCTCGATCAAGGACTACCAACACTTCTCCGAAACCGGCGGCTGACCCACCACCGCCCGAAATTGCGCCGTACGGCGACCGTTTCGGTCGCCGAGTGGCGCAATTTCGGCTTACACGCTCATGTACGCGACGGCGACCGGAAGGCCGATGTCGCGATGACGCAACGTGGCGATGCGCCGGCCCGGCTGTACCGCTTCCTTCACGGGCCCGAGGGCATCGCCGAGGAGCACGGCACAGGCGTCGAGATCTTCGACGTTGACCGCGAGGCCGAAGAACCGGGCCGGTCCCCCTTCCGGTTCGAGCGGCGCGACCAGCTCGACGATCACCTCGCCGGCGCGGAAGAACGTCTGGCGCACTCCGGGCCGCGCGTCCTCACGCACCCGCTTCACTTCCATGCCGATGCCGGAGAGCGCGGCCGTCGTGCGGTTGCTGTCGGGCGTCCACACGACGAGGTGGTCGATGAGCGTCGCGCCGTTCGGATGCGTCAACTCCGGAGCGACTTCGGCGGTACCGGCTCTCGTCGCCAAACCGTCGACCTCGTCGACCTCCGGGCCGTCCGCGAGCACCCACGCGCCGATCCCGCGCTCGCCGATGTCGCACTGCACGCGCACCGAACCGATCCACACCGCGCCGTCGACGACGGTGAACCCGGCCGCCCGCCACGCGTCGGGCGTACCGGCCGCGTCGAGCCCGACGATGACGGGGCTCATCCGATCAGCGCGGCGTATTCGTCGAGCACAGGCAGCACCCGATCACGCGAACCGCCGGGAACGCGGAGCACGACTTCTTCGATGCCGATCGACGCGTAGTACTCGACCTTGCCGGGCGACGGCACGGTTCCGAACGGGACGATGCGCAACGACGCCGGGTCGCGGCCTTGCGCGTCGCACGCACGGTGCAGGTCTTCGAGCGCAGCGCGCACACCCGCACCGCCGATGGGGATCCAGCCGTCGGCGTATTCGGCGATGGCGGCGAACATCTTCGGTCCGGCGGCACCGCCGATCAGCACCTCCGGGCCGCTCACGGGCTTCGGCCACGACCACGACGGCGAGAAGTCGACGAACTCGCCGTGGAACTCGGCTTCGTCGTTGCTCCAGAGCGCGCGCATCGCCAGCATGTGCTCGCGCGTCTGCGCCCGCCGCGTCTTCATCGCGACGCCGTGATGCGCAGCTTCGTCTTCGTTCCACCCGAATCCGATGCCGAGCACGAAGCGACCGCCCGACATGCGGTCGAGCGTCGCGACGGCTTTCGCGGTCACGATCGGGTCGCGCTGGGCGACGAGGCAGATGCCGGTGCCGACGACGAGCCGTTCGGTCGCGGCGGCCGCCATCCCCAGCGCGACGAACGGGTCGAGCGTGCGCTTGTACTCCTCGCGCAGTTCGGCGTCGCCCGTCGGCGGCGGGGTCGTGCGGCTCACCGGAATGTGCGTGTGCTCCGGCACATACAGCGACACGAAGCCGCGCGCCTCGGCCGCGCGCGCGAGTTCGACGGGGTCCATCGTCTGGTCGGTGATGAACATCGTGAGCCCGTAGCGCATGTCGGCCGGTAGGGTAACCGGCACTGTGCGGACGCAGCGGAGCCACCGACGGCGCAGTGAAGGGGAGCCCGGCGTTAATGCTTTGTGAGGGTCGGGCCGTCATCATCACGGGTGCCGGACGCGGCATCGGCCGCGAACACGCGCTCGCGTTCGCACGCGAAGGCGCTCGGGTCGTGGTCAACGATCTCGGTGTCGCGGCCGACGGCGTCGGTGGCGACGCGGGACCGGCCCAGGCCGTCGTCGACGAGATCACCGCACTCGGCGGCGAGGCCGTCGCCAACACCGACGACATCGCCGACTGGGACGGCGCCCGGCGTTTGGTGCAGACCGCGATCGACGCGTTCGGTGGCCTCGACGTCCTCGTGAACAACGCCGGCTTCGTGCGCGACCGGATGCTCGTCAGCGCCGGTGAAGACGAGTGGGACGCTGTCATCCGCGTGCATCTCAAGGGCCACTTCGCACCAACCCGCCACGCCGGCCACTACTGGCGGACGCAGGCCAAGGCCGGAGAGCCGGTCGACGCCCGCATCGTGAACACGTCGTCGGGCGCGGGGTTGTTCGGCAGTGTCGGCCAGGGCGCGTACTCCGCGGCCAAGGCGGGCATCGCCGCGCTCACGCTCGTCGAGGCGACCGAGCTGGGCCGCTACGGCGTCACCGCCAACGCCATCGCGCCGGCCGCGCGCACCCGCATGACTGAAGAGGTGTTCGCCGAGCGCATGGCGGCACCTGAATCGGGATTCGACGCCAACCACCCGGGCAACGTGTCACCCCTCGTCGTGTGGCTCGGCAGTACCGATTCGCGCGGCGTCACGGGCCGCGTCTTCGAAGTCGAAGGCGGCGTCATCTCCGTCGCCGACGGCTGGCACCACGGCCCGCGCGTCGAACAGGACGCGCGCTGGGAACCGGCGGCGGTCGGCCCCGCGGTACGGAAGTTGCTCGCGCGGGCGCCCACGCCGACGCCCGTCTACGGCGCGTGAAGCACCCGGCACCGCCCGAACTCCAGGCTGCGTGGCGCGTCGCGGGCGCGTGGACCGACGAAACGCTCCTCGACCGGTTCGCGACGGCCGACGGCGACCACCTCGCGATCGTCGACGGCGACGCACGCGTCACGATCGACGAACTCCGCGAAGTCGCATCCGGCTACGGCGCGCTGCTGCACGAGGCCGGGGTGCGCCCGGGCGACTTCGTCGCCTGGCAGCTCCCCAACTGGTGGGAGGCAGTCGCGTTCTGCTGGGGCGTGTGGCACTGCGGCGCGGTCGCGAGCCCGATCACCCCGTCGCTGCGAACGCGTGAAGTTGGTTTCATCCTGGGTCAGACCGGCGCCCGGGTGATTGCGATCCCCCGTGCGTTTCGCGGCACCGACTACGTCGCGCTCGTCGCCGAGACCGGGTTCGACGGAACCGTGATCGTCGTACGCGACGGGCTCCTTCCCGAAGGCGCGGCACCGGCGGCCGCAGTGACCGTCGACGACCTGGCAGTCGTGCTGTGGACGTCGGGCACGACATCGGACCCGAAGGGCGCGGTGCACACGCACCAGGGCTTGCGGCATGAGGCCGACAGCATCGCCGCCGCGCACGCTATAGATCCGGGTGAAGCACTGTTGCTGCCGATGCCCGTCACGCACGTCGCCGGGCTGACGTACGGCGTGTTGCTCCCGGTCACGTCGGGTATCACGACCGTGTTGATGGATACGTGGGAGCCGGGCGCCGCGCTTGAACTGGTCGAGCGCGAACACATCGCAGTCATGATCAGTACGCCGGTGTTCATGCGCACGATGGTCGACCACGAAGCCTTCGCCACCACCGACGTGTCGTCGTTGCGCATGTTCTCCCTCGGCGGCGCCGGAGTCGCGCCGGCGATGGTGCGCGAAGGCGCGGCGCGGTTCGACTGCTGGTGCAAACGCACCTACGGCTCGACTGAGTACCCGACGCTGACCACTGGTCGCCTCGGCGACAACCCTGAGCGCGACGCGACCACCGACGGCCGACTCATCGGCGCGGCCGAACTGCGCATCGTCGACCCCGACACGCTCGCCGACGTTGCACCGGGCACGCCGGGCGAGTTGCTGGCGCGCGGTCCCGAGATGCTCAGCGGCTACCTCGACGCGCAACTCGACCGCGAGGCGTTCGTCGAGGGTGGCTGGTTCCGTACCGGCGACCTCGCGGTGTTCGACGGCGGGTACCTGACGATCGTCGACCGCCTCAAGGATGTGATCATCCGGGGCGGCGAGAACGTGTCGGCCCAGGAGGTCGAGGCCCTGCTCGTCACCCACCCGGCCGTGGTCGAAGCGGCGTGCGTTTCGTTCCCCGACCCCGTCATGGGCGAAAAAGTCTGCGCGTTCGTGATCGTTCGCGGGGGCGCGGGCGTCACACTGGATGACGTGCGCGACCATCTGCTCCGGGCGGGCCTGGCCCGGTTCAAGTTGCCGGAGCGACTCGAAGTGCGGTCGGATCTGCCTCGCACCGCGAGTGGCAAGGTGCGCAAGGCCCCATTGCGAGACGAGGTGCGCTGACGGCGTGTCCGATACGGCCGAGTTCCGGGCCTGGGTCGCAGCGGAACTCGGCGCGCGCCTGGAACCCCGGACCCCGGACACGCAGGCCTCGGTCCTCGGCGCGGGGAGCGACGACCTCGAAGCGGGCCGGCGCTACCTCGCCGCGCTCGCCGGCACGGGACTGGCCGTGCCGCGGTGGCCGCGCGCGTACGGCGGGTTGGATGCGACGCCCGCTGAAGTCGCGATCGTGCGCCGGGAACTCGCCGCATTCGAAGTACCCGACCTCTATCCGTACCTCGTCGGTGTCGAACTGGTCGGCCCGACCCTCGTCGAGCACGGCACGCCCGAGCAGTGCGCGCGTTGGCTCCCGGCCATCGCGAACGGTTCCGAGATCTGGTGCCAGCTGTTCTCCGAACCCGACGCGGGGTCCGATCTCGCCGGACTGACGGCGGTCGCAACGCGCGACGGTGACCTCTGGTCGGTGAGCGGCCAGAAGGTGTGGACGAGCCGCGGGCACTACTCGAAGTGGGGGTTGCTGCTCGCCCGCCACGACAGTTCGGTTCCGAAGCACCGGGGCATCACCGCGTTCGGGATCGACATACACGCTTCCGGTGTCAACGTGCGGCCCCTGCGCCAGATGAACGGCGACGCGCACTTCACCGAGGTCTTCCTCGACGACGCGGTCATCCCCGACACCGATCGCATCGGTGACACGGGTGAGGGCTGGGGAGTCGCGGTCACCTGCCTCGGGCACGAGCGCGGCGCCGTCGGCGGGGGCGGCGGAATGTTCGACCCGAACCGCCTGGTCGCCCTCGCGCTCGAACGCGACCGGCTCGGCGACCCCTTCATCCGTAACGCAATTGCCGCGCTCGTCGTCGAAGCCCGCGTGATGGGTTGGACCGCCCGGCGCGGTGTACACGGATCGGGCATGAAGCTGCGGGGGTCGCGCCTGTTCCGCATGTACGTCGACGTCGCGGCGCGCATTCTCGGCCCCGAAATCACCTGCGACCCGAACGGCGAGTGGCAGACGCTGTTCCTTACTGCGCCGAGCATGTCGATACGCGGCGGCACCGACGAGATCCAGCGCAACATCATCGGCGAACGCGTGCTCGGGTTACCGGTCGAACCGCGCGTCGACCGCGACATCCCGTTCGACGCACTCCCCCGGTCGAGTCGCGCGGATGTGAAGTCGTGAAGCGGCGCACCGACCTCTCCACCGGCGAACTCGACGTCGTCGAACTCCTCGCCGAGGATGACGACGACGACATCGACATCAGGATCGAAAGCGACGGCGAGCCGAACGAGCCGCTGGGGCCGGGTCGGCGCCGCTGGATCGCAGTTGGCGTCGTAGTCGTGGTGGTCGCCCTCGTCGCCTATTCGTTCAGTACCGGTGAGGACCCGCAGACGGACGAAGCGGCGTCGACGCCCGCGACGACGGCCGCGCCACCTCCGACCACTACCGCGCCGACCGCACTCCCCCCTGAAGTGGAGGCAGGCCCGTTCCTCGATTCGCTCGACAGCCGCTTCGCCCTGACGCGCCGCGGCGATGTGCTCGTCCTCGACCCAACCGCGGTCGCGACCGAACGGATACCGGGCGTCAGCGGGAACCGCGTGGCAGTTGTGGGTGCGGCCAACGGGTCGCTGCTTCTCTCCGACAACGACCGACATTTCGTCGTCGAACCCGACAGCAACGTCGTCGCTCTCGACGACGTCACCGTGTTCCCGGCGGTCAACGGGTTGGGCTGGTGGCGGGCCGACGACGGCGTGCTCCGAGCCATCGGGTTCGCGGCCGAGCCCGTGCAACTGCCCCCGGACACGGTCGCCGTCACCGCGGTACGGACCGGCTTCGTGCTCCGCTTCGAAGACAACCCGTGGGGCTTGTCGGTATGGACGCCCGGTTCCGAACCAATCAAGCTCCCGAACTCGTCCGCCGCAGTCGTCGCCGCAGTGCATCCCGATCGCGTTGCGTGGTTCGGCTCGTGCCTCGAATCATCGTGCGACCTCCAGATCACTGATCTCGCGTCGAGCCGCACGATCGCCGTGCCCGGCGTGTTGCCGCTGTTCTCGCCGGGTGACGCGGCGGGCAAGTTCTCGGCCGACGGCACCCGGCTCGCCGTGCGCGTTTCCTCGGATCAGATCGTCGACGAGGAACTGATCGTGGTCGACCTCGCCTCCGGCACCGTCATGTTGCGCGAGCCCCTGGGCGCGGGCAGCACGTCCCCGACCCCCACTCCGCCGTTCCTGTGGCCGGCGCCGTTCGACTTCACCAGCGACGGCGAACGCATGGTCCTCGTCGACGACTTGGGAAGCCGCCTCCTCCAGACCGTGGACCTGGCGACCGGTCGCCGAGAAGAAGCGAATGACGAACTCCGAGCTGTCACGTCGGTCGTCAACCTCGACCGCGTGTGGTCGGTGCCGCCCAGCCCGCTCGCCGACCGGATTTCGGCTCCGGTCGGCGTGCTGATCGCGCTCGTCGACGTGGAGAGCAACCGCGTCGACCTGATCGACACCGCGAACGGAACCCGGCGCGCGGTCGACATGTCGGAACTCGACCTCGGTGACGGCTTCGCACGCGGAGAACGCTGGGGGCCCATGATCGTCGCCGTCACCGGCGGATTCGTCGTCGGCGACGGCGCGCAGGCGACGTGGATTCCCATCGAGGGTGTCCCGCTCCGGCTCGGCCCCGCGCAACTCCTGATGTCGTCCGCCGGGCGCGAACGCGCATGGCTCTTCACCGCGCACGAGGACGACTCGTCGTACGACGTGATGTCGATCGACGGGATCACCGGCGAAGCGCGGACCGAGGATCCCGTGCACACACTGCCCGAGGCGATCGTCGGAGACGAGTTCCTGCGCACGATCCCGGCCTCGTTCGACCAGGCGCCGCGCCTCGAGTCTTGGAACACCAGAACCGGCGCCCGCCGCGAGCTCGACGCGGGCAGCGCGGGAATGTCGATGACGGCAACCGAACACCACATCCTCTGGCAGGACGAGTTCTGTTACGAGAGCAGCCATGCGTGCTCGCTGCACGCCGTCGAGGTTGCGACGGGCGAACGCGTCGATCTCGACGTCAACGCTTCGACATGGGGGACGAACAAGGTTGCCGGCGACATCGCGTATCTCCAGAACTACGACGGTGCGCTCATTCGTGTCGACGCCGAAGCCGGCACGTTCGGAGACGTACCGGGCGCGACGCAGGTGAACCAGTGGGCCGTCGCACCGTCCGAGACCGTCGTGTTCGACCAGAATGGCGTGCTCTACGCATGGACGCCGGGATTGCCGACGGCCGTCCGGCTCGCGCCGACGAGCCGCAATGGCACAACGCTGATCGCTGCGCTCTAGATGCGAACGGCGCGTCAACCGGGCATGGCCAGGCCGCCGTCGACGACGAGCACCTGGCCGGTGACGAACTTGGCGTCGTCGCTCGCGAAGAACACGCACGCCCCCGCGAGGTCCTCGGGTTCGAGGGTCTTCTTCATCGCGGTTTGCGCGGTCATGCCCTGGATGTAGAAGTCGGGAACGATCTTTTTCGTGGCTTCGGTCATCGTCACGCCCGGGCAGATGCAGTTGACCGTCACGTTGTACTGGCCGAGTTGCCCGGCGAGGAACTTCGTGAGGCCGACGACGCTCCACTTCGTGATGGAATAGCTGAAGTTGCCGAGACCGGTGAACGGCATCTCGGGCATCATCGTGTACGCGTACGCGGCACCCGACGACTGCATGATGATGCGGCCGTACTGCTGCTCGACCATCGCGGGGGCCGCGGCCCGCGCCATGAGCCACGCGCCGTGCTGGTTCACCGCCGTTACCTTCTGCAGGTACTCGTAGCTCGGATCGAAGTTGTCGATGTCGTAGTAGAGCGCCGCGTTGTTCACGAGGATGTGGACGGTGCCGAACTCCTTGACCGTCTCGTCGACACAGTGCTGCGCGGAGTCCGGGTCCGAGATATCGGTCGCGACGAAGATCGCGTCGCCCTTACCGTTCAATGAATCCATGGCGACCTTGGCGCGATCCTCGTTGATCTCGGCGACGACAACCTTGGCGCCCTCGGCGAGAAACCGCTCCGCGTACGCCAGGCCGATGCCCTGCCCCGCGCCGGTGATGATCGCGACCTTGTCCTGCAAGCGGGCCATGACTCCTACTTCCTGATACGAGCGATGAGGTTGAACCGTTCGGTGACGACCGGCGACCCGTCACGCGCGTCGCGCCACACCGTCTCCATGACCACGAACGTCATGCGCGCGATGTCGGTCTCCTTCTCGTACACGTCGGTGATCGTCTGCTCGCCGTCGAGCACCTCGCCTGCGATCGGCGTGCGGTGGTACTCGAACTCCTGCTCCCCGTGAAGGACGAGCGCGCCCTGGGCGTAGAGGTCACCCATGAGCTTGTGCATGGCGTTGCCGCCGCCCTTGGTCGGGTCTGGCGGTTGGTCCTCGGTGAACGCGGCCCAGTACGGCGCCGCGAACATGAACGTCGGTGGTGCGGGCGCGTCGGCGGCGCGGTACTCGGGGCTCGCGTCACCGACCGATCTCGCGAAGTTGGCAAGCACGGAACGTTCGAGCGCGACCCGGAACGCGCCCGTCTTCGCGCCCACGGCACTCGTATCGACCGCCACAATCCCTCCGATATAAGGTGACGCGCACGTCAGGTTTCGTACGAGTTTCATTCGATCGAGGAGTGCGCGCAAATGGGGATGCTCTCCGGCAAGGTGGCCATCGTCACCGGCGCGGGCAACGGTGTCGGCCGCGGTGAGGCGATCATGCTCGCCGACCACGGTGCGCAGGTTGTCGTCAACGACCTTGGCGGATCGGTGTCGGGCGAAGGCGAAGGCGACAAGCGCGCCGCCGACACGGTCGTCGACGTCATCAAGGCGCGCGGTGGCGAAGCCGTCGCCAACTACGACAGCGTCGCCGACTTCGACGGCGCCAAGAACATCGTCGGCACCGCGCTCGACGCGTTCGGCCGCCTCGACGTGCTGGTCAACAACGCGGGCGTGCTGCGCGACAAGATGATGTTCTCGATGTCTCCCTCCGACTTCGACACCGTCGTGAAGGTGCACATGTACGGCACCTTCAACACGATGCACCACGCCTCGGTGTACTGGCGCAACGAGTCGAAGGAGGGCCGCCAACCGCGCGGCTCGATCATCAACACCGTGTCGAGCGCGGGCCTCCAGGGCCAGGCCGGCCAGATCAACTACGGCGCGGCCAAGGCCGGTATCGCGGCGATGACGATCATCGCCGGCCTCGAACTGAGCCGCTACGGCGTGCGCGCCAACTGCGTCGGCCCGGGTGGCGCGACCCGCATGGTCGCCCAGGCGATGCCGAACATGGAAGTGAAGAACCCCGAGGACTACGAAACCTTCGATGCGATGAACCCGGGCAACTCCGCACCCGCGGTCGTGTTCCTCGCCTCCGACGAGGCACTGCACGTCACGGGCCAGGTGCTGCGCATGGTCGGCAACAACCTGTGCGTGTACAACCCGTGGGAGATGGGCGAGCAGTTCCTCGCTACCGAGAGGGACGGCTCGCCGAAGCAGTGGAACCCCACCGACATCGGCCGCATCCTGAACCGCTACCACTTCAAGTCGGCCAACCCCGGTATCGACGCCCAGCGCCGCGCGTGAATACCGACTTCGAGACGATCACGTACTCCGAGGCCGACGGGGTTGCGACCGTCACGTTGAACCGGCCCGACGTGCATAACGCGTTCAACTCGTTGATGCAGCGCGAGTTGAAGTCGCTGTGGCGCGGGCTGCGCCGCAACGACGACGTGAAGTGCATCGTGCTCACCGGCGCGGGTGAGAAGGCGTTCTGCACCGGCATCGACCGCATGGAGCAGATGGGTGGCGAGACCGACGCCACGACCGACGAAGACGTCGTCGGTTCCGGCGTCACGCCGTTTATGTTCAACGACCCCGGCGACAACATCGGTCCCAAGTCGTGCGACCTCTGGAAGCCGGTCATCGCCGCGGTCAACGGAATGGCCTGCGGCGGCGCGTTCTACATGCTCGGCGAAACCGAGTTCATCATCGCGGCCGAGCACGCCACGTTCTTCGACCCGCACGTCACCCACGGCATGTGCGCGTCGTTCGAACCCATCCACATGTCGGGCATCATGCCGTTCCCGGAGATCATGCGGATCTCCCTCATGGGCAACTACGAGCGCATGTCCGCGCAACGGGCTCACCAGATCGGCATGGTCAGCGAGATCGTCGCCGGTGCCGATCTCGGCGCCCGCGCCCACGAGGTTGCCGCGATCATCGCCGCGCAACCGCGCCTCGCCGTCGAAGGCACCGTCCGCGCCTTGTGGTCGACTCGTGAGATGCCCCAGCGCGAGGCGGTACGCCTCGGCTACGCGTACGTCGCGATGGGCACGAGCCAGGAGTCGATCGCCGAAGGCCAGCAGCTGTTCGCGTCCGGCAAACGGGTCGAGTGGAAATTGAGGTGACCCCGATCCGAAATTGCGACAATCGGCGACCGTTTCGGTCGTCATATGGCGCAATTTCGGGGGAGACGGCGCGCGCGTGACCAGAAACGTCGCGATCGTCGGGGCCGCGCTCTCCGACATCGGGCGCGTCGACACGAAGACGGCGTACGAACTGCACTACCAGGCTGCGTCGCGCGCTATCGCCGATGCAGGTCTGACGAAGGCCGACATCGACGGCGTCGGGTCGTGCGGTACCGGGTTGCTCGCGCCGATCGAAGTTGCCGAGTACATGGGCCTGAAGCCGACGTGGGTCGACGGCACGGGTGTGGGCGGCGCGGCGTGGGAGTTCATGGTCGAGCACGCGACCGCGGCGATCCAGGCCGGCCACGTCAACACGGTCGTGCTCGTGTACGGCTCCACGACACGCGCCGACCTCAAGGCGCGACGCCGCAGCGCCAACCTGTCGTTCGGCGCCCGGGGCCCGGTGCAGTTCGACACCCCGTTCGGCCACACGCTCATCTCGAAGTACGCGATGGCGACCCGTCGACACATGTACGAGTACGGCACCACGATCGAACAACTCGCCGAGATCGCGGTGTCCACCCGCTACAACGCGTCGTTGAACCCCGAGGCGTACTACCGCGAGCCGATCACGATCGACGACGTGCAGAGCAGCCGCATGATCGCCGACCCGCTCACGAAGTTGCACTGCTGCATCCGCAGCGACGGCGGTGGCGCAGTCGTGCTCACGTCCGAGGACCGCGCTCGCGACCTGCCGAAGGCGCCGGTCTGGGTGCTCGGCACCGGTGAAGCCACGTCGCACACGACGATGAGCGAGTGGGACGACTTCACGCAGTCGCCCGCAGTGCGCAGCGGGAAACTGGCGTTCGAGCGGGCGGACGTCTCCCCTGCCGACATCGACTGCTGCCAGATCTACGACGCGTTCACGTCGATGGTGCTGCTCTCGATCGAAGCACTCGGGTTCTGCGCACCGGGTGAAGGCGGCGCGTTCGTGGCCGACGGCAAGTTGCGCGTCGGCGGGGCACTGCCGACCAACACCGACGGTGGCGGGCTCTCCCACTGCCACCCGGGCATGCGGGGCATGTTCTTGTTGGTGGAGGCCGTGCGCCAACTCCGAGGAGAGGCGCACGGCCGCCAAGTCGAGAACGCCGCGCTGGCGTGCGTGAACGGAACGGGTGGGTGGTTCTCGTCGGCCGGCACGGTCATTCTCGGGGTGTAGTTCTAGATCGCGCGCAGGATCTCCACGATCGCCCGGGCGTCGTCGCCTGCGGCGCGGAGTTCGGTCTTCGCCGACAGCATGTCGGTTTCGGCATCGGCCAGCACCGGTTGGGCAGTCCCCGCGTTGTAGTCGGCCGGTGTCAGCGGGATCACGGCCTCACCGACGGGTGAGGCGAGGGTGCGGGCCGTGTTGATCGACGTGCGCATCTCGGCGAGCAACACCTCTGCGTCGCCCACGTCGGCGCCCAAGGCCTGCGCGTCGGCGATGGCGCCGCCGAGCCGGTTCGCGATCTCGTCGAGGCGGTCACCGGCGCTGACCGCGGTGTCGCCGCCAATCGTCAAATGCACGGTCGGGCCCTCGAGCACGTACACGCGGTAGTCGTTCGCGACCTTGGGGCAGAGATCGCGCAGTTCGGCACCGGTCGTCGCGACCTCGATCTGCGGCCGCAGTGCGATCAGGCCGGATTCCGCGCCCGCCAGTTCGGCTTCGAGCTGACCCTCATGGCTGTCGGTGAGCGCCGTCGCGTCGGTGACCTTCGCCTGCAGTTCGTCGATGGTGACGAAGCGCTTGGCGACGGCTTCGAGGCACCTCGTGCGGGCCGATTCGATGTCGGGCGGCGGGTCCGCGGCGCCGGCCGCGGTCGCGAGCGACACGGTGAGCGCGCCGGCCAAGGTGAGTGTGCGAAGAAGCATGGTCATCCCTCCGAAGAGTTGAGTGCGTCGTCGGCGTCCGCGAGTGCGGCGTCGAGGTCGGCCAGGAGTCGGTCGAGGTCACCGAGCTCGGCGTCGAAGGCGTCAGCGTCGATGGCCACGGGATCGGGAACCGGCGCCGGAACGGTTGTCGTCGCGACGACCGGAGTCGTGGTCGTGGTCGAAGCGGGCGCTTCGGCCGTAGTCGTCGTCTCCGAGACAGCCGACGGGGACTCGGTCGCCGGGTCGTCGTCATTACCGCCGCAGGCGGTGACGACGAGCAGAAGCCCGGCCAGAGCGAGGTAGTGCGTGCGTTTCATGCCCTGAGGTTCGTCCCGGCCCGGGAAGTCCGGGTTAGGGAAGTGTGAGGAACGCGCGAAGATCGACATCGTGATCAGGCTGGTGACGACCGCCGCCGAGTGGGCGACCTTCCGCGCGCTCGTGCTCGAGTACTCGGAGTGGCTCGACGCCGACCTCTGCTTCCAGGGGTTCGATGAAGAGGTCGCGGATCTCGCGCGGCAGTACGGTCCGCCGAACGGTGCAGCATTCCTCGCAGAAAACCTCGGGTGCGCGGGCGTCAGGCCGTTCGCCGACGAGGGCGTGTGCGAACTCAAACGCATGTACGTGCGCGCGGACGCCCGCGGCGGTGGCCACGGCCGCGCCCTCGCCGAACACGCGGTGGCCGAAGCCCGGCGGCTGGGGTACCGCACCATGCGTCTCGACACGCTCGCCACGATGACCGCGGCCATTCACGTGTACGAAGCGCTCGGCTTCCGCGAGATCGACGCGTACCGCGCCAATCCCCTCGACGCGCCCCGCTTCTTCGAACTCGTCCTCTAGCCCGGACCCGGCTCGCCGTCGATCACTTCGGCGATGTCTTCGAGGCCGATTTCCTCGACGATGGCGACCGCGAGGATGGCGCCGAGGAACAGCAGCAGTGCGCCCATGAAGCCGTACAACTCGAGCCCGACGAACATGGCGAACGCGGCGAGGAACGGTCCGACGTGAACGGACTGGCGTTCCGCACTGCGGGTGATGAACCACTCCCCGACGCCGATCGCGACGAACGCGAGCGCGACCAACACGGCCGTCGTGGTCGACTGCGCCGCCGCGAACGCGACGATCGGCACCGCGCCGATGAACAGGCCCGCGATCGGGAGCAACGTCCATAGCGCGACCCACACGCCGAACGCGGCCGGGCCGGGAACGTCGGCGGCGCGGGCGATGGCGTACGCGAGCACGCCTTCGATCACGACTTCGCCGAGCTTGATGCGCGCGTAGAACAGTCCGCGCCGCAACCCGGTGCGCAATTCGCGCTCGATGCGCCGCCGGCGCCGTTCGTCGCGAATCTGCGCGAATCCACCGTCGACAAGGCGCGGGCCGTAGGCGATGAAGAAGAGCGTCAGCACGATCCCGACGACGAGCGCCAGCCCGCGGTTCGCGGCGGACCGGATCGCTTCCGCGGTCGTGCCACCACGCAACCGTTCGGGAATCGCTTCGACCAACCGTTCGACGCGGTCGGTCAGCTCGATCTCCTGGAGGAGTTCCGAGTCCTCCTCGAGTTCGGCGGCGCGCTCGGGGGCGAGTCGCTTCAGCCGGTTGGTCTGGTCGCTGACATCGTCGACGACCTGGTAGACGACGTAGCCGGCCGAGCCGAGCACCACCACGACGACGACCAGCACCGCCGGCGCGCGCGGCATGTAGCGGTCGAGCAGCGTGATCGCGGGATTGACGAGCGCGGCAACCGCCGCGGCAGTGAGGGCCCACGCGATCACCCGCTGAGCGTCGGCGGCGATCTCGAGGACCAACACAGTCGCCGCGAACGCGAACGCGATGGCGAGTGCGGTCCGCAACGAGATCCACACTCGGGGAACATCGTCGATCCGCGCCGGCTGCGCCATTCGCCCGTACGCTACCGACGTGTCGAGCGGCGAGAGCGGACCCCCGACGCGCATCGATCTCGACACCCGCTCCGCGCTCAACCTCGCGATCGCGTTTGCTGTACTCGCGATCACGGTGTGGTTCGTCCGGTCGGTCCCGCGCACCCTGACGGCGCTGGCCATCGGCGGACTGTTCGCGCTTGCGTTGAATCCGTTGGTGGAGCTCGTGCAACGCCGCACGCGGTGGTCACGCACCCCTGCGGCAAGCCTGGTGCTGCTCGGGTTCGTCCTGATCTTCGCGACCGCGTTGGCGCTCATCACCGTGCCGACGATCCGCCAGGTACGCGACCTCGACGACGACATCCCTGGTGTTGTCGACGATCTCGGTGACCTTCCGTTCGTCGGCGATCGCATCAGCGAAGACGACGTTCACCGCGACGTCGAGGAGTGGCTCGACGACCTCCCGGAGCGCCTCAGTGGTGACGACACGCCCGTCGTCGACGCGGTCGGCACGATCGCCGACGGCATCGCCGCCGGGTTCCTCACGATCTTGCTCGCGGCGGCGCTGCTCCTCGACGGCGAGAACCTCGCCCGGCGCGCCCGGCGGCTCGTGCCGTCGCATCGACGCGACGACGCCGACCGATTCGCGCAACTCGTCTACGAAGTCGTCGGCAAGTACATCGCGGGGTCGCTCCTCGTCGCGACCCTCGCGGGCACGGTGATGCTGAGCGCGTCACTGGTGCTCGGCGTCCCGCTCGCGCCACTCGTCGGCGCGTGGGTGTTGATGACGAACCTCATCCCCCAGATCGGCGGGCTGCTCGGTGCCGTGCCGTTCGTGCTCCTCGGCGCCACCCAGGGCGCGGGCACGGCCCTCGCCTGCATCGCGATCTTCCTCGTGTACCAGAACATCGAGAACCATCTCATCCAGCCCGTCATCGTCGGTCGGGCCGTGAGCCTCACGCCGCCGTCGACGATGGTCGCGGCGCTGGTCGGGGTGTCGGCCGGCGGCGTCGTGGGTGCGCTGTTCGCGGTACCCCTGCTCGGCGCGACAAAGGCCGTGTACCTCGCCGCGCGCGAAGGCAGGTTCAGCGCGTCGCGCTAAGGGGAGCTCGAAAGAACCCGCGGTGCACGATGTGGGCGACGGTGTCGAGCATGCGCGCGTCATCGAACTCGAGGCGGCGCGAGACGAAGAAGTAGGCAAAGCGTTCGAGCATCGCCATGAGCGCCGAGATCGACACCTGGTCGCCGCGCCCGCCGGCTTCGTGCATGCGGCGACCGAACGCAGTGGCAATGCCGGTGAACGCCTTGACGCCCAGGTTGGACACGTCGCGGTCTTCGACGTGACCTTCCATCCAGGCGCGAATCACCGGGCCGTAGTTGCGGTAGGTCGCCACGAACCCGGAGAGGAACCGGCGGAGTTCCTCGTAGCCCTCACGGTCGGGTCCGATCGGTCCAAGGTGTTCCGCGAGCGCATCCATCTCACGCGCGCACTCCACCGCGAGCGCACGCAGCAGGTCTTCCTTGTTGGCGAAGTAGAGGTAGAACGTCCCGTGAGAGGTGCGCGCAGAACGCACGATGTCGTCGACACGGGCGGCGTGGTAGCCGCGCTCGGCGAACACGCGCAGCCCGGCGTCGAGCAATCGGGCCATGGTCTTGCGCCCCTGGGCCCGCAGTTCCCGCCCCTGAGCCGGTGTACCCGACACCGTTTCACCGTCGCGGCGGCGAGCGACGCGCCGGGCACCGTTGGGTCGCGGCGACTTGTGCGCTTCGGCCACGGTGCACGATCCTTCAAACCTGATGCTGCCGGCGACAATCACCGAAGCGGCCCGACGGTTCGGCGATCGTACTGCCTACGTCGCCGAGGCCGGCTGGGACCTGACCTACGCGGCAATCGACCGCATCTCCGACGAGGTCGCGGCCGGACTGGCGCGGCGCGGGCTGGGCCCCGGCGACGTCATGGCGCTCATCCTGCCGCCCGGGCCCGAGTACCTGCTCGCGTACTGCGGCGCAGCCAAGCTCGGCGCGATCACCGCGGGCGTGAACGACCGGCTCTCCGACCGCGAACGCCAGGCGATGCTCGACCTCGCCGACCCGAAGGTCGTCCTGACCGCTGAGGAGTTCACCGCGGCGGAGCGTGCCGACGCGGTCCTCGCCGATCTGCGTGTCACCGGCGCCGCCGCGAGCCCGCTTGCCGACGACCCCGAGCGGCCGCTCGCGATCATTTTCACATCGGGTACCACCGGCCTGCCGAAGGGCGCGCTCTACTGCGACAAGCAGATTGCGTTCATCACGCAGACCGACGTCGGCGAGACGTGGGACGGTGGTGGCCGCTCGTTCACCGGCACGTCGTTCGCGCACCTCGGGTTCATGACAAAGCTCCCCGGCAACCTGCGCAAGGGCGGCACCAACTTCATCATGACGCGCTGGCGCGCCCAAGACGCCCTCGCGCTCCTCGAACGCGAGCAGATGGCATCGGTCGCCGGGGTGCCGAGTCAAGTCGCGCTCATGCTCCGCCGGCCCGACTTCGACGCGTACGACCTGTCGAGTGTGCGCTTCATCGTCGTCGGCGGCGGCCCGGTCACGCCCGGGCTCGCGGACGAAGCCCGCCGGCGTTTCGGCGCCAAGCTCGCGACGCGCTACTCATGTACCGAAGCGGGGATCGGTCTCGGGACCGGCTTCGACGATCCCGACGAAGACGCGATCGAGAGTGTCGGGCGCCCGCACGCGAGCGTCGAGCTGGCCCTGCGCGGCGAGGACGGCCTCGACGTCACGGCGGGCGAGGTCGGCGAGGTCTGCCTGCGCTCCCCCGCGGTGATGGCCGGATTCTGGCGCGACCCGGAGGCGACCGCGGCGGCGTTCACGCCCGACGGGTTCGTCCGCACCGGCGATCTCGGCCGGCTCGACGACCGGGGCCGGTTGCGCCTCGTCGGGCGCAGTAAGGAGATGTACGTGCGCGGCGGCTACAACGTGTACCCCGTGGAAGTCGAAGCCGTCCTCTCGACCCATCCCGACATCGCCGCCGTCGCGGTCGTCCCCCGCCCCGATGCGGTCATGGGTGAGATCGGGGTGGCTGTCGTCGTCGCCCGCGACCCGGCACGCCCGCCCGCGCTCGACGCGCTGCGCGCGTACGCGTCGGACCAGCTCGCGGGCTACAAGTTGCCCGAAGCCGTGCATGTCGTCGACGCGCTCCCGCTGACGGTCGGCGAGAAGGTCGACCGGCGCGCCCTCGCGGCCGAGGTCCGCGCGTAGTGGAACTCGAATTCACTTCCGACCAGGACGCGCTGCGCGACGCCATTCGGGCCGTGCTCACGAACGAGAGTCCGGTGACGCTGGCGCGGGCGGTCGTCGGCGGCGGTACCGGCGCGCGCGACCTGTGGGCCACGGAGGTGGGGCTCGGCTGGCCCGCGCTGACGGTGCCCGAGGTGCACGGCGGCATCGGGCTCGGCATGCTCGAAGCCGCGATCCTCGCCGAAGAGCTCGGGCGCGTCATCGCGCCCGGACCTCTCCTTGCGACCGTCACCCAGTTCGTGCCCGTGCTCGCCGAGTGCGGCACCGACGAGCAGCAGGCGCGCTTCCTCGGCGCGGTCGCGGCGGGCGAGATCGCGGGGACGCTCGCCATCGGCGCGTACGACCCCTCGGAGGCCCCCGCGTCATTCACCGGCGGCGTCCTCGCGGGCGAGTGCGCGGGGTGATCGAAGGCGACACGGTCGACGAGATCGCGATCGTCGTACGGACCGGTTCCGACGTCGGCGTGGTCGTCGTTCCCGCGGCCGACGTCGCCGCCACACCGGTGCGCACGATCGACGGCAGCCGCCGACTCGTGCACCTGCACCTCGACGGCGTACGCGTCGCCGACGACCGCGTCCTCGGTCGCGCCTCCGCCGACGGCGTGCGCCGCGCGCTGGAACACGCCACCGTCGGGCTCGCGCTCGAGATGGTCGGTACCGCGCAGACGATCTTCGACGTGACGCTCGACTACGCCAAGCACCGCGAACAGTTCGGCGTGCCCATCGGGTCGTTCCAGGCGATCAAGCACAAGTTCGCCGACATGCTCATCGCCCTCGAACGGGCCCGCGCCACCGGCTACTTCGCCGCGCTCACCATCACCGAGGACGACCCCCGCCGCGCGAGCGCGACCTCAGTCGCGAAAGCTGCGGCGGGTGACTGCCAGCGCCTGCTCGGCAAGGAAGGCATCCAGATCCTCGGCGGCATCGGCTACACGTGGGAGCACGACATGCACCTGTACGTGAAGCGCATGAAGTCGGGCGAGACGATGTTCGGTTCAACGGGCTGGCATCGCGCCCGTATCGCCGACGCGCTCGGCGTCTAGCGCCTCGTCAACTCGCGAGCAGGACTTCGGCGGCGACGTAGAAGAACAGGATCAGCCCGAGGCCGGTGTACATCGCGTTCTTGTGCGTCTCGTAGAGCATGTTCATGCCGCCGTTGCCGCGCCCGCTGATCTTGCCCAGCGCATTCAGCTCCATGACCACTGCGACGGCGAGGCCGAGGAGCAGGTAGATCATGACATTGGTGCCCGACGGGTCGAAGTCGAAATCGCCGCCGACCGGAAACACGTGACCGCTCGCGAGCATGAAGAACAGCACCGGGAACGAGAAGATCGTGTTCTGGCGAGACGCCATCGCGCCGGCGCGCCCCGCGGCGGGTGCGTCGGGGTTCGCGTCACCGCCGCCCTGCACGTTACGGGCGTTGGCGATGACGATCTGCTGGTTCGGCCAGATCACCATCCACACGTTGGCGGCCATGATGGTCGCGAGGATGATCGCGATGAGCAGCCCCGCACCGGACGGAGTACTCCAGTAGCCCCATGCGTCACCGTCGGGGAAGTAGCCGTCGGGCAGCGCCCCGATGATCATGATGCCCAGCAAAAGGGTCGCGGCCGCGGCCCAGCGGAACCACCACAGCGCGCGCCATGTCAACTTGTCGAGCGCGTTGTTGCGCGCGGCCGGGTCCATTTCGGCGAACGCCGGAACCTGCACGAAGTTGAAGAACCACAGCAGGCCTATCCACATGATCGCGGCGAACACGTGCGCGATGCGAAAGGCGTTCGAGAAGCCGTAGTCATTGAACAACCACATCGGCGTTATCCCCCAGAGACAGCAGTCACACGAACGGCCGGAACCTAGCAGGGGAAACAGTTACCGGTCAGGCAACTCCGGCGCCTCGCCGTGCGCGAGCCACCAGGCGAACAACGTGGCGAGGTCGTCGTCGGCCGCCACCGCGCGTGCGAGCAGGCCGCGGTCGTCGACGGTCCACCACATCGACGCCTCCCCGTTCACGATCACGCAGCGGTACCGGCCTGCAGCCTGATCGGGCTGGTCCGGGCGAGACCAGGCGCGTTCCTCGGCCGCGCCCAGCGCACACCGAGCCGGACCGACGGCCGCGACGCCGTCGTCGGGCGCGACGGCGCGGTAGGCCGCGTCGAGTTCGGCGGGTTCGCGGACCTCGACGTCGACCCCGTCGACCGTCGAACGGGCGACAGGTTCGGGCGTGGGCGGCACGGCAGTCGTGGACACCGCACGCGGCGGGCTCGCCGGTTCCGACTCGGGCTCGCCGCCGAACCGGCCGGTCACCAACACGGCGAGGACGAGGGAGCCGACGACCGCGCCCGCCGCCATCCGTCCGAGCCGGCGCCGGGGGCGCCGAGGGGGTAGCTCGGAAGGACGGGGCGGGAACGGCACGGCGGGCACGTCGGCCCCCAACGATCGGTCGAGTAGCGAATCGAGAGCCGCGGTGGCATCGCTCGGAAGCACGGCCCGACGATACATGTATTCGCCGTTTGACACAATCTCAGATGATCTGACATGGTGACGGCATCCAGGCGCAGACCGGAGGAGCGGTTCATGACCAACGTTGCACGGACGTTCGAGCGACGGAGGTCGTAGCCCAATGGTGGATACGCAGACACTCGACGAAGCAACCAGGCTCCTCGAACAGGCCGCCGCGATCGTCGCCCTCGCCCTCGGCGCGTGGTTCGCGCTCGGCGCGCTCGCCTGCGCCGCGACGCGGGTCAGGCCGCAGCTCCGGGTTGCGGGCCACCTCGCCCGCTGGTCGCCCGCGGTGGTCCGCCGGTTGGCGGGCGTCGCGTGCAGCGCATCGGTCGTGCTGGCACCGCAGGTTGCGCACGCCGCCGACCGCCCGCCCGTCGCGGTGGTCGTCGCCGACGAACCGGTCGTGCGCGCGCCGCACGCCGAACCAACCCCCGCGCCCACTGCTCCCCCGGTCCCGGTCCCGGCCGCGCGCACGCACGTCGTGCAGTCCGGCGAAAACCTGTGGCAGATCGCGCGCGCCGAACTCGGCGCCACGGCCGATACACAAGCTGTCACGCGCTACTGGCACGCCGTCATCGACGCGAATCGAACGACGCTGCGGTCGGGCAACCCGAGCCTGATCTTTCCGGGCGAAGCGGTGGTGCTCCCCCCTTCGGGTGGTTGACCATGACGCGCGCGTCAGGTGATACTCCGGCCCCTTGGGACTCCTCGACGGAAAAGTGGCGCTCGTAACCGGCGCGGGTCGCGGCATCGGCCGCGGGCACGCGCTGCTCCTCGCGGCCGAGGGCGCGGCCGTCGTCGTGAACGACAGCGACGGCGCGGTCGCGCAGGAGGTGGTCGACGAGATCACCGCGGCGGGTGGCCGGGCGCACCCCGACGCCGGCAACGTCGCAGACTGGGACGGTGCGGGCGTCGTCGTGCAGACCGCGCTCGACACCTTCGGCGGCCTCGACGTGCTCGTGAACAACGCCGGGGTGCTGCGCGACGCGATGAGCTTCAACATCACCGAGGCCGAGTGGGACGCCGTCATCACGGTGCACCTCAAGGGGCACATGGCCATGTGCCACCACGCGGCGCGCCACTGGCGCGAGCTCGGAAAGTCGGGCGAACCCGTCTCGGGGCGCATCATCAACACCGCGAGCGAGTCGGGCCTGTACGGCCAGACCGGTCAAGTCAACTACTCGACCGCGAAGGCCGGCATCGTCTCGATGACGATCGTCCTCGCACGCGAGATGAGGAAGTACAACGTCACCGCGAACGTGATCTGCCCGCGGGCCCGCACGCGGATGACCGAGAGTGTCGCCGGGGCTGCCGACTTCATGAGCGGCCCGGAATGGGACCCCGAGCAGATCGCGCCGATGGTGGTGTTCCTCGCGAGCGACGCCGCGGCCGACGTGTCCGGCCAGGTGTTCGTGGTGTGGGGCACGCGCGTGCACCTGATGGAGACGTTCCCAATGGTCGGAATGCTCGACCGGGGCGAGGGCCGGTGGACGCCGCAGGAGCTCATCGACCGCAAGGACGAGTTGTTCGGCGGCCGCCGCAGCAAGGTGCCGCCCATGGGGTTCGGGATGTGACCGTCCAACCCGAAGGCCCGATGCTCGTCGACCAACTGCGGTTCATGGCCAGTTCGCGGCCCGACGATGTCGCGTACCGCGACCTCGACACGGGCACGGCGATCACGTTTCGCGAGTGGGACGAGCGGTCGAACCAGGTGGCGCGCTGGCTGCTCGACCACGGGGTCGAGAGGCAGGACCGCGTCGCGATCTACCTCGAGAGCACCGAGTGCCTGCGGTGGATCACGACGTACGCGGGAATCCACAAGGCGGGCGCGGTCATGGTGCCGGTGAACACGCGCCTCGTCGCCGACGAAGTCGCGACGATCCTTTCGCACGCCGAACCGGCGGCGGTCGTCACGAATCTCACGGTCCCGATACCGGTCGCGGCCACGATGACCATGGACCGGTGGTCGGAGATCGACGCCTACGAGAACGACGAGATTCAGGTGCCGCTCGACGCCGACGACATGGCCGACATCATGTACACGTCGGGCACGACGGGCCTGCCGAAGGGCGTGCTCGTGCGGCACCGCAACGTCGCGATGATGCCCAACTCCGTGCCGGAATGGATGGGCCGCGGGTGGCTCCACGGCGCGCCGCTCTTCACGTTCGCGGGCATGAGCTTCATCTACAACCCGATGAAGATGGGCTTGGCCGGGCTCTACATGCCGAAGTTCGACGTCGACCACTGGTTCGACGTGGTGGAGCGAGACAAGCCGGCGATGATCTTCATGGTCCCGGCGATGGCCGAACTCGTGACCGCGAGCGAACGCTTCGAAGGTGCCGACCTGTCGTCGCCGTTCGCGGTGTCGATCGGTTCCGCGCCGCTCGCGCCCGCGACGTTGAAGCGATTGCAGGACCGCATGCCCCAGGCTTCGGTCGCGAACTCGTACGGCCTCACCGAGGCCGGGCCCGCGTACATCGTGATGCCGAAGGCAGACCTCGACCGCAAACCGGGATCGGTCGGCAAGCCGATGCCGCCGATGGAAATCAAGGTCGTCGACCCCGACGACGACGAACCGCGCGCCGCGAACGCCGTCGGCGAACTGCTCGTGCGCCTACCGGGCAAGCGCCGCGAGTACTACAAGGACGACGGCGCGACCGCGTCGGCATGGACCGAAGACGGCTGGCTGCGCACCGGCGACCTCGCGTACCTCGACGACGAAGGCTTCGTGTACATCTCGGGCCGCATCAAGGACATGATCATCCGCGGCGGCAACAACGTGTACGCCACCGACGTCGAGGCCGTGATCCTCGAGCACGACGACGTGCAGGAAGCCGCCGTCGTCGGCGTGCCCCACCAGGTGCTCGGCGAGGACATCGGCGCCTTCGTGGTCCTCAAGCCGGGCGCGACATGCGACGCGGAGACGCTCGACGCATTCTGCGCCGAACGTCTCGCCGACTACAAACGGCCCCGTCACATGTGGTTCGTCGCCGACCTCCCCCGCAACGCCACGGGGAAGGTCATGAAACACAAGCTCCGGAAGCGAGTAGCCCAATAAGTCGTCGCGCTAGCCTCGGCGCTCCATGGCACTCACCGAATTGAAGGGGCGCCCGCTCGGCACCCAGAAGGTCGTCATCGAACGGGGTCCGGTGCGCGTGTTCGC